>CAMFJT010000073.1 GCA_945957125.1 uncultured Rhodospirillales bacterium | reverse complement strand
ATCATGAGGCGGGCGGGACGCCCGCGCTCCGGCAAGAGCATGACGCCGGGGGTCACGCCGGGATGTTCAGGAGCCTGGCTGCAGTCGTTCCCAGGATCGCGATCTTCTCGTCGTCGCTGAGCGAGGCGGTGGCGAGGATGGGATCGACCGGCTTCATTTCCCAGGGATAGGGATAGTCGCTGCCGAGCACGATCTGGCTGGCGCCGACCTGCGCGGCAAGGTGGCGTATCGCCTCCGGGGTGAAGATCAGGGAGTCGAAATAGAGCTGCTTGAGATATTCCGTCGGCTTCTTCTTGAGCTTGATGTCGGCATTGCAGCCCTTCGGTCCGACCAGGCAGGCATGGTCGGAACGGTCGGCGTAAGACGGCAGGTATCCGCCGCCATGCGCGGCGATCACCTTGAGGCCGGGAAACTTGTCGAGCGTGCCTTCGAAGATCAGGTGCGAGAGCGCGATCGTCGTCTCGAGTGGATTGCCGATCGTGTTGCCGAGCCAGCCGTTGCCGGACAGCCGCTTGTTGAGCTCGGGAACGCCCTGCGGATGGATGAACAGCGGCACGCCGAGTTCCTCCGCCTTGGCCCAGACCGGGTGGAACCGCGCATCCGAGAACTCGACGCCGTTCACCACGCCGCCGATCGCAGCGCCCTTCAGCCCCTGCTTCTTGACCGCTGTCTCCAGCTCGGTGACGGCAAGGTCCGGCGCCTGCAGCGTGAGCGAGGCGAAAGCGGCGAAGCGGTCGGGCTTGCTGGCGCACAGCTCGGCCAGCTTCTCGTTCTGGAGCTTCACGATCTGTCCGGCGAGGTCGCGTTCGCGGCCGTACCAGAACGGATTGATCGACAGCACCTCCATGTCGACCGCCTGCGAATCCATGGCGGCCAGCCGCTTGTCGATCTCGATGAACGCCTCGGCGGCACCGTTGACCGGCGGGAGCTGGACGGCGGCAGCATCGGCGCCGAGCAGCGCACCGGCTTCGCGGAAATGGCAGTGGGCGTGGACGTCGATCGTCTTCACCTTCTTGCCCGCAACCGCCACCGGAAGCCTGGTGGGAGCAGCCTGCTGCGCCTGTGCCTGATCGAGCAGGCAACAACTACAGAACACGACGCCCGTCTTGAGGAAATTCCGACGCGTGGTCATTCCGCTCCTCCCTCTTGTTGCTTCGTTCAGTTCGCTCCGGATTCGGTCTGCGGGTCGCCGGCGATCCGGCTGTGCCACATGATGCGCCGCTGCGTCATGTCCCACGGCGTTGCCTGATGCAGCAGGCAGCGATTGTCCCAGACCACCACGTCGCCCGGCGTCCATGCGTGATGGTAGGTGCGTGGCGGCTGACAGGCGAACGCCACCAGGCCTTCGAGGAAACGCTCCGACTGAGCCTCGTCCATTCCGGGGATGTTGTGGGCGTGACGGCCGATCAGCAGCGACTTGCGTCCTGTCTCGGGATGCGTCTTGACCAGCGGCCGCAGCGGCACCGGCCCGGAGTGGAGTCCATAGCCGTTGTATTCGCCATCGGACTTCTTCGTGTCGTGGCCGAGCTTCGACTGGCTGTAATGCAGCGAATGGTAAGCCGCCAGCGCGGACACCTTCTCGCGGGTGTCGTCGTCGAGCGCATCGTAAGCCGCGCGCATGTCGGCCCATCCGGTATGCCCGCCGATCGTCGGGACCTCTTCGGCCGAGAACACCGCTCCCTTCGCCTGCACGGGCATGTAGGTCGAATCGGCATGCCAGCCCATGTTGCCCTTGAGGACCTTCATGCGGTCGTCATTGTCCTTTTCCAGGCGCAGCGTACCGTCGTCCTTGACGTTGCTGATCGCGCCCATCTCGAACTCGAGGGGACCGAAGCGTTTGGCGAAGGCGATCTGCTGCTCGCGGGTCAGGAACTGGCCGGGAAAGATGAGCAGAGCATGGTCTAGCCAAGCCGCGTGCAGCGCTCTCCAGGTGTCGTCATCCAGCTCCGCGATCCGAAACCCGGTAACGACGGCGCCGAAGGTGGCGCCGACCGGCTCGACGGTGAGGTGTGCCATGGAAAATCCTCCCGGTGGTCCGGCAGGATGATAACACTTCCTGCATGAAGTGCGCTGCTTGCTCGCGGGCGTAAGTTCGAGGAGCGGCACCCGTCATGTCGCGGGGATCGGCCCTCTCTTCGGGCCCTCGGTCAGAAAGTGAAGGCGATGGTGATCACCAGCAGGCCGGCCGCCAGGGTCACCATCCAGCGCGCCGCCGAAGTCGAAGAATGATCGGTCATTGCTTGCCTTCCATCCGATCGACGGGTTGGCCGCGCGCTGGCGGAGGGTTGTCCGTATTGCCCTGCATGTGCGGCGTAACGGACGGCACGCCGCCAGCACCACCATCCGAACGCTGATCGACAGGGCGTGTCTCCGGCAGCGTCGGCCCGGTGCTCCCATTCGCGGGAGCGGTCGCTGTTTGTGCCTGCGCGAACGCGACGCTCGTCCAAAGCGTGATCGCGACGGCGAGGACGACCTTGTGGCCGAGCATTCGCCCGGCTTATCGCGTCATGGTCGAGGTGCCGCCGGTAGCGGTGGCGCTGTTGGTCGTGGAACCTGAAGCGCCCGCGCCGTTGCCGGTCGTCCCGGCTCCTGCCCCGGTGCTCGTGCTGGCCCCGATGCTCGTCCCTGTGGTCGTGCCGGTCCCGGGTGTATTGGTCGTGCCGGGCACGCCTGTGCCGATGGCACTGCTCCCGCCGACGCTGCCGCCTGTCGTCACGCCCGTCGACTGCGCTTGCGCGCCGACTGCAGCCAAGGTGAGGGCGGCGGCGAGAACGATCATCCTTGTCATGGGGAATTCCTCCGTTGTTCGGGGAATCAACCGCCGTCCCTCGGAAAAGGTTGCCCCCGGGCAGGATCGTTCAGGGGCGCTGCTCGGCCAGAAACGAACGTCCCCGCGGCGTGACCTCCACACGGGTGCCCTTGCGTGCCACCAGGCCGCGGTCGGTTGCTTCCTCCCAGACGGGCAGCCGGGGACAGGAGGTGCGCCAGCCGTCGATCACCTCGGCATGGGTGCGAGGCTCCCGGTCGAGCCATTCGAGCAGGTCGCAAACCAGCGGGACGAGAATATCGGAGGGCGTGTCGATCATGAGGCGAAGCCTGCGCGCTCGAAGCGGCAAAGGCCAATAGGTTTGCGGCAGGAAAGCGATATGCCGTCGATATGACGTCACGGGGGCCGGTGCCAGCGCGGCGGGCGCTTGGCCAGGAACGCATCCACGCCCTCGGCGAAATCCGCACCCGCGCCGAGCTCGGCAACCGCCTCGAGCTCGTAGGCCATGCCCTCGTCGAAGCTCATGCCGCCACCAAGCGTCACGGTGCGGCGGATCGCGGCGAGCGCGGCCGGCGACTTCGCCGCCAGCTCCTCGCCGTAGGCCTGCACCCGCTGGCGCAACAGCGACGGTTCGACCAGCTCGCTCACCAGGTCCCAGTCGAGCGCCTGCTGCGCGGCGATCAGGCCGCCGTCATACAGATAGCGGAGAGTGCGCGGGCGGCCGATCAGCCGGGCCAGCGCCTGGGTGGTGGCGATCGGCGGGATGAATCCGATGCGGATCTCGGGCTGGCCCAGCCGGGCGTCCGTCGCGGCGAAGCGCACGTCGCAATGCAGCGTCATCTCCAGCCCGCCGCCCACCGCCGTGCCGTGGATCGCCGCGAGCAACGGCTTGGCCGACCCGCGCAGCAGGCGCACCAGGGCGTGGCAACGCTGCGCCCAGTCGCGAACCCCCTCGGGCGTCAGCTGCCTGAAAGTGTGCAGGTCGGCGCCCGCCGAGAAATAGCCGTCGACCGCGCTCGCCAGCACCAGTACGCGCACGTCGGGATCGGCTAGCGCCGCGGCGATCGCGTCGTGGGTCTCGTCGACCATCGGTCGGGTGAAAGCGTTGACCGGTGGCCGGTTGAACTCGATCCAGGCGACGTGACGCTCGACGCGGGCGCGGATGTGGGCCGCAGTCCGGGTCATCGCGGTACGTCTCCCGTCAGCATGACACGATAGAGATAGCGCCTCTCATTCATGTCGTAGTCGCCGTTCGCCTTGTGCAGCAGGCATCGGTTGTCCCAGATCACGAGATCGCCCGGTTGCCAGGCATGGCGATACTGGAAGCGGTCCTGGGTGGCGTGCTCCAGGAGGTCGGCAAGCAGCGGGAGCGCCTCCTTGTGGTCCAGGCCGAGGATGCCTTCGATCCGGATCGGATTGACGTAGATCGACTTGCGTCCGGTCTCGGGATGAGTGCGCACGAGCGGATGCAGCACGGCGTTGGGGACGCGTTCCCGGCCAGCCTCCGACAAGGCCATCAGCTTTCGCGCGCTGTGGCTGCTTTGATAGACATGGATCGCCATGAGCGGCGCGAGGCGGTCCTTCGTTTGGTCTGCCAGCGCGTCGTACGCGGCGGCCATGTTGGCGAACTGCGTGTCGCCGCCGCGGCTCGGCAGCGTGACGGCATGCAGCACGGTGGCCTTTGGCGGCCGGGTGTCGTTCGAATGGTCGGTATGCCAGCCCTCGCCGGGAATGTAGCGGCGGCCGTCGGGGAAGCGGTCCTGATTGGAGAGGTAGTGGATCTGCGGGCACTCGGGCAGCGCGAAGCGGGTATTGTGCTGGGGGAACACATCGCCGAACAGGGAGACCGCCTGCAGGACCTGGGCAGGGGGGAGCGATTGGCGGCGGATCGCCAGGACGCGATGCGCGACGAAGGCCTCGTTCAGCGCGCGCCGGACATCGTCCGTGACGGGATGCGAGAGATCGACGCCGAGAACCTCGGCCCCGGTATGGTCGGTCATCGGCTCGATCTTCATGGGCTCCTCCCTCGCTCGATGGGCGGGGCATTCTAGTCTGCCTGAAGGAGCAAACGGCCGCGATCTTTGGTTCCCGCCGCGGTCCGCCGGGGCGCGCGCCATTGGTAGGCGCGAAGTTGTTGCCTTGCGGGGGCGGTACGCGACCCGTCCAGTCAGCCCAGGTCCCTGAGGACCTGGCGCGCCTTGCTGCGCAGTTCGCCGAGGCACTCGCAGGCGCGCTTCTCGAGTCCTTCATGGTCGGTGATGGTGACGCGGCCCCGCCGATAGCGGATCAGGCCGTCTGCCTGCAGTTTCTGCGCAATCAACGTGACCGTCGGACGTCGTACGGCGAGCATCTGGCTCAGGAAATCCTGCGTGAGCGCGATGACGTTGCCGTCGATCCTGTCCCGTATCTGGAGGATCCACCGGCACAGGCGGGCTTCGGCAGAATGCAGGGCGTTGCAGGCGGCGATCTGCTGGATCTGCGCGACCGCCAGCTCGCTGCTCAACAGCACCAGATTGCGCAAGACGGGGCTGCTGTCGACCGCGGCGCGAAAGTCCTCGGCCCGGATCTTCCACCCGCTTCCTGGCACGTGGACGATCGCCCGCGCGCTGCTGCGATGATCGCCGATGGCGCAGAGAACGCCCATGACCGATTCCCGGCCCAACGTGGCTGTTTCGATGGCGCGGCCGTCCTGCATCGTGGTCAGGATCGAGACCATGCCCGACTCGATGAAGACGACGTCGGAGACGCGCTGCCGCGGCTCGCTGACGACGGTACCCCGGCGCAGCTCGCAGAATTGCAGAAAGGGTCGCAGCAACGCCAGCTCAGCAGGAGGCAGCACGGCCAGGAAGAGGTTCTGGTAGGCGCCGGCCTCGTGGATCGTCTTGGTCGGCCGGGAGGAGTCGCCGGCCAGCGGTTGTCCGTCGCACATTGCCGAAATCAACGGAATGCGCGGCGCGACGGTTCCGCGCCGGCTGGACGGGGGCTAGTCGTGCCAGAAGGCAGGCATGACCTGCTCGCCGAAGCGTTGCATCGAGGCGATGTTCTGCGCGTGGCTCATGGCGCCGAAGCCGGTCTGGCAGAGCAGGTGCCGGACGCCGACATCGCGCAGCTCCGCCACCTGCTCGCGCACCCGCGCGGGCGAGCCGTAGAGCGAGCCGGTCGAGAGCACGTAGGGAACGGCGACACTGTCGCTCACCTTGGGATCGGTCCAGGGATTGAGCGTCTCGGGGCCGGGCGTGAAGTCGGGCGGATTGTACGCCTCGCGCACATGCATCATGTGATGCCGGGTCTCGGTCAGCAGGGCGCTCAGCTCGTCCTCCGCCTGCGCGTCGGACTCCGCGACGTAGACGTTGCGCCACAACGCGCTCTGCGCCAGCAGCCGCTTGCATGTCGCCGCGTCGTGGCCGCCGGCATGCAGGCCCGCTTCGTACAGCGCCCAGCGCTCCTTGATGCGTTCGACCGGCAGGCGCGCGGTGAGGATCGGCACGCCGAGCCGGCCGCATTCGGTGAAGGAGCCGGGCGAGATCACGCTGCGCCATAGCGGCGGGCCGGGCTGCTGGACGGGCTTCGGCCGCAGTTCGGGGACGTGGATCTTGTGGAACCGGCCATCGTAGGCGAACGGTGCCTCGCGCCAGATGCGCTGGAGGATCTCGACCGCTTCTTCCATGCGCTCGCGGCTGTCGTCGCTGCGCAGCCCATGGCCGACGAACTCGTACTCGTTGTAGACGGTGCCCTTGCCGATGCCGACATCGATGCGCCCGCCGCTGAGATTGTCGAGCAGCGAAAGCTGGACCGCCAGCCGCACCGGATGATGGAACGGCGTCTGCACGACGGCGAAGCCGATGCGGATGCGGCTGGTCTTCATCGCCAGCGCCGAGGCGAACAGCAGCGAGTCGTTGTAGACGCTCTCGCCGGTGAAATAATGCTCGGTCAGCCAGACATCGGAGAAGCCCAGCCGCTCCGCGCAGCAGACCTGCTCGATCTGCTGGCCGATGCGCGCCGCATCCTCCTCGGGCGACGGCGACAGCGCCAAGGTCAGCCAGCCGAACTGCATGTCTTTGCTCTCCACCTACGCGACGCGGCGGACCGTATCATGCCCGCCGTCGCCTCGTAAGGCGGGGTCCTACTTCACCAGCGGGCAGTCGCCTTCGCTCATCGGCCGGAAGGCCTCGTTGCCGGGCACCGTGGCGACCATCTTCACCAGGTCCCATTCGCCCTTCGATTCCTCGGGCGTCTTGGCCTGCATCAGGTACATGTCGCGGATCACGCGGCCGTCGGGGCGGATGCTGCCGTTCTTCGTCATGAAGTCGTTGATCGGCATCTTGCGCATCTCGGCCAGCACGGCCTTGGCTTCGTCGGTGCCTGCCGCCTTCACGGCCTTGAGGTAGTGCATGACCGCGCCATAGGTGCCTGCCTGGATGAAGGACGGCGGCCGGCCGATCTCCTTGGTGAAGCGGTCGGTGAAGGCGCGCGCCTCTGGGGTCATGTCGTAGTAGAACGGGCTCGAGACCAGCAGGCCCTGCGCGATCTTCAGCCCGATGCCGTGGATGTCCGGGAACTGGGCCAGCGGGATGCTGATGCGCATGCCCTTCTTGATCAGGCCGAACTCGGCCGACTGCTTGACGGCGTTGATGATGTCGCCGCCGCCGCTGGCCACGATCATGTTCTTCGCCTTCGACGAATCGGCCTGCAGCACATAGGACGAGAAATCGGCGGTGTTGAGCGGGTGGCGCACCGAGCCGAGCACCTTGCCGCCCGCCGCCTTGATGAACTGCGTGGCGTCCTGCTCGATGGCGAGCCCGAAGGCGTAATCGACGGTGAGGAAGAACCAGGTGTCGCCGCCGCCCTGCTTGGCGAGGGCATTCACGATCGTCTTGGTCTGCCCGTAGGTGTCGTAGATGAAATGGATGCTATTGGGGCCGCACGACTTGCCGGTGAGCGCCGAGGTCGCCGCCGCGGTCGGCATGACGATGCGGTTCTTCTCCTCGGCGACCTTGACCAGCGCGATGGCGATCGCGGAGTTGGGCACGCCGATCACCATGTCGACGTTCTCCTCGTCCCACCAGCGCTTGGCGATGCTGACGCCGACATCGACCTTGCTCTGGAAGTCGGCGCTGACCAGCTCGATCGGCTTGCCGAGCACCGAGCCGCCGAAATCGGCGATCGCGAACTTGGCCGCCGCGACATCGCCGGGGCCGGTGTTCTCGGCATAGGGACCGGACATGTCGTCGAGCACGCCGATCTTGACCGCCTTGTTCTGCGCCAGCGCGCTCGCGCCGAACAGGCAACAGGACAGCACCGCCGCCGCTGCGGCTCGCACATATCGCATCGTTCCCTCCCTGGGACTTTTGTCTTGGTAAGCGTGGCCCGGTGGGGCCGAACCGTACTGCGGGAAGGGTGACGCGCGGACCGTGCCGTGGTCAACAGTTTCCCCGTCGTCTCGACCAAGGCCCGAAGGGCCGCGTGGAGAGACCTGCGCTCCACGATAAGCCGTTGCAGGTGGAGGCAAGGTCTCTCCGCTCCGCGCTTCGCGCTCCGGTCGAGACGACGGAGCTCTTGGGGAAGGGGACGTGTTTCAATCGCCGTTGCGCGGCAGCGTGACCGAGAGGGCGAGGCCGCCGGCGGGGCGGTTGATGGCGCTCACCTGGCCACCCAGCGCCTCCACGTTGCGCCGCACAATCCAGAGGCCCAGCCCGGAATGCGGCTCGGCGCCGGGCGGCTGGGCGGGCCGCGCGGAGAAATAGCGCTCGAAGATGGCATCGATCCGCTCGGCGGCGATGCCGGGGCCCTCGTCCTCGACCCTGAGCTCGACCGAGTCCCGGTCCCGGCGGAGCGTGACGGCGATCGTGCCGCCGCGCGGCGAGAAGCTGATCGCGTTCTCCAGGATGTTCTGAAGCACCATCTCCAGCACGCCCCTGCCGGCGCGCACGATCACCCCGTCTTCGAGCCGGCGGACGAGGCGGATGTCGCGGCTCGCCAGGATCTCGCGGCAATTCAGCGTCGCCTCGGCCACGAGATGGGTGAGGTCGGTGGGCACGCGCGGCGCCTCGATCAGGTCGGCCGTGCTGTTGTCGAGGCGCTGCGCGGCATTGACCAGCGCCAGCAGGCGGGTGAGCGCGGAATCGATGATCTCGATCGCTCGCCGGGCACGCTGGTCTTCGGTCGGCACCGCCTTGCGAACCGGCGACAGGGAAGACCTGATGGTGGCGAGCGGCGTCTTGAAGGCATGCGCATTGTCCTCCGCCGACTGGCGGATCTGCTGCGACAGGTGCTTGAGGGCGAGGACCAGCTTGTCGAAGTCGCGTGCCACGCTCGAGAGCTCGGGCACGACGTTGCGCTGGGAGAAGGCATAATCGCCGATGCGGCCCTGGCCGATCTCGCCCGCGACCTCGCGGAAGCGCCGCAGGCTGCGATAGATGCTGAACGCCGCAAGCATGGCGAGGACGGCGAGCACGAGGTAGATGGCCGCCGCCATCCGCACGGCAGGTGTCTCCCAATAGGGACGCCCGATCGCGGTGTTGAGGAACTCCGAAGTGGTGTGGGTGGAGGTCAGCACCCAGCAGCCTTTCGCCGTCCTGATCGGGATGATGGAAGTCAGCAGCTCGACGCTGCCGTCGGGCTGGCGGTAGCGGATCTCGTCGGAAGCCTCCCACAGGCAGGCTTCGCCGAGCCGCTTGAGGATGCCGCGCTGGGCCAGCGCGTCGAGCTCGGGCGCCACCTCGTCGGCGCGGATGGCGGGCGCGGACGCCACGAAGTAGAAGCCGGCGGCGGTCTGGGCCTCACCCGGCGGGGGGGCCGGCTGCACCATCAGCTTCAGCACGGTTCCGTCGCTGGAGAACTTGGCCAGCTCGGCGTTGAGGCTGTCGCCCGCACCGGGCTCGGCGTTGCGCAGCACCGGCGCGAGGGCGTGGCCGATCAGCTTGCTGCGGTCCTGCACGGCACGGATCACCAGCTCGCGCATCTGGCGGTCGGCGCTCTCGAACTGGCCGTACAGGATCACGGGCAGCGCGATGAAGATCGCGACCAGCCCGACCAGCTTGAGGGTAAGCGAGGCGCCGAGGCGCCGCGCCGTCCCGATCGGGCTACGCGGCATCCTCCCTGGGCTTTCCCCAGCGGTAGCCGAAGGAAGGGTAGTTCTCGATCTCGCCGAACTGGGGATCGACGAGCCGGAACTTGTTCCGGATACGCTTGATGGATGACCGGACATTGGTTCGGTAGCCATTCTCCCCGCTCCCGGCGATGAAGCCGACGTGATGCATGCAGTCATAGACCGCGCGATACGTCACGTGATCGCCGATATTCGTGGCCAGCAGCCGCACGATGTTGAACTCGGTCAGGGTAAGGTCGAGGTCGGTCTCGTCCCAATAGGCGCGGCTGACGCGCGGCTTCAGCGTCAGCCGGCCGCATTGCAGCATCTCGTCGCCCTCCAGCGCCGCCGGCCGCTTGGCCGAATCGACGATGACCCTGATTCGCTTGGCGAGGATCGGCACGCCACGCGCCTTGTCCACGAAGTCGAGCGCGCCGCGGTCGAATGCCAGGTGCTCGTGGTTGGGCGAGTTGCGGCCGGTCAGGAACACGACCGGGAGCTGGATGCCTTCGCGACGCAGGCGCGGCAGCAGGTCGATGCCCGAGATCGACGGCAGTCCCCAGTCGAGCACGATCACGTCGGCATCGGTGCCGTCGGCCAGCGACGCCAGCAGGCTGGTACCGTCGGCGAAGCATTGCACCGAAAAGCCCAGGTCCATCAGCTCGCCGGCCACGGCCTCGCGGAAATCGTCGTCGTCCTCGACCAGGATGAGCCGGATGCGCGCACCGGCGCCCTCAACCGCCTCGGGACTGGGCGCGGGCGCTGAACTGGGCCACACAACCGCGCTTTCCTTCATCGGTGTCGTCATCGCTCTTCACCTCGTAGGCAAGGGTTCCGAATTGTCGCGTCTGGACGTCGGGATAGAGCTGAATGGTGGCGCTGCAGTGGCCGTCGCGGTAGTGCCAGGCCTTTCCCGGCGCGCGCTCCTCCACGCTGGTCGGGGGGCCGAGCAGGGCGCGTACCTGGCTCTCGCTCTTGCCGATGAGGCTCACGGTCGTCGGCGCCGCGGCCTCGCGCGGCGGCTCGTTCCTCGAGAAATCCGGTGGGGGCTCGACCATCGGTGGGCCGGGCTTTGCGGGCGCGCTTGCCGCGCGAGGGGCGGGTGCGGGCTTGGCGGCAAAGCTGTCGGCGTGGACCAGCCGGGCAAGGTCACGCTGGGCATTGTGGGCGACATCGCACCCGGAAAGCAGGAAGAGGCTCATTCTCAAGGTCTGTCGATACAGACTCTTCCGCACCATTGGTCCTTTCCCGATTGCTTGCCACAAGCCGTTCGGACGCGGGCCGCCCGTGCTGCGACATTCGCGTGTTCGTCGCAGCGCGGCAAGACAGCCCGTCGACGATCACAAAAATGCCACCCGCCCTGCCGGCGCGCTTCAGGGACGGCGCAGCAACTCCGCTTCCGGCACGCCGGCCTCGTAGTCGGCCAGCATTTGGTCGGCGTCGTACAGCACGCCGATCGGATTGCTGTTGAAGGCCTCGGTATTGAAGTAGGAGGCGGAGCCGGCCTTGTCGAAGACGTCGACCTGCAGCTCGACCTGGTTGCCGTCCGGATCCTTGTAGTACATCGACACGGTCGGGCCGTGGTTGATCGTGCGCACCGGCACGATGCCCTCGCCCTTCAGGCGGCGATAGGTCGACAGGAGCTGCCCCAGATCGGCGAACGTGTAGGCGACGTGGGCGAGGCCCCAGCTGTCGTCGGGCGCCTTCTTCAGGTTCGGCATCTGGACGAAGGCGACCCGGTGGTGCTCGTCGTCGTAGGTGATGAACGAGATGTACTCGTTTGCGAACACCAGGCGCGCGTTCAGCACCGTTTGATACCACTTCTGCAACGGTTCGCGATCGGCGGTGCGCAGCACGAAGTGCGCGAACAGGGACGGCGAGACCGGCTTGCTGTCGAGCGGACGTCGGACCTTTTCGGCATGAGAGTCCATGGATGCCTCCCGGACGTTAGAGCAGGTGCGCGGGCCTTCCGGGATGCTTCGGCAGGAAGGCCGTCAACAGGCCCAAGCATAGCAGGAACGGCGTCACCTGGTAGACCGTCTCGATGCTGGTCCAGTCGGCGAGCTTGCCGAGCGCGGCGGCGCCCAGCCCGCCCAGCCCGAAGGAGAAGCCGAAGAACATGCCGGCCACCAGCCCGACCCGGCCGGGCAGCAGCTCCTGGGCGTAGACCAGGATCGCCGGGAAGGCCGAGGCCATGATCATCGCCACCGTCACGGCCAGCACGCCGGTCCAGAACAGGTTGGCGTGCGGCAGGATCAACGCGAAGGGGAGCGCACCCAGGATCGAGAACCACATCACCGGGATGCGCCCGACGCGGTCGCCGACCCAGCCGCCGAGCAGCGTGCCCATCACCACGCCGATCAGGAAGGCGACGAGGAAGAACTGCGCGGTCTGGACCGTCACGCCGAACTTCTCGATCAGGTAGAAGGTGTAATAGGAGCCGAGGCTGGCCTGGTAGACGTTCTTGGAGAACAGCAGCGTCACCAGGATGACGATGGCGAACAGCACCCGCCCGCGCGACAGGACCGGCGCGTCGGCGGTGCCGCCCGCGGCCTTGCGCGCGGCCGGCCGGGGCGCGCTGCGGCGGGCGCGATACCAGTGGCCGACCTGGAGCAGCACGGTCATCGCCACGATCGCGGCGACGCAGAAGTAGAGAAGGCTGGCCTGCCCGTGCGGCACGACGATGAAGGCGGCCAGCAGCGGCCCCGTCGCGCCGCCGAGATTGCCGCCGACCTGGAACAGCGACTGCGCCAGCCCATAGCGGCCGCCCGCCGCCATGCGCGCCACGCGCGAGGCTTCCGGATGGAAGACCGAGGAGCCCATGCCGATCAGCGCCGCCGAGAGCAGGATCGTCGGATAGCTTCCCGCCTGGGACATCATCGCCAGGCCGACAAGGGTGAAGCCCATGCCGATCACCAGCGAATAAGGCTGCGGCCGCTTGTCGGTGTACATGCCGACGACCGGCTGCAGCATCGAGGCGGTGAACTGGAAGGCCAGCGTGATCAGGCCGATCTGGCCGAAGGAGAGGGAGTAGTTGTCCTTGAGGATCGGATAGAGCGCCGGCACCAGCGACTGCATCATGTCGTTCAGCAGGTGGCAGAAGCTGAGCGACAGGATGATCGCGAAGGTCGTGCTGTGGGCGGCGGCCGAGGCGGACGCTGGGGAGAGCGTCGCGGCGGGCGGAGCGGCACCCGCCGCCATCGTGTTGTCGGTCATGGTCGTGGTTATAAGGTCAGACGTCCCCTTCCACCATCGCCCCTGCGCAAACCAGCCCTGCATGTGTTCGGCGGACCGCGCGACAGGAACACCTCACACCGAATGGCGTTAGCCGATCCGATGGCTTCCCGCGGCACCCTGACCGATGTTCCGGCGCGGCTCGACCGGCTGCCTTGGAGCGGCTTCCACAGGCTGGTCGTGGCGGCACTGGGCATCACCTGGATCCTCGACGGGCTCGAGGTCACGCTCGCGGGCTCCGTTGCAGCAGCGCTGCAAACCAGCCCGCGACTGCAGCTGACCGCCGAGCAGGTCGGGCTCACCGGCAGCGCCTATCTGCTGGGCGCGGTGCTGGGCTCGCTCTTCTTCGGTCACCTCACCGACCGGCTCGGCCGCAAGAAGCTGTTCAACGTCACGCTCGGCGTCTATCTGGCCGCCACGGCGGCGACGGCGCTCTCCTGGAACTTCGAGAGCTTCCTGTTCTTCCGCTTCCTCACGGGCGCCGGTATCGGCGGCGAATATTCGGCGATCAACTCGGCGATCCAGGAGCTGATCCCCGCGCGGTTGCGCGGCCGCATCGACCTCGCCATCAACGGCAGCTTCTGGCTGGGCGCCGCGGCCGGCGCGCTGGTGTCGGTGCCGCTGCTCGACCCGACGCTGGTCGGACCCGATCTCGGCTGGCGCATCGCCTTCGGCAGCGGCGCGGTGCTCGGCCTGTTCATCCTGTTCCTGCGCCGCTTCCTGCCCGAGAGCCCGCGCTGGCTGATGATCCACGGCCGGGAGGGCGAGGCGCGCCGGGTCATGGACGAGATCGAGGCGCGCGTCCTGGCGAGCGGCCATCCCGCGCTGCCGCCGGTCAAGCCCACGTTGTCGCTCGGCGACCCGCACCAACTCACGCTCGCTTCTGTCGCGCGCACCCTGCTGCAGCACTATCCCGGCCGCACCGCGCTCGGCCTGGTGCTGATGGCCTCCCAGGCCTTCGTCTACAACGCGATCTTCTTCACCTACGCGCTGGTGCTGACGAAGTTCTACGGCATCGAGGCCGATCGGGTGGGCCTCTACATCCTGCCCTTCGCGATCGGAAATTTCCTCGGCCCCGTGCTGCTCGGCCCGCTGTTCGACACGTTTGGCCGCAAGCCGATGATCGCCGCGACCTATGCGTTGGCCGGTATCCTGTTGGCCGTCACCGGCCAGCTGTTCGCCATGGGCCTGCTCACGGCCACGACCCAGACCGCGATGTGGAGCGTGGTCTTCTTCTTCGCCTCGGCCGCGGCGAGTGCGGCCTACCTCACGGTCGGCGAGTGCTTTCCGCTCGAGGTGCGCGCGCTCACCATCGCGCTGTTCTACGCCTTCGGCACCCTGCTGGGCGGCGTCGGCGGGCCGTGGCTGTTCGGCGTCCTGATCGAGCACGGCGGCCGTGGCGAGATCGTCTACGGCTACTTCCTGGGCGCGGCGCTGATGATCGTCGCCGCCGTCGTCGAGCTCGCCCTCGGCGTGAAGGCCGAAGGCAAGTCGCTTGAGGAGGTGGCGCCGCCGTTGTCTTCTCTGCGTTAGGCTGCTTGAGCAGGCAACGGCATCTGAAGCCTCGTTAGCCATTCTGCAACAAACCGCGCTTAGGCTGCCGGCAGATGACCTTCCGTATCGCCCAGATCTCGGACACCCACCTCAGCGACACCAAGCCGTTCTTCGTCGACAATTTCGTGCGCGTCGGCGAGGCCTTGCGCCGGAGCAAGCCGGATCTGGTGATCAACTCCGGAGACATGACGCTCGACGGATCGGCCTGCGAAGGCGATCTTGCGGCGGGGCGCGCGCTGCACGATGCGCTCGGCCTGCCGGTGCGCTTCCTGCCGGGCAATCACGATCTCGGCGAGGCGCAGGATGCGCCAGGCCACCACGAACCGCCGATCGATGCCGGGCGCCACGCGCGCTATCTCGCGCATTTCGGGCCGGACTGGTGGTCGGTCGAGGTGCCGGGCTGGCACGTGCTGGGCCTCAACGCCCTGCTCCTCGGCAGCGACCTCACGGCGGCGATCCAGCAGGAGGCCGCCATCTCCGCGGCCACGTCCGGTCTCGGTGCGCGGCGCCTGGCGTTGTTCCTGCACAAGCCGCTGTTCGACCGCTCCGCCGATGAACCGGAGATCACCGGACGGTTCGTCAACCCCGCGTCGCGCCGCCGGCTGCTCGACAGCCTCGGCACCGTGACGCCGGCCCTCGTCGCCTGCGGCCATGTCCATCAGTATCGCGCGCGCGAGAGCGCCGGCACGCGCCATGTCTGGTGCACGTCCACCGGCTTCGTGATCCCCGATCGCCTGCAGCCTCGCTACGGCCTCAAGGAGGTCGGCTATGTCGAGCATGACCTCAGGCCCGACGGCACGCACGACAGCCGCCTGGTGCGCGTGCCCGGCGTGCCCACCCTGAACATCGCCGATTTCCCGGAAGCCTACGGCCCGGTTTGAGTCGCGTTGCCGTCCGGCCTACGCCGGCACCGGCCGGGCGCGCTGGTTGTAGAGCATCTTGCGGATGCGGGCCTGCTCCTCGGGTGGCAGCTTCTCGCGCTCGACGGAAAGATCGGCGCCGACGGCCATGCCCTTCTGGACGGCGGGACGGGCGCCCATCTCCTCGAACCAGCGCTTGAAGTGCTTGAACTCCTCGATGTCCTGGCCCTGGAACTTCCAGTTGATCGTCCACGGATAGCAGATCATGTCGGCGATCGTGTACTGGTCGCCGGCGAGGTACCTGTGCTTGTAGAGCCGGTTGTTGAGCACGCCGTACAGCCGGTTCACCTCGTCGGTGAAGCGGGTGATGGCGTAGGTCTGGTCGCCGTGCTCCTTCTGGTCGACCCTGCGGAAATGGCCGCACTCGCCGCTCTTGGGACCCTGGTTGGCCATCTGCCAGATCAGCCATTCGTTGACCTCGGCCTTGCTGCGCAGATCCTGCGGATAGAACTTCCCGGCCTTCTCGGCGAGATAGAGCATGATCGCGCCCGATTCGAACACCGCCAGCGGCTTGCCGCCGTCGGCCGGCGCGGTGTCGACCATCACCGGCATGCGATGGTTGGGATTCATCTCCAGGAACTCGGGCGTGAACTGGTCGCCGCGGCCGATATTCACCGGCACGATCCGGTACGGCATGCCGAGCTCCTCGAGCAGGATGGTGACCTTCTTGCCGTTGGGCGTCGGCCAATAGTGCAGATCGATCATGGGGTTTCCTCTCGGGTTGGATCGAGCTTAGCGACGCGGCGGGAAGGGGCAACAGGCCCGGCGGTCGCCTGCAACAAATCGTGATGGGCGAACGCGGTCGCCCGCACTAACTTGCTTTCATGAGCGAAGCCGAACCCCTGTTCGCAGCCCTGCGGCAATCGGCGGATGCCGGCACCGTCGATGCCATCGAACGGCTGGCGCGCGAGGCGCCGGATCGCGACCTCTCCCGCATCAACGCGCTGGCCTTCGCCGGCTGCCATGGGCTGGACGGGCAAAGCGTCGTCAGCGCCTTCCTGCACGCCGCGCGGCTCGGCCTGTTCGATCTGTCGTGGAACGTCCTCTGCCCCAACTGCAGCGGCGTGCTGGACGCCAACGCCTCGCTCAAGAGCGTGCGCGACCAGGACTATTGCGCCTTCTGCGCCGCCGGCTGCGTGCCGACGCTGGACGAGAACGTCGAGGTCACCTTCACCGTCACGCCCCGCGTGCGGCCCATCGCGGCGCATGCGCCGAACGAGCTGCCTTTCGCCGAATATGTGCGCCAGATCTTCTTCAGCTCGGGCGTCGACCTGCCCGACGACTATCTCCAGCGCATGGACCGCATCATGCTCGATGCGGTCGAGCTGCCGGCGGGCGAGAAGGCGCAGGTCTCGCTCCAGCTTCCCGCCGGATCGATCATCCTGTTCGACCCGGTGACGCATGCCGCGCACTATCTCGAGGTCAAGGGCGAGCCGACGGGCGAGCGGCGGACGCTCTCCTTCGCCTACGGCAACGTCAAGGCGCCGACCGAGACGACCGAGCTGGCGCCCGGCCCCGTGCGCATCACCCTCGACAACCGCTCGCCCGAGCGCGTGCTGCCGGGCCTCTGGCTGTCGGGCGACGAGATGAACGACATGATCGGCCGGCGCCGGCCGTTCCTGACCGCCAAGCACCTGTTCACCAACCAGACGTTCCGCGACCTCTACCGCACCGACACGCTCGACATCGACCAGCGCTTGCGGATCACCAGCCTGACGTTCCTGTTCACGGACCTCAAGGGATCGACCGATCTCTACGAACGGGTCGGCGACCTGGTCGCTTTCGACCTGGTGCAATCGCACTTCAAGGTGCTGCACGGGATCGTGGCGCAGGAGGCGGGTGCCGTCGTCAAGACCATCGGCGATGCGGTGATGGCGACCTTTCCGACGCCCGACCGCGCGCTCTCGGCGGCGCTGCGCATGCGCGAAGCGATGGTCGAGCTGAACCGCCGGGCGACCACCGAGGACCTGCTGCTCAAGATCGGCATCCACGAAGGCCCTTGCCTCGCCGTGAACCTGAACGAACGGCAGGACTATTTCGGCCAGACGGTGAACATCGCCTCGCGTGTGCAGGGCCTCGCCGGCACGCGCTCGATCCTGACGACCGCGCCGGTCGTGCGGAATCCGGAAGCGGCGGCGATCCTGCGCGCCGGCGGAATGACTCCGACGGCGCAACAACGGGCGGTGCGCGGCGTGGCGGGCGAGGTCGCGGTCTACGAGATTCCTTGACGCGCAGGGCATTCACCCATGGCGTTCCCTGCCACGGAGCGCGCCCGGGGGTGACACGGCGGGGTGAGTGCGCAAGAAAGACGGGATGAGCCCGTATATCGGCCGATCCGTCCGGCGCTTCGAAGATCATCGCTTCCTGACCGGCGGCGGTCGCTATCTCGCCGACACCGACTGCCCCGGCGCGCTGTGGGGCCATGTCGTGCGCTCGCCGCATGCTCACGCGCGGATCGCTGGGATCGACGCGGCCGCGGCGAAGCGGTGCGCCGGTGTGCACGGCATCTATACCGCCGCCGATCTTGCCGGGCTCGGGCCGATGCCCTGCCTGGCGGTGGTGTCACCCCTGATCGTGCCGCCGCGTCCCGCGCTTGCCGTCGACCGCGTACGCCATGTCGGCGATCCGGTGGCGTTCGTCGTTGCCGACAGCGCCGAGATCGCGCGCGAGGCAGCGGAGCTGATCGAGATCGACTACGAGTCGCTGCCGTCCGTCGTCGACGGCCGCGCGGCACTCGTCGAGGGCGCGCCGCTGCTTTGGGAGCAGGCGCCGTCCAATACGGCCTTCCACATCCGCAAGGGCGATGCCGCCGCGGTGGCGGAGGCGATGAAGGCCGCCGCGCACGTCGTCGAGATCGACGTGATGAACAACCGCGTCGTGGTCGTGCCGATCGAGCATCGCGCCGGCATCGCGCGTTACGATGCCTCGACGGAGACGTTCGACCTCGAGCTCACCGGGCAGGGCGTGCACGGCATCCGCCGCCAGCTCGCCGAGTTCGTCTTCAAGGTGCCCCCCGAGCGTGTCCGCCTGCACGCCCCCGATGTCGGCGGTGGGTTCGGCACCAAGAATTTCCTCTATCCGGAATGGATCCTGCTGCTGTGGGCGGCGCGCGCGCTCGGCCGGCCGGTGCGCTGGGAGGCCGACCGCGCGGAGGAGTTCGTGTCCAGCGCGCAGGGCCGCGACATCGCCGCGACCGCGCGGCTGGCACTCGACGCGGATGGCCGCTTCCTCGCGCTCGACATCGCCATGGTCGCCAACCATGGCGCTTATCTCTCGGGCAATGGGCCTGGCGCGGCGGCGGTCGCAGCCTCGACCGCGCACGGCGGCGTCTACGCCATTCCTGCGATCGCCGCCGACGTGCGCGGCGTCTTCACCAACACCGTGCCGGTCGATGCCTATCGCGGCGCCGGCAAGCCCGAGGCCAATTATATCGTCGAGCGCGCCATCGACGCGGCAGCGCGTGCGCTCGGGCGCGATCCCGCTTCGCTGCGCCGTCAGAACCTGATCGCTTCTTTCCCGCATCGGACCGCGATGGGCATGGCGATCGATTCCGGCGGCTTCGTCGACAATCTCGACCGCGCCGTGCTGCGCGGCGAGCTGGCGGCGTTCGAGACGCGGCGGGCGGAGGCCAGGGCGCGTGGCCGGCTGCGCGGCATCGGCGTCGCCTGCTTCCTCGAGACCTCGCGCGGCGCCCCCAACGAGGGCGCCGAGGTCCGCTTCGAGCGCGACGGAACGGTGACGGTCGCGGTCGGCACCGAGTCCAACGGCCAGGGCCACGAGACCGCCTTCGCCCAGGTCGCGGCCGACCGGCTCGGCCTGCCGATCGAGGCCATCCGCTACGTGCAGGCCGACACGCGTGCGGTGAGGAGCGGCGCGGGCCACGGTGGAGCGCGCTCCATGCACATGGGCGGCGCGGCGGTGGTGAAGGCGATCGATGCGACCGTTGCGAAGGCGCGGCAGCTCGCGGCCCGCCTCTTGCAAGCCGCCGAGGACGAGCTTGTGCTCGAAGGAGGAGGGTTCGTCGTGCAGGGCAGCGAAAGGCGCATCGGGCTGGCGGATGTCGCGCGCGAGGCCGGCGCGTTCGGCGAGCACGTGATGAACATCACCGACGTCTTCACCTTCCCGAGCGGCTGCCATGTCGCGGAGGTCGAGATCGATCCCGAGACCGGTGCGACCGCGCTCGTGCGCTATACGGCGGTCGACGATTACGGCCGCCTGATCAATCCGCTCCTGACCGAGGGGCAGGTGCAGGGCGGCGTGACGCAGGGCATCGGCCAGGCGATGCTGGAGCACACCGTCTACGATCCGCAGTCGGGCCAGCTCCTGAGCGGCTCGCTGATGGACTACGCCCTGCCGCGCGCCGACGACCTGCCCGGCTTCGACATCGAGCTGGTCGAGCGGCCGACCGCCGCCAACCCGCTCGGCGTCAAGGGGTCCGGCCAGGCGGGCTGCATCGCCGCGCCGCAGACCGTGATGGCCGCGGTGCTCGACGCGCTGCGACCCGCCGGCGTCGAGACGATCGACATGCCGGCGACGCCCGAGAGGATCTGGAAGGCACTTCAGCGTTGAGCGGCGAGAAGGCGTCCGACGGCCAGCGCATCCTGGCCGGCATCCTGTTCATGTGCGGCGCCGGGCTGCTGTTCCCGGTGATGAGCGGCTTCGCAAAGTTCCTCGGCCAGGACGGCTACAACTCGCTGCAGGTCTCGTGGGCCCGCGCCTTCGGCCACATCGTATTCATGATGGCGGTATTCGTGCCGAAGTTCGGGCTCGGCATGCTGCGCACGCGCCGGCCGTTGATCCAGCTCACGCGCTCGCTGATGCTGTTCACCTCGAACGCGACCAACTTCTTCGCCATCATCTTCATCCCGCTCGCCAAGATCGCCTCGATCAGCCTGATGGCGCCGCTGATGGTGGTGCCGCTTGCGTGGTTGGTCCTGGGCGAGCGAACGACCCCGGCGCGCCTGCTGGCGCTCGGCGCAGGCTTCGCCGGCGTGCTGATCGTGATCCGGCCGGGGACCGAGCTCTTTCACTGGGCCTCGCTGCTCGCGGTGGTGAGCGCGGCCGGCTACGCCGTCTATCAGGTGCTGACGCGCAAGGTGGCGGGCATCGACCCGCCCGAGACCTCGACGATCTACAGCTCTCTGGTCGGCGGCATCGGCATGTTCGCGGTGTTGCCTTTCGTGTGGAAGACACCCGAAAGCCTGCGCGACATCCTGTTCTTCTGCAGCCTGGGCGTGATCGGCGCGCTCGGTCACTATCTCGTGGCGCGCGCCTTCACCAACGCCCCCGCCAGCATCGTCTCGCCCTTCCAGTACGTGCAGCTCATCGGCTCGGTGACGGTGGGCTACGTCTTCTTCGGCGATTTCCCCGACCTGCTGACCTGGATCGGCGCCGCCATCATCGTCGGCTCCGGCCTCTATATCGGCTGGTCCCAGACCCGCCCCGCGCGATAAGGGATCTTCGCTGGGACCGCGCCACTCCGTGGCGCTCAAGATCTCGAGATGAGCGCCACGGAGTGGCGCGGTCCCAGCGTAGCCTTGTCAGCTCTCGATCATCTCGCGGACCTTGTTGCCCAGGGTCGACATGGCGAAGGGCTTGGTCAGGATCGCCATGCCGGGATCGAGGTGACCGTTGCCGATCGCGGCGTTCTCGGCGTAGCCGGTGATGAACAGCACCTTCATGTCGGGCCTCAGCAGCCGCGCGGCGTCGGCGACCTGGCGGCCGTTCATGCCGCCCGGCAAGCCGACATCGGTGATCAGCAGGTCGATGCGCGCGCCGGACTGGAGCACTTTCAAGGCCGACGGTCCGTCGATCGCCTCGAGGACGCGATAGCGCTGCTCGCCGAGCACCTCGGCGACCAGCATACGGACGGTCGCGTCGTCGTCGACGATCAGGATGGTCTCGCCGAAGCCGCGCTCCACGGCCTGCTCGCCGGCGAAATCGGTCTCGCCCACCGTGCCGTGGAAGCGCGGGAAATAGAGGCACATGGTCGTGCCCTTGCCGACCTCGGAATAGACTCGCACCTGCCCGCCCGACTGGCGCACGAAGCCGTAGATCATCGACAGGCCGAGGCCTGTGCCCTGGCCCAGGGGCTTGGTGGTGAAGAACGGGTCGAAGGCGCGGGCGACGATCTCGGGCGTCATGCCCGTGCCGGTGTCGGTGACGCAGACGGAGATATACTGACCGGGAGAGAGGTCGCGTTCCCGGGCGGCGCGGTCGTCGAGCCATTTGTTGGCGGTTTCGATCGTGAGGTTGCCGCCGTCCGGCATGGCGTCGCGCGCGTTGATGCACAGGTTGAGCAGCACGCTTTCGAGCTGCGGCGCATCGAGCCGCACCGCCCACAGCCCGCCCGCGCCGACGACCTCGACCGCAATGGTCGGGCCCATCGTGCGCCGGATGAGCTCTTCCATGCCGCCGATCAGGCGATTGACGTCGGTCGGCCGCGGATCGAGCGTCTGGCGGCGCGAGAAGGCGAGCAGCCGATGGGTCAGCGACGCGGCGCGGTTGGCGGCGTCGACGGCGGCCTTCAGGAAGCGCTCGACATCGGCGAGCCGGCCGCTCGCCAGTCGATTCTGCACGCGGTCGAGCGAGCCGGTGATGCCCTGCAGCAGATTGTTGAAATCGTGGGCGATACCGCCCGTGAGCTGCCCGACGGCCTCCATCTTCTGCGCCTGACGGAGCTGTTCCTCGGCCTGAGCCAGCGCTGCCGCCTGCGCGCGCTGCTCTGTGATGTCGCGCGCCACGGCATAGAGCGTGTCGCCCATCGTGACGGCCGACCACGACAGGGTCCGATAGCTGCCGTCGCGGGCACGGAAGCGATTGACGAAATCGAGCGATCCTCGGCCGGCGGCCAGGCGCTGCACCTCCGCGCGCGTCTTGTCGATGTCGTCGGGATGCTCGAGCCATTCGCTGGTGCGCCCGACCAGCTCGCTCTCGGTCCATCCGAGGATGCGCGTCCAGGCCGGATTGATGCTCTGCCAGACGCCGCTTCTGTCGGCGACGACGAGCATGTCGCGGCTGACCTGCCAGATGCGGTCGCGCTCGGCGGTGCGTTGCTCGAGCCGTTCCTCCAGGCGCGCTTCGGCCGTCTTCTGATCGTCCACGTCGGTGTTGCTGCCGATCCAGCGCAGGATCGATCCGTCGGCGGCGCGAAGCGGGATCGCCCGCGCAAGATGCCAGCGCCACGCACCATCATGGCGGCGCAGACGGAACTCGGTCTGGTAGTCGTGACCGGATGCCAGCGCCTCGGCCCAGCGCTGCGAGGCTTGAGGCAGGTCGTCCGGGTGCACCATGGCGGCCCAACCGACGCCGTCGAGCTCACCCGGGCCATATCCGCTGTAGGCGTAGACCTGGTCGTTGAACCAGTCGAGCTGACCGTTGGGTGGCGAGGTCCACACGTGGTTCGGCATCGTCTGGGCGAGGGTGCGGAACTGCGCCTCGCTGGCGCGTACCGCGGCTTCGGCACGTGCACGCTCGATGTGCGCCCATGACCGCTCGGCGACCTCGGTCACGGTCGCCAGCTCCTGCGGCGACCACCGGCGCGCGGCCTTGTCGTGGATGGCCATCAGCGCAGTCAGCCGATCTTCCTTGACCAGCGGCATGCAGATGGTCGCGGCAATGCCGAGGCTGCGGAACGTCGCGGCCGCCTCGGGGACGAGATCGTGGGCGACGTCGTCGACGATCAGCGGCAGGCCCGCATGCAGGCGTGCGACTGCCTGCGTGCCGAAATCGGACAGGCTGTAGTGACCCACGATCGAGGGCGATCCCGGCGCGCTCCAGTCGCCGCGGATCGTGAAGCCGTCCTCGTCCGGGTCCATGTCGGCATAGGCGCAGATCGAAACACCGAGATGGCGGCCGACCATACGGGTGGTCGCGGCCAGGATGGCGTCGGCGTCCAGGCTCCGGGCGGTCTCCTTGGCAAGCGCATCGAGAAAGCGCAGGCGCGCCTCGTTCTCCTGAACGCTTCGCGCGGTCCGGAGCTTTTCGGAGGTAAGCCGCGTGCGTTCGGCGACCTGGCGGATCAGCTCCAGCTCGTCGGGCATCCAGTGACGGATCCGCGCGTCGTTGATGAAGAAGACGGCGACGAGGCGGTCCTGCTCGATCACCGGTTCGTTGACGAACGACCAGGCGCTGCGTCCCTTCAGCGCGTCGGCGGCCGCGGCGGTGCGCGGATCCTTCTCCACGTCGGCGATGGCGATGAACTCACCGCGCTTGAGGCTGTCGATGAACGAGCCGTAGTCGCGCAGCGCCAGCGTTCCCGCCAGTGTGCCGACGCCGGGCGACGTCCAGTCCCGGCTGACCGTCAGCGTCTCGGCGACGGGATCGATCGTGCCATACCCGACACGGCTCACCGCCAGCGCCTCGCCGAGGATGCGCGCGGCCTCGAATTGCACGTCGATGGGGTCGTCGAGATCGCGGAACCGGTCGGTCAGCCGCGCGAGCACATCGCGGTGCTCCTGCGCGCGGCGCTGGTCGGTGACGTCGATGCCCTCGACGAAGATTCCGCAGACGCGTCCCATGGAATCGCGCACCGGCTGGTAAATGAAGTCGAGCAGCCGGTCCTCGAGCGGCGCGTTCGGCTCGCGCTGCAGCTTGACGGGCAGGCCGCTGCCGCGAAACGCCTCTCCGCTCCGGTAGACCCCATCGAGCATCTCGAAGAAGCCCTGGCCCTCGATGTCGGGCAGGGCCTGGCGGACCGGCTTGCCGATCACGTCGCGGTCGCCGATCAAGGTCTGGTAGGCACGGTTGGTGAAGGCGAAGACATGGGTGGGCCCGTCGAGCTGCGCCATGAAGCTCGGCGCGTCGTGGAACATCTGGGACAGCCGCTCGCGCTCGGCGACCGTCTTGCGCTCGGCCAGAACGCGCTCGGTCGTCTCGACGACGATCGCCACGACCCCGCCCGGCCGGCCCGTCTCGTCGATCACCGGGGAATAGTCGAGGTTCATCCACACCGGCTCGGGCACGCCCGAGCGCAGCAGCGTCAGCTCCTGGTCCTTGTAGGAGAGCGTGCCGCCGGCCAGGCCGACCTTCATGACGTTGTCGTTGAAGTCGGCGACTTCCGGCCAGCCCTCGCGAACCTTGCTGCCCAGCAGCCGGGGATGGCGACCGCCGGCAAAGACCGAGTAGGCGTCGTTGTAGAGCATGATCCCGTCCTCGCCCCACAGCAGGACGATCGGGATCGGCGAATGGATCAGGATGCCCACGGCGGTCTTGAGGCTTTGCGGCCATGCCGACGGCGACCCGAGCGAGCCCGCCCAGTCGAACGCCGCGATACGGCCCGCCATCTCGCCGGGTGCGGCAAGAAAGGACGGGATGGGCGCGGATGGCCCTTGGCTTGGATTCACAGCGGACACCTGCTCCCCGGTAGCAGCCAACGCACCACGGGCCAAAGCGTTCCGCCGTCTTCTTTTGCTGGGACCCGATCATGAGCGCCACGGAGAGCTTGTGAATTTATCGGCCGATGGCAAAAAAGCGATCTGGCTACCCTCCCACCTCATCCTGAGGAGCGCAGCGAAGCGGAGCGTCTCGAAGGATGGCAACGCGAAGGATGCGGCGAAAACTGCCGCAAGCACGACGTTTTAGCTCGGTTGTGCGCGTTGCCACCCTTCGAGACGCTCCGCTTCGCTGCGCTCCTCTCCATGAACTCATGGTCTTCGGT
>CAMFJT010000072.1 GCA_945957125.1 uncultured Rhodospirillales bacterium | reverse complement strand
CCTTCTCGTAGGCGGCCTTGGCCTCGGGCTGCCACAGCACGTTGGTCGGCGGCTTGACCTTGATGATGTGGGCGCCGAGCAGGGCGGCCATGTGGGCGGCGTAGGCGCAGACGTCGAGCGCCGTCTCGCCCGCCTTGTCGAGCTTGCCGCCGCGCGGGTAGCTCCACATGACGACCGCGAGGCCGACATCCTTGGCCTCCAGCGACATCTCGCGGATCTCCTCCATCATCTCGTACTGGTCTTCCGAGCCGGGATAGATGGTGAAGCCGATCGCCGAGCAGCCCAGCCGCAGCGCATCCTGCACCGAGGCGGTGACGGCCTGGTCCTTGTTGGTCGACAGGCTGTTGGCCGAGTTGACCTTCAGGATGGTCGGGATGGCGCCCGCGAAGGAATCCGCACCCGCCTCGAGCGGGCCGAGCGGCGCGGCGTAGGCGTTCAGGCCGGCATCGATGGCCAGCTGGTAGTGGTAGTGCGGATCGTAGGCGTCGGGGTTGGGCGCGAAGGAGCGGGCGGGCCCGTGCTCGAAACCCTGGTCGACCGGCAGGATCACCATCTTGCCCGTGCCACCCAGCTTGCCGTGCATCAGGATGCGGGCAAGGTTGGTCTTGGTGCCCGGGCAATCGCTCTCGTAGTTGTCGAGGATCTTCTTGACGGCGCGGCTGATTTTCACGGTAGGGCTCCCGGCAGGGTTCATTCGGTCCGAAACGCCGCCGATTTAGCGGTTGGGACAGGGTTTTGTCTACGGCCTGCCCCAATCCTCGCCCGGCAGGCGGGGGACCCGGCGGAATTCGCGGACAATGACGGTAACCAGCGTGGCGCCCCGGCTGG
Organism: uncultured Rhodospirillales bacterium; assembly: GCA_945957125.1. Classification (GTDB taxonomy): domain Bacteria; phylum Pseudomonadota; class Alphaproteobacteria; order Reyranellales; family Reyranellaceae; genus Reyranella. Next base: position 24,676 of record CAMFJT010000072.1, on the reverse strand, counting down.
ACTCGCCTTGCAGGCGGGCATCGACCGACTCCGGCCGCTTGCCGATCGCCGAAATAACGGCATTCGTATCGAGGCAGAACATCAATCGAACGTCACGTCGTCATCCAAGGTCCACTGCGGTTGCTCCGGGCGGCCTTCTGGCAGGAACTCCTTGGCGCCCCATGCGTCGAGCCTTGCCCGCCATGCCTTGACGTCGAACTTCTTCTCGATCGGCTCGAGCAGGACGCCGTTGCCGACCTTGCGCACGCTCACTTCCGTGCCGGCGGTCGATCTTGGGGCCATGATATCCATCAATGACAGATATCGCCGCACTCCTGCTCAAGGATGCGCCGATTACCTCCCCCGAAATTGCCCCGCCGTCGCGGCCGGGGTAGTGCCGTCGGCCATGTCGATGCAGCCCTCGGCCCTGAAGCGCCTCGCCGCCCGCCTGCCGTTCTTCTACGGCTGGGTGATCATCGCCGTCGGCTTCGTGACGGTGGCGCTCGGCGTGTCGGCGCGGACGGCCTTCTCGCTGATGTTCCCGCCGATCGTCGACGAGTTCGGCTGGGACCGCGGCCTGGCGGCGGGCGCGTTCTCGTTCGGCTTCCTGGTGTCGGCGGTGCTGAGCCCGATCATCGGCCGGCTGATGGACCGCCGCGGCCCGCGCTTCGTGATCGAGATCGGCGTGGCGGTCACCGCCGCCGGCCTGGTCGGCGCCGTGCTGATCGCGGCACCGTGGCAGCTCTACCTGACGCTCGGCCTGCTGGTCGGCACCGGCGCCAACTTCATGAGCTACTCGGTGCATTCGCAGTTCCTGCCCAACTGGTTCGTGCGCCGCCGCGCGCTCGCCATCGGCATCGCCTTCTCGGGCGTCGGCGCGGGCGGCATGGTGATCCTGCCGTGGCTGCAGACGATCATCCTGCACGAGGGCTGGCGCACGGCCTGCTGGATGCTGGGCGTCGTCACGATCGTGGTGCTGGCGCCGATCAACCTGCTGGTGCGCAAGAGCCCGGAGGATATCGGCCTGCTGCCCGACGGCGAGCGGGTTGCCGCCGGCGGCGCGCGCAAGAAGCCCGCGAACGTGGTCGATGCCGAATGGGCGGCGGTCGACTGGACGGTGGCGCGCGCCATCCGCACCGCCCGCTTCTGGTGGATCGCCGCGAGCTTCTTCTGCGGCGGCTACATCTGGTACGCCGTCCAGGTCCACCAGACGAAGTACCTCGTCGAGATCGGCTTTGCGCCGATGGAGGCGGCGTGGTCGCTCGGCGCCGTCGCGATGGCCTCGATCCCCGGCCAGATCGCGCTCGGCGCGCTGTCCGACCGGATCGGGCGCGAGATCGTCTGGGCGCTGTGCTGCGCGGGCTTCGCGATCTGCTACGCGGCGCTGCTGCTGCTCGCCGCCCAGCCGTCGCATCCGCTGCTCTGGGTGATGGTTCTGAGCCAGGGCCTGCTGGGCTACGCCTTCACGGCGATCATGGGGCCGGCCGTGGCCGAGATCTTCGAGGGCCGGCACTTCGGCGCGGTGTTCAGCCTCCTCATGGTATCGCTGATCTTCGGCGGCGCGCTGGGGCCGCTGGTGACCGGACTGCTGTATGACTGGACGGGCAACTACCGGATCGCGTTCGGGCTCGGGGTTGCGCTGAGCGTCGTGTGCGCCGGGGCGCTGTGGCTGGCGGCGCCGAGGAAGGTGAGGGTGGTGGCAGGGAGCCTTTGAGGCGTGCCACTCATTGCAATGACCATTGTATGATCTAGCTGCAGGAACGAGAAACGATTGCGACCAAAGGTGCTGCCATGCGGATCTCTGTGACCGAAGCGAAAGGCCAACTTACCGACCTGATGCGGCGGGCGGAGGCAGGTGACGAGATCATCCTGACCCGTCACGGCGGCGCCGCCGTGCGGTTGGTTCCTGTCAGGTCAATGACCGCCATGAAGTCCCGCAGGACGTTGATCGACACGGTCCGCGCTTCGGCCGCCCTCAAAACCAAAGCCGGTCCAGATGCCGCGCGCAGCCAGGATTTCCTCTATGGCGAGGATGGCGTTCCCGGATGATCGCGATACGTCGGCCTTGATGGAGATCGTATTGGTTAGGCCCGAGGCGGACGTTTGTGCCGCCGCGCTCGAAGCCGAGGATCGTCTGCTGATCTCGGCCGGCACGGTGGCCGAGGTGTCGATCGTCGCCAGGCGACGCAATGTCGCTGAGGAAGTGGCGCGGCTGGTCGACGGGCTCGGCTTCGAGATCGTCCGCGTGACGCAAGCTTCGGCGCGGCGCATTGCCGAGGCCTACGAAAATGGGGGAAGGGCGTTCACCCGGCGAAGCTGAATTTCGGGGACTGCTTCGCGTACGAGGTGGCGAAGGAGCATGGCTGTGCTCTGCTCTATGTCGGGGCGAATTTCTCGCAGACCGATATCGAGGGCGTTCTCGGCTGAGCGCTCGTGCGAGGCGGTTGGCGATGTCGATGCGCCCCGCGTGATCCCCACGCCCTCGTGCTTCTGCTTGTAGTCGAGCAGGCGTCACAGTCAGGCGGCGCGGCCGGGGGGCCGATGATGCGCATGTGCATGCCGACTGACTATATTTTGATTGATTCGATAATTTCGAATATTGCGTTTATTGAGAGGGACGGCCATATTGACCGAACTCAAGTATGGAGCCTGTCATGCCAGCCGATGGTTCGCTGTCGGAGCGCCTTCCGACTCCTGAGGAAGCTGCAGGTTCCCGGAAGGCTGCAACCTTCCTTGCGCGTCATTTGACGCGGAAGGGGGGCTTCTCACTGCGAGCTCGGCGCTCGACGAGCGAACCGGATGCCGAGCTGCCGCCGGCCGTGACCAGGCTCGTGCTCGATCTGCTCCGGTCCATCGGCAAGGGAGACGCCGTCGCACTCGTGCCGTTTGGCGCGGAGCTGTCGACACAGGAGGCGGCGGACCTGCTCAATGTTTCCCGGCCGTTCCTCGTGAAGCTCATGGAAAGCGGGGAACTTCCCCATCATAAGGTGGGGGCCCACCGCCGCGTCCGCGCGGAAGACTTGTTCGCCTTCAAGCGACGACGCGATAGCGCGCGCGACGAAGCTCTTAGCAAGCTTGCCCGGCTTGGACAGGAGATCGATGCCCCGTGAGGGCCATCATCGACCGTCCGAGCGCCGTTCAGATCAAAGCCACGATCCAGGTGATGAACGGAGCATTTCCGGAAGCCCTCGTCGGGTCGTACGAGGATTTGATCGAGTCGCTCCAATTGCCGGATATCGATGACCGTCATGTGCTCGCGGCGGCCATGAGTGGCGGGGCGAACGTCATCGTGACGGAGAACCTCGAGGATTTCCCGTCCGTGATCCTGGAGCAACACGGCCTCGACGTTCTGACTGCGGATGAATTCGTCCTCGATACCCTGCGGAAATATCCAATCGACGCGGTCGAGGCGCTGAGGCGGATGCGGCTTCGGTACTCGAATCCGCCCTACGGCCCGGAGCAACTGCTCCAGGCCATGCTGCGCTGTGGCTTCGCAAGGACGGTTGCTCTCCTCGGTCCGCGGGTCGGATCGCTATAGCATCAGGAAAAGCACCTCATTCCCCCAACCCCTTCCCCGGATAGGGATGCGTCTTCACCCAGTGGTTGGCGATGTCGACCCGGCGCGTGATCCACACGCCTTCGTGCTTCTGCATGTAGTCGAGCAGGCGCCACAGGCCGGCGGCGCGGCCGGGGTGGCCGATGATGCGCATGTGCATGCCGACCGACATCATCTTCGGCATCGTGGCACCCTCCTTGTAGAGGACGTCGAAGGCGTCCTTGACCAGGCCGAACCACTGGTCGGCATGGCCCATCGTGTTGGCGTACTTGCCGTCGTTGTTGGTCAGCGAGTAGGGCACGATCAGGTGCGGCTTGCCCTCGACGGTCTGCCAGAACGGCAGCTCGTCGCCGTAATAGTCGCTGTCGTAGGTGAAGCCGCCATGCTCGACGACCAGGCGCCGCGTATTGACCGAGGGTCCATAGCGGCAATACCAGCCGGCCGGCGACTGGCCGACGGTCTGCTGGAACGACTTCACCGCCTTGGCGATATGCTCGCGCTCCTCCTCCGGGGTCAGCATGAAATGCTTGATCCAGCGCCAGCCGTGGCTGCAGACATCGAAGCCCGACGCCTTGATCGCGGCGGCGGCGGCGGGGTTGCGCTCGAGCGCCAGCGCGCAGCCGAACACCGTCATCGGCAGGCCGCGCTCCTGGAAGGCGCGCATCAGGCGCCAGAAGCCGACGCGGCTGCCGTACTCGAACATGCCCTCGGCGGCGAGATCGCGGCCGTTCATGCCGGCCTGGCTGGTGGTCGATTCGGTGAGGCCGGTCTCGCTGAAACCCTCGCCGTCCTGCACCGAGGGCTCGGAACCTTCCTCGTAGTTCATCACGAAGTTGACCGCCAGCCGCGCGCCGTTCGGCCATTTCGGATCGACCGGCTTCTCGCCGTAGCCGTGGAAGTCGCGTTTCGGTTGCCAATGTTCTTGCGAACTACTCATGTCGGTCTCCTCGTTAATTCGGCGCCCATCTGCCGGGCGATGTCGGCGATCTTCTCGTTCATCGGGTCCATCGAGATGCGCTTCACTCCCGCGCGCAGGCAGGCGAGGGCATGGCCGGGCGCGTCGCCGCAATCGACGACCAGCGTGAAGTCCACATCCGGGAATTCGTTGCGCGCGCGATCCTGCAGCGCCGCGAGATAGCCCGCGCCGTAAAGCGACGCGGCATCCGCGGGCGTGACGAGAGTCGGCGCCGTGCCGTCCTCCCGCGCCTGGCGCAACGCTGCCTCCGTCGTGCGCCAGTCCCGGACGACGATCATGGCCGGGAGCGCGGCTCTCCAGAGCCGCTCATGAGATGTCGATGCGGAGAGGATGAGCGGCTCTGGAGAGCCGCGCTCCCAGCGAAGAAGTGTCACTCATTCAATCCCTTCCCCGGATACGGGTGCGCCTTGTGCCAGTGCTTCGCGATCTCGACCCGCTTCGTGATCCACACGTCCTTGTGCCGGCTCATATAGTCGAGGATCCGCTCCAGCCCGACGGCGCGCGCGGCGTGGCCGAGGAGGCGGCAGTGCATGCCGACCGACATCATCTTCGGCTGCGTCGCCCCCTCCTTGTAGAGCATGTCGAAGGCATCCTTCACCAGCGTGAACCACTGGTCCGAGTTGCCGATGCCGATCATGTACTTGCCGTCGTTGTTGGTCAGCGAGTAGGGCACGACGAGCTGCGGCCTGCCGTCGACGGTGACCCAGAACGGCAGGTCGTCGCCGTAATAGTCGCTGTCGTAGAGGAAGCCGCCTTCCTCGACGATCAGGCGGCGCGTGTTCTCGCCCGGTCCGTAGCGGCAGTACCAGCCGCTCGGCCGTTCGCCGATCATCTTCACCGTCGAGTCGATCGCCTTGCGGATATGCTCGCGCTCCTCGTCCTCGCTCAGCTCGTAGTGCTTGATCCAGCGCCAGCCGTGAGAGCAGATGTCGTAGCCGGCTTCCCGGATCGCCTGCGAGACCTCGGGATTGCGCTCGAAGGCGAGCCCGCAGCCATAGATCGTCATCGGCAGGCCGCGCTCGCGGAACAGCCGGTGGATGCGCCAGAAGCCGACCCGGCTGCCGTACTCGAACAGGCTCTCGGCGGCGAGGTCGCGGCCGCTGATGGTCTGGCCCATGCCGTGCGCCTCGCTGAGGCCGGTGTCGCTATGGTCCTCGCCGTCCTGCACCGAGGGCTCGGAGCCTTCCTCGTAGTTGAGCACGAAGTTGACCGCGAGCCGCGCGCCGTCCGGCCATTTCGGATTGGGCGGGTTGGCGCCGTAGCCGACGAAATCGCGGCGGACCTGATAGACCATGCTCTCTCCGGCTCAGGGGATCGTGACGGTGAAGGCCGGGACGGGCACGAACTCCTCGTCGGCCGCCGTGCCGTCCTTCCACATGAAGATGGCGAAGCGGCCCGGCCGGTCGAGCGTCGTGAGACCGTGATGCCATGTGTTCGCCTTGTAGGTCACGCCCACGCTCGCGTCGGCGACGAAGGCGAGCGCCTTCGCCACGTCCGGCCCGCCCTGAGCGGCATGCGGCGCGACGACGATCAGCCAGCGGCCGGCCTCGATCGGGATGAAGGTCTGCGAGGAGAATTCGTGGCGCTCGAGCATGTCGGAGCGGAAGGGCCGGTCGGGCGTCGGCTCCCTGAGCGCCACCGACAGGCTGGGCGCCGCACCGGCGCGCCGGTCGCCCAGCGCCTCGTCGTGGTAAAAGCGGCCGGCGGCGGCCGGCATGTCGATGATCTCGCCGAAGGGAGCGAAGGCTTCCTTCGTCAGCTTCTGGGGCGTGAGTTCCATCGGCGTGTCCCTAGTCGCGCATGCGGCGGGTCAGTCCCACCGTCCATTCCATGATCAGCATCAGCACGAAGGCCGCCGCGATCAAGACGCCCGACACCGCCGCCACCCGCACGTCGAGAGTCGATTCCATCATGCCCCACATGCGGATCGGCAGCGTATCGGTGCGCGCATTCGACAGGAACAGCGAGACCGGCACGTTGTCGATCGAGGCCATGAACGCGAGAAAGGCGCCGGCCGCGATGCCGGGGGCGATCAGCGGCAGGGTCACGCGGCGCAGCGTATAGAGCCACGAGGCGCCGAGGCTCTGCGAGGAATCGAGCAGCGCCGGATCGAGCTGCGACAGGCTGGCCGTCGTGGTGCGCAGGATGAACGGCATGGTGACGATCAGGTGGCCCGCGATCATCAGCTCGATCGACGGACGGAAGCCGAGCAGGCTGAAATAGACCAGCGCAGCGAGGCCGAAGGTGATGCCGGGCAGCACCAGCGGCGACATGAAGAGGCTGTCGGCGACCCGCGCCAGCCGCGAGCGGCTGCGGCCGAGGCCGAGCGCGGCGAGCGTCGCCAGCACGACGCCGAACAGGGTGGAGAAGGCGGCGATCCACAGCGAGTTGCCGGCAGTCTTGTGGATCTGGCGCGATTTCACCGGATCGAAGAGCTGCTCGTACCAGCCGAGGGAGAAGCCCTTGGGCGGGAACTTCAGCGCCTGGCCCTCGGTGAAGGAGGTCATCAGCACGATGACGACCGGCGCCACGATGATGGTAACGGCAAGCAGCGCCAGCCCGCCGATCAGCAGACCGTAGCTCACGTCGCCGAAGCTGCGCCGCCTACCCATTGACGTAGCCTCCCGAGCGGCGGCCGGCCCACGACAGCGCGGCGACGACCGACAGCACCGAGACCACGAGCGAGAGCGAGGCCACGGCGGCGAGCGGCCAGTGATAGACGACCAGCGACTGCTGCCAGATCACCAGCGGCAGGTAGATCAGCCGCACGCCGCCGATCACGGTCTGCGAGATGAAGGCGGTGGTCGAGCTGGCGAAGACCAGCAGGCAGCCGGCGATCAGGCCCGGCATGCTGAGCGGCACGATGACGGTGAACAGCGTGCGCCAGCGCGAGGCGCCGAGCGCCGCCGAGGCGTCGCGCAGGTTGGGATCGAGCCGCGACATCACGCTGATCAGCGGCAGCAGCATCAGCGGCATCTCGATCTGGGTGAGGGAGATCACCAGCCCCAGCTCGGTCTGCAGCAGCTTGAGTGGCTCGGAGATCACGCCGAGGCCCATCAGCACGGAATTCACCACCCCCTCGCGGCCCAGCACGACGATCCACGCGAAGGTGCGGACCACGACCGAGAGCAGCAGCGGCATGACGATGACGAACAGCAGCACCTTCTGCAGGCGCGCCGAGAGGTCGAGATAGACCAGCGCCAGCGGATAGCCGATCAGCACGGTGGTGCAGACCGTCTTGGCGCCCAGCAGCAGCGTGTCGCCGATCACCTTGTAGTTGAACGGATCGCCGTAGAACTTGAGCCAGCTCGCGAACCCGGGCTGGGTGATCTTCTCGTCGTTGTAGAAGCTCACGCCGACGAGCAGCAGCAGCGGCGCCAGGAACAGCGCCGCGAAGGCCAGCGCGAGCGGCACCGCGAGCTGCCATTCGCGGAACAAAGAAAGCTTTCCTCCCTCCTTCATATTCCTCTCCCCCGATAGGGGGAGAGGCTAGGAGAGGGGGTTAGAGGCGATGTGCGCAACCCCCTCTCCCCGCCTCTCCCCCTAGCGGGGGAGAGGAGTATGAGAGAATCGCGTATCGCAAAGTTCACTTCGCCATTTCCTTGTTGAACTTCTCGATCCAGCCGGCGCGCAACGGGTTGATCTGGGCCCAGTCGTGGTTGATGTACTTGGCCATCTCGTCGAGGCTCTTCATCGGCATGTCCGGGGTCAGCGGCACGTCCTTGTTGACCGGCAGGAAGTTGTACGGCGCGGGCGTCAGCGCGGTCTGCACCTCCTTGCCGATCACCAGGTCGAAATACTTGTAGGCGTTCTCCGCCTCGGCCGTGCCCTTGGCGATATGCATGGTGGTGTAGAAGGCGATCGCGCCCGATTCCGGCTTCACGAACTCGATGTCGACGCCCTTGCCCTTGAGCGTCGCGACGGTCTGGGTGTTGGTGAACATCACGTCGCACTGGCCTTGCTGGAACAGGCCCGGCATGGCGGCCGGCAGGCCGACGGCGGCGACCTTGGGCAGCACCTTATTCAGCTCGACGAGGGCCGGCTCCGGATTGGTCAGCGTGCCGCCGAACTGCTTGCCGATCTCGATGATCGACGAGGTGCCGAACGTGGTCTGGAAGCCGGTCAGGCCCAGCCGCGACACCCACGGATCCTTCAGGAGATCGGTCCAGCCCTTCGGCGCCGGCAGCTTCTTCGGATTGTAGGCGATGCCCACCACCTGCGCGCTGACGCAGACGCCGTGCTCGTCGGCGAAGCCCTCGGGGATCTTCGGCAGGTTGGTGAGCTTCTTGGGATCGAACTTCTCGAACAGCCCGCCCTCGATGGCGACGATGCGCGGGCCGGGATCGAGCAGGAAGGCGTCGAACGGCGGCGCGCCGCGCGCGGCCTTGACCTTGCCGATCTGGTCCATGGCGAACAGCGGCGCCAGCTCGAGGTCGATGTCGGCCTGCTTCTTCAGCATCGGCGCCACGATCGCGCGATAGGCGTCCTCCCAGCTTCCGGGATAGGTCGTGGCGATCAGGCTGCCCTTGGCATGGGCGAGGCCGGGGAGGAGGGAGGCGCCGCCGAGCGCGGTGGCGCCGGCGAGCAGGCTTCTGCGGGTGAACACGGGGCGGATCTCCTTCAGGTGGAACGCGGGAACAGGGACGGGCGGGCGTCGGGCGAGAGGCCGCAATAGACGCGCGGCAAGCCTTTCGGCGCGGCGAGCCGCGGCTCGGCGATCTTGATCGTCGTGCCGTCGGCGGTGCGCGCCTCGTGGACGAGCTGGCCGCCGAGAGGCAGGCTGAGGCCCGGCTCGACGCGCCACAGCTCGGGGCCGGGGATGGCCGACAGGATGAGCTGCTCGGGCCGGACCGAGAGCAGCACGCCGCCCGATTCCGGGAGGCCCGAGGGCGCAGGCAGCCGCAGCACCGCGCCGGCATCGAGCGCCACGGTCGCCATGCCGCCGTCGATCGCGGCGACCTTGCCGGCCAACAGGTTGGACGAGCCGATGAAGCCGTTGACGAACAGCGTGCGCGGGCTGTCGTAGATCGCGACCGGCGAATCGAACTGCTCGACCTTGCCCCTGTTCATCACCGCGATGCGGTCGGCCACGCTCATCGCCTCGTCCTGGTCGTGCGTCACCAGGATGGTGGTGAGGCCGAGCGTGCGCTGTAGGCGCTTGACCTCGATCTGCATGTCAAGCCGGAGGTTGCGGTCGAGCGCGGCGAACGGCTCGTCGAGCAGCAGGATCGATGGCTCGACCGCCAGCGCGCGGGCGAGCGCCACCCGCTGCTGCTGGCCGCCCGAAAGCTGGCGCGGCAGGCGATCGCGGAAGCCGCCGAGCTGCACCGTCTCGAGGAAGCGATTGACCTTGGCCGCGATCTCCGGCCCGCGCGCGCCGCGGGCGCGGAGCCCATAGGCGACGTTCTCCGCCACCGTCATGTGCGGGAACAGCGCGTAGTTCTGGAAGACGATGCCGATGTTGCGCTGGTTGGCCGGCAGGTGATCGATCGGCGCGCCGTCGACCCGCACGCGGCCGGAGGCCTGGCGGACGAAGCCGGCGACGACGCGGAGCAGGGTGGTCTTGCCGCAGCCCGACGGGCCGAGCAGCGCCACGACCTCGCCGGGCTCGATCGACAGGCTGACGCCGTCGACCGCGAGGGCCGCGCCGTAACGGACGGTCACGTCCTCGATATCGAGAGTCCGCGCCGCCTTGTCTCTCGGTGCCGTTTGCACGCTTGCCGTCTCCCTCCGTGGAGGCGAAACGCAAGGCGCATGCCAACTACGCCGGGAACTGCTCCTGCCAGCATTTCGCGATGTCGAGGCGCCGCGCGACCCACACCTTGTCGCCGTAGGCGTCGAGCAGCTCGAGCACGCGCTTGAAGGCGGCGAAGCGGCCGGGCCGGCCGGCGATGCGCATATGCCAGCCGATATTGAGCAGGCGCGGGTGGCCGGCCTCGCCTTCGGCCACCAGCACTTCCAGCGCGTCGCGCACATAGGTGACGAGGTCGTCGGCGTTCACGAAGGCATTGGGATGGAAGAACTTCATGTCGTTGCTGTCGAGCGCATAGGGCACGACGAGCAGCGGCCGGGCGGCATCGGCGCGATCCCAGTAGGGAAAGTCGTCGTCGAAGCCGTTGCTGGCATAGGCGAAATCGAGGTCGCGCAGGATCTTGCGCGTCCACGGACTCTCGCTGCCCCGGCTGAAGAACCCCAGCGGCCGCTGGCCGGTCGCGGCCAGCGTCGCGGCGATGCAGCGCTCGAAATCGGCCCGTTCGGCGGCCTCGCTGCCATAGTCCGATTGCGGCCGCCACAGCCAGCCGTGGCAGGCCGGCTCGTGTCCGGCCTCGACGATGGCGCGGGCGATCTGCGGCGCGCGCTCGATCGCCCGGCCGCACATGTAGAAAGTGATCCGCCGGTCGTGGCGCTGCAGCCAGTCGAGCATGCGCCAGACGCCGGCGCGCATGCCGTAGGCGAAGGTCTGCTCGGTGCCCTGGTCCCACTTGCCGCTGGGGATGATGCTGACGATCTCGCCCAGCTTCTCGGTGGCGGCATCACCGTCGCCGGCCGACATCTCCGCGCCTTCCTCGAAGTTGATCACCATCGAGACGGCGACCTTCGCGCCGCCCGGCAGCCTCCAGGCCGGTGGCTTGCCGCCATAGCCGATCAGGTCGCGTGGATAAGGCGCAATCGTCATCGTTTCCTCGCGGATGTGCACATTCCTTGACGAAATGTGCACATTATCTTACCAGTCGTGACCAGTTCCATGTCAAATCTCCACAGCGATCTCGAGGCGGAAACCGCACTCGCCGGACAATGGTTCGACCACCTGCGCACCCATTCGCGGGGCCGGCTCGGCGTCACCCGCGCCTCCTACGGCGACGGCGAGCAGATGGCGCACGATCTGATGCAGGCGATCGGCCGGACGCTCGGGCTGGAGCAGCGGATCGACGCCGCCGGCAATCTCTACCTGACCTTGCCGGGGCGTGACCGCGGCCTGCCCGCGATCATGACCGGCTCGCATCTCGACTCGGTGCCGGAAGGCGGTAACTACGACGGCGCGGCGGGCGTCGTCGCCGGCATGGCGATGCTGGCGCGCTGGCGCCGCGCCGGCCGGCAGCCGTTGCACGACATCACCGTGATGGGTGTGCGGGCGGAGGAGCTGTCGTGGTTTCCCGCGCCCTATATCGGCAGCCGCGCTGCCTTCGGCCTGCTCGAGCCCGAGGCGCTCGACTCGTGCATGCGGCCTGACAGCGGCCGCACGTTGGCGCAGCACATGGCCGAGCGCGGCTTCCAGCCCGAGCGTATCCGCGCGCGCGAGAAGCAGCTCGATCCGGCGCGGATCGCCTGCTTCCTCGAGCTGCATATCGAGCAGGGCCCGGTGCTGGTGCGCAAGGGGCTGCCGGTCGGCATCGTCACCGGCATTCGCGGCAACCTGCGCTATCGCGATTGCCATATCGCCGGCCGCTACGGCCATGCCGGCGCCGAGCCGCGCGAGGCCCGGCAGGACGCGGTGCTGGCCGGCGTCGAGTTCGTCGGCCGGTTGGAGCAGCTCTGGCTGGCGCACGAGGCGGCGGGCAAGGACCTGGTCGCCACGGTCGGGCAGTTCCATACCGACACCGCCGTGCACACCATGACCAAGATCCCGGGCGAGGTCTGGTTCTCGATGGACATCCGCAGCGAGGACAACGACGTGCTGCGGGCGATCGACCGCGAGCTGCGAACGATCGCCGCCGAGATCGGCGCCCGGCGCGGCGTGACGATCGACCTCGGCGCCTGCACCAACGCGCTGCCCGGCCCGATCGACAGGGATCATCGTGCGCGCCTCGAACGGCTTGCGTGCGAGCTGGGCATCGCCGCGATGCCGATGGCGAGCGGCGCGGGCCACGACTCGGCGGTGTTCGGCACGCAGGGCGTTCCGACCGCGATGATCTTCGTGCGCAACGAGCACGGCAGCCACAATCCCGACGAGGCGATGGACCTCGCCGATTTCGCCCAGGGCCTCCGCCTGCTGGTCGCCGCGGTGGAGGAGATCGATGAAGCGTAGAGGTCATGGCTGGGACCGCGCCACTCCGTGGCGCTCATGTCATGATCATGAGCGCCACGGAGTGGCGCGGTCCCAGCGAAGAGCATGACCGTCCGGCCACGTCCCAGGAAGGGCGACGTCGCTGCCGACGCCGCCGTCTACGACGCGATCCGGGGCGCCATGCATCGCGGCCGGCTGGCGCCCGGCATGAAGCTGCAGGAGCCGGCGCTGGCGCGCGTGCTGAAGGTGAGCCGCGAGCGGGTGCGCAAGGCGCTGCACCGGCTGGTGCACGAGGGCTGGCTCACCGCCGTGCCCAATCGCGGCACCTTCGTGCCGTCGCTCACGGTCGAGGAGATGCGCGAGATCTACGACGTGCGCTCGATGCTCGAGGCGGCCATCGTGCGCCGTCTCGGCGCGGAGCACACGACGGCCGCCGCCAAGCGGCTCAAGGCGCACATCGCCGAAGAGCGTACTGCCACCCGCCACGACGACCGCGGCCGGCTGTTCGCTCTCTCCGGCGACTTCCACATCCTGCTGGCCGAGCTGTGCGGCAACGAGGAGCTGACCCGGCTGGTGCGCTCTCTCCTCACGCGATCGACCATGCATTTCTCGCTCGCAGCGCCCGAGCGCTTCCACAATTGCGCCGGCCCGCACGAGCACGGCGCCATCGTCGAGGCGATCCTCGAGCGCAAGGCGGAGAAGGCAAGCCGGCTCATGCTCGCCCATCTCGCGGGTCTCGTCGCGCTCCAGTCGGCGCGCCCGCCTTCATCGCCGCCGCTCACCCTCGAAAGCGCCTTTCGCGACTGAAGCGCGACGAAGGACCTTACGCCTGCTCCGCGCCCGTACCCGATCATGAGTCGACGCCTTCACCGTTCGGCGCGCGCCAGGGCATCGTCCCTGAGGGCGATGACGTGGATTCGGCCCAGCCCGTCGCCGACCACGGCGGCCTGCAACGGGTCGGACCAGGCGATGGCGCCGACCAGCTCATCGAACGTCAGGCAGGCCAGCTCGATGCCGGCCTCGATGTCCCAGAGGCGAACGCTGCGGTCGTGGGACCCCGAGAGGGCGTGCCGTCCATCGGGCAGCACGGTCAGGCAGGTGACCAGGTCCCGGTGCCCTTCGAAGCGTTGCAGCTCGGCGCCCGACTCGATGTCCCAGAGGCGGAAGGTGCGATCCTGGGCGGTCGAGAGCGCGCGCCGCCCGCCGGGCAGCAGCGCCACGTACTCGACCCGGTCCGTGTGGCCCTCGAAATAATGCAGTTCCATGCCCGTTTCGATGTCCCACAGGCGAAGGCTGTTGTCGAAGGAGCCCGAGAGCGCGCGTCGGCCATCGGGCAGCACCGCCACGCAGGTCACCGACTCGTCATGCCCCTCGAAGCAGCAGAGCTCGGCGCCTGATCTGATATCCCACAGGCGCAGCGTGTGGTCGGAGGATCCCGACAGGGCGCGCCGTCCGTCGGGCAGGAGCGCCACGCAATGAACCGCGTCCTCATGCCCTTCGAAGCGTTGCAGCCTGGCGCCCGATTCGACGTCCCACAGGCAGAGCGTGCCGTCATAGGATGCCGTGAGGACGCGCCGTTCATCAGGCAGCATCGCCACGGCGGTGACTCCGCCTTCATGCGCCTCGAAGCGCCCGAGCTCGATCCCCGAGGCGATGTCCCAGACACTGAGGGTCGTGTCCTGGGCGCCCGTGAGCACGCGTCGCCCGCGGGCCAGCAGCGCCACATCCATGATCCAGCCTTCATGCGCCTCGGCACGTCGCGGCGAGAGCCTTGACTCGATGTCCCAGAGGCGAAGGCTGTTGTCGTTCGACGTCGAAAAGGCGCGCCGCGCGTCGACCAGGGCGGTGACTCCGGTCACCTCGTTCTCGGGCGGCGGATCGTCCTCGTCGATGCGGTCTCCGAAACGCCGCAGCTCGGCGCCCGAGCCGATGTCCCAGAGGCGAAGGCTGTTGTCGTCGGATGCCGAGAGGGCGCGTCGCTCATCGGGGAGAACGGCGACGGCGTTGACCCAGCCCTCGTGGCCTTCGAACCATTGCAGCTCGGTGTCGGACCCGATGTCCCAAAGGCGCAGCATCTTGTCGTCGGATCCGCAGAGGGCGCGCCGCCCGTCGGCCAGCACGGCCACGCAGAGGACAGAGCCTTGCTCCTGCAGGCGCTGCAGCTCGGCGCCCGAATCGAGGTCCCAGAGGCGCAGGGTCTTGTCGTCGGACCCCGAGAGCGCGCGCCGCCCGTCCGGCAAGATCGCCACGCAATTCACCCAGTCCTCATGCCCCTCGAAGCGCCGCAGCTCGGCACCCGACTCGATATCCCACAGGCGCAGGGTGCGGTCGTGGGACCCCGAAAGGGCGCGTCGCCCGTCGGGCAGGATCGTCACACTGGTGACCGGCTCCTCATGTCCTTCGAAGCGTCTCAGCTCGGTGCCCGACCCGATATCCCAAAGGCGCAGCGTGCCGTCTTTCGAGCCGGAGAGGGCGCGCCGCCCGTCGGCCAGCGCCGCCAGGCAGGTGACCCAGTCCCCGTGTCCCTCCAGGCGTCGCAAAGCGGCCCCCGATTCGATGTCCCACAGGCGCAGGGTGTTGTCCCTGGAGCCCGAGAGAGCGTGCCGGCGATCGGGCAGCACCGCCACGCAGGTGACGGTGTCGGCGTGACCTTCGTATCGTTGCAGCTCGGCGCCGGGTAGCGCCAGGGTCGGGCGAAGCGGCCACAGGGTCGGGGGCGGCAGAAGCGCGCGCGCCGTCGAGAGGCAGGCCGCCAGCCCGGGGGCGTCGTCCGCCGTCAGGCGTCCGAGGAGCTGCGGCGCAAGCTGCCGGGGGCGGTGGGCGAGGGCCTGGGCGATCAGGGCGAGCGTTGCACCGACCACACCCTGCGCGGTGTCGTGCAGGTATCCGGCATAGTCGGCGAGGAGCGGCCGCATGCCGAGCGTTTCGAGCTTGGACTGCATCCAGCGCGGATCGAGCAGCAGCGCGTCGGCGGCAAGGCCTTCGCCGCCGGTGCGCAGGTGGCGGATCGCATGGCGCAAGCCATAGGCATCCGAGAGAAGGGCGAGCTCGCCAGCGGGGCAGGTCGAGCGGAAATGCGCCATGAGATGGCGGTCGAGCGCGGCGAGCTGCCCGGTGGGCCGTCGCGCCCGCATCGACGCGCGAAGCTCGGGATGCAGGCGAAAGCTGCCCCGCGGCCGATTGAAATGCAGCAGCAAGGACAGCCCGTCGAGCCGAGCCAGCAGCGCCTCGTCCTCTGGCCCGCCGGGCGGCGCCGTTTGCCTCCACAGCCCAAGGGCGGCCGGGATCCGGATCTCGGCATGCTCGGCGAACACACTGAGCGCGAGGAAGCGATCGCCCTCGTCGCCGCTCAATTGCCCGAGGCTGAGATCGAGCATGGCGTTCACCGCCTGATAACGCTCCTCGGACTCCGTGGGCTCGATGGCGCGATCGAGCCCGCGCTCCCGCAGGAACCGCTCGACATTCTCCAGCGCCTCCGACGGATTTGCCCCACGGCCGACCTGGCTGCGCAAGACGCCGTTCGCGAGACCCAGCAGGAGAGGCCATTCGCCCAGGCGTGCCGCCACGCTCGCGAAGCGCGATGCGTGCGCCGCCAGCATTCCGTCGGGTAGGCCGCGGGCGAGCATCTCCGACGCCTCAGCCGGCGTCAGGGGGCCGACGGCGATGCGGGCGGCTTGCGCCGGCAGGACGCGATCGTCGCGCGTGACGATCAGACGTGTCGTGTCGTCCCTGAGACCGCGATGCAGGAACGGCTCGAGGTCGGGCGATCGGCGGGCATCGTCGATCACCAGCAGGCAGCGGCGGTCGACGAGCGCCTCGTCCAGCCTGTCCCTGGCGTCGTCCAGCCGCGCCACGTCGGGACGTTCGCCCGTCAGCCTGTAGATGAGCCCGGCCATCGTGCCCACGGGATCGCCGGGCTCCTCGCCGAGGGTCACGCGCAGGATGCCACCCTCGAACGCATCGCGGATCTCGGGATCGTGGCACAGCGCGTCGGCCAGTGCTGTCTTGCCAAGGCCGCCGGCGCCGCGCACCGCCGAGATGATGGCGACCGGCTCGTCCCGGGCGTCGAGAAGGCTGCGCTTGATCGCGCCGAACTGGGCCGGCCGAGGGACGAAGCCCGGAGGCGGAGCGTCAACCATGAGGGGCGCGGGCCGCCGCGGTCCCGGCACGCGCAATCCGGCGATCAGGCGCTCCCGGCTCTTCGGCAAGGCGATGTTGTAGCGGCGCGCGTGCTTCATCCAACGCGGCAGGCGCGAGAAATCGAGCCGCTTCGGGCCCGCGACGAGCCAGACTGTCTTGCCTTCCCGGAGCGCCAGCCGCCATTCGATGGGGATGTAATGCGACCGCAGCGCCTTGGGCGTGAGCACCACGACGACATGGTCGACGGTCTTGATGGTGGCCTCGACGTGCCACCACCAGGCAGGAGCGCCCTCGACGGCCGCGAGGTCGCGATGGAGCGGGAGACCGGCGGCCCGCAGGACATCCTGCAGTTCCAGCGCAAACGCGGAATCTGTGGGGTGATAGGTCACGAAGATGCGAGGAGCCGCCGCCGGATGATGCATTGCACGCCAAGTATTGCGGTTTGTCCCGCGCTCGGGAACTCGGATCGCCGTGGGCCGTTCCCTGAGGGAGGTGACAACATGTACGAAGCAAAGGATCTCCACCCTGTCAGGTCGCTGAAGCTGCTCTGCGGCGTAGCGGCCGTTGCCTTGTTCGCGTGCGGGATGGTCGGGGCCCAGGCAGCCAACGATCCCGTTCCGCCGCAGGAGGCGTCGCTACCGGCGCAGAACGCGGGCGAAAGCCAGCCTGCCATTCCGCTCGGGCCCGTCAACGTGCGTGAAGTGCAGAACCAGCTCATCGCGCTGGGCTTCGAGCCCGGTCCGGCCGATGGGCAGATCGGTCCGGCGACGGCATCCGCCGCGCAGCAGTACGACCTGAGCCGCGGCGGAAATGGCCATGTCGAGATCGATGGCGCTTTCCTTGCCCGCCTCAAGGCGGACACCGCGCCGCGGCTGACCTACGACCAGGTCGCGGCGCGTTCGCGCGCGCCTCAGCCGTCCTACACATCGGCTCCGGCTCCAGCCGCCGCCGCGTCTTCCGCGTCGAGCCAGTTCGGCAACGTCGTATCGCAGATCGCGCCGATCATCGGAGCGGCGATTGCCAACAGCAACAACAACCGCGGCTATGGCTACGGCCAGGGATATTACGGCCCCGGTCCCGGCTACTACGGTCCGCCGCCCGGCTACTACGGCTACGGTTACGGCGGGTTCTAACGTCGTCGTATCCATGCAAAGGCCCGCGTCACGGGGTGACGCGGGCCTCGTTTTTTTCGGAAAGCTGTTGCCGTTCAGCCCAGCTTGCCCATCGCGACGGCGGTGTCGGCCATGCGGTTGGAGAAGCCCCATTCGTTGTCGTACCAGCTCATCACGCGCACCAGCGTGCCGTCCATGACCTTGGTCTGGTCCATGTGGAAGGTCGACGAGTGGCTGTCGTGGTTGAAGTCGATCGACACGTTCGGCGCATCGGTCCAGCCCAGGATGCCCTTGAGCTGGTTGGCCGCGGCGAGCTTCACCGCCTTGTTGATCTCGTCCTTGTCGGTCTTGCGCTTGGCGACGAACTTGAAGTCGACCACCGAGACGTTCGGCGTCGGCACGCGGATCGCCACGCCGTCGAGCTTGCCGTTCAGCTCGGGCAGCACCAGGCCGACGGCCTTGGCCGCGCCGGTCGAGGTCGGGATCATCGACAGTGCCGCCGCGCGGCCGCGATAGAGATCCTTGTGCATGGTGTCGAGCGTCGGCTGGTCGCCGGTATAGGCATGGATCGTCGTCATGAAGCCCTTGTCGATGCCGACGGCGTCGTTCAGCACCTTGGCGACCGGGGCGAGGCAGTTGGTCGTGCACGAGGCGTTGGAGACCACGATGTGGTCCTTGGTCAGCTTGTCGTGGTTCACGCCATAGACGACCGTGAGATCGGCGTTGTCGGCCGGCGCGGAGACCAGCACGCGCTTGGCGCCCGCCGTGACGTGCGCTGCGGCCTTGTCCTTGCTGGTGAAGATGCCGGTGCACTCGAGGGCGATGTCGACGCCCAGCGCCTTGTGCGGCAGCTTCGACGGATCGCGCTCTGCGGTGACCTTGATCGCGCCGTAGCCGACGTCGATCGTGTCGCCGGCGACCTTCACCTCGCCGTTGAACCGGCCATGCACGCTGTCGAAACGGAAGAGATGGGCGTTGGTCTCGACCGGCCCGAGATCGTTGATCGCCACGACCTCGATGTCCTTGCGGCCGTTTTCCATGATCGCGCGCAGCACGTTGCGCCCGATGCGACCGAACCCGTTGATAGCAACCCGAACAGCCATTTCTTCTCCTCCGTTATTGCGTCAGCCGGCGCGCCGCCGCGGCGATCGCCTCGGCCGTGATGCCGAAATGCTCGTACAGATCGGCCGCCTTGCCCGACGCGCCGAAGCCCGTCATGCCGACGAACGCGCCCCTGGCGCCGAGCCAGCGCTCCCAGCCGAAACCCGTCGCCGCCTCGCAGGCTACACGAACGGTGCCGTCGCCGCCCATGACCTCGGCCCGCCAGGTTTCGCTCTGCCTGGCGAACAGCTCCCATGACGGCATCGACACGACCGCCGCGACGAGCCCGTCCTTCGCGAGCAGCTCGCGGGCGGCGAGTGCGAGCTGCACCTCCGAGCCCGTCGCGATCAGGCGGATCGGCGCCGACGCGTCACCGGCGAGGATATAGGCGCCCCGGGCGGAGAGATTTTCGTCGCCCGCGGCACGGATCGTCGGCAGGTTCTGGCGGGTGAGGGCGAGCACGGTCGGGCCGGTGCGCGTCTCGAGCGCGAGCTGCCAGCACTCGGCGGTCTCGATGGCGTCGGCCGGCCGCAGCACGTGCATGTTGGGGATGGCGCGCAGCGCGGCGAGATGCTCGACCGGCTGATGGGTCGGGCCGTCCTCGCCCAGCCCGATCGAATCGTGGGTCATCACGTAGATGACGCGGATGCCCATCAGCGAGGAGAGCCGCATCGCCCCGCGCGCGTAGTCGCTGAAGGTCAGGAACGTGCCGCCATAGGGGATGACGCCGCCATGCAGGGCAAGGCCATTCATCGCCGCCGCCATCGCGTGCTCGCGGATGCCGTAATAGACGTACCGGCCCGACGGATCGATGGCGCTCTGGCCGTTGATCGTCTTGGTCTTGGTGTTGTTCGAGCCGGTGAGGTCGGCCGAGCCGCCGACCGTGTCGGGCAGCACCGGGTTGATCACCTCGAGCACTTCCTGGCTCGACTTGCGCGTCGCCCAGGAGGGCTTGTCGGCTGCCATCTTCGCCTTGAATGCGCGGACGGCCTCGTCGACCGCCGGCGGGATGTCGCCTTTCTGGCGGCGGTCGAACTCGGCGCGATCGGTCTCGCTCATCGCGGCGTGACGTTGCAGCCAGCGGCGGCGCGCCCCTCGGCCCCGTGTGCCGGCCTTGCGCCAGGCCGAGAAGATCGGCTCGGGGATCTCGAACGGCGGATAGGGCCAGCCGAGATTCTGACGCGCACCGGCGATCTCGTCCTTGCCGAGCGGCGAGCCGTGCGCGCCCGCGGTGCCGGCCTTGGTCGGCGCGCCGTAGCCGATGATGGTCTTGCAGGCGATCATCGACGGCTTGTCGGTGACCCTGCGCGCCCGATGTATGGCGCGCGCCACGGCGTCCTGGTCCAGGCCGTCGACCGATTGCACGTGCCAGCCCGCGGCGGCGAAGCGCTTGATATGGTCCTCGGAGGTCGCCAGCGAGGTCGGTCCGTCGATCGAGATGCTGTTGTTGTCGAACAGCACGATCAGCCGGCCCAGCCCGAGATGGCCGGCCAGCGTGATCGCCTCCTGGCCGACGCCTTCCATCAGGCAGCCGTCGCCGGCGATCACATAGGTGAAGTGATCGACGATATCGGCGCCGAAGCGCGTCGAGAGCAGCCGCTCGGCGAGCGCGAAGCCGACCGAGTTGCCGAGGCCCTGGCCGAGCGGACCCGTGGTCGTCTCGATTCCCGAGGCGTGACCGTATTCAGGATGGCCTGCCGTCTTCGAGCCGAGCTGGCGGAAGTTCTTGAGGTCCTCCAGCGACATGTCCGGATAACCGGTGAGATACAGCAGCGCGTAGAGCAGCATCGAGCCGTGGCCGGCCGACAGGATGAAGCGGTCGCGGTCGGCCCAGTCGGGCTGCGCCGGGTCGTACTTGAGGAACTTGGTGAACAGCACCGTGGCCACGTCGGCCATGCCCATCGGCAGGCCCGGATGGCCGGAATCGGCCTGTTGCACGGCGTCCATGGCGAGGGCCCGGATGGCGTTCGCCAGGTCGCGGGGAGCAGCAGCTTGATCGGTCATTTGACGCTTATGCCATGGGGGTTTGCGGACGGCGCGCAACATGACGGCGCCCCCCCATGGCGTCAACGCGTAAAACCGGCGACGAAATCTCGCGTCCCTCCCAGATGTTGCGGGAGAGAGTGGTCCACAGGGGCGAAATATTGACCGCCCGCCGTCGCCGCCTTTATCTTGCCGCATGGACCAAACGCAGCCTGACGGCCAACTGCGTCGGGTGGACATTGCCCTGTCCCGACTCGAGGCGGTGGTCGACGAGCGTCTGAGCGACGAGCGGGAGCGCGCCGACGAGCTGTCGCGCCGCCTTCTGCGGCTCGAGCAGCAGTACGAGGAGCTCAAGCGGGTCTCGATGGACGTCGAAGGGCGTCTGGAACGGGCGATGGAATATATCCGCTCGCTTCTCGCGGCGGATCAGCAGTAGAGTTCGAGTTCCCCTCAAACGCCGGTCAACGGCGCAATAAAACAGGAGCACCCGTCATGCCGCAGGTGTCGATCAATATCGCCAACCGCACCTATGAGCTCGCCTGCGGCGAGGGTGAGGAGCGGCGCGTCCACGAGCTTGCCGCCTATGTCGACGAGAAGGTGACGGAGCTGCGCAAGCAGCTCTCTCCGGGGACGCCCGAGGTGAAGCTGCTGGTCTTCGCCGCGCTTCTGCTGGCGGAGGAGAGCCGCGAGGCGCGCGGCATCGCGCGCCAGGCGGAGACGGCGCGCGCGACGGCAGCCGACAGCGCCGAGACGCTGGCGACCGCCTTCGAGGAGCTGATCACCTCGCGCGTCGACAAGCTTGCGAAAAAGGTCAGCGGCGCCGCCTAGCGGTCGAGCCCCGGGCAGCCTACATTGGAGGCGGGGCGGAATTCTGCGCGGCGCGTGGTTCGCTTAAAACCCCGGGGCCAATAAGATCTCCTGGGAACTGTTCCTGGCCTTGACCGTGGTCTTGGCTACACGGTGCCCACCTGCTTTTGCAGGCCTTGGAGGTTTCACGACCCACGGCCCATCGTGGAGCCGCCCCGCTCACTTTTTCGCTGGGCGCGCCACTCATAGGCGCTAACTTTGTTTCGCTATTGGCGCTTTGTCGTCTTGCCGGACCGCGGGCGGGACGCCCGCGGTCCGGCAAGAGCAGGACACCTGACGTCATCGATGCGGCGCCTCGTCACAGCAAGAAGCGCCTGCGCACGCCAAAGTTAGGGCCTATGGGCGCGCTACTCCAGTGGCGCGTCATGTGGTGTTGGAACAAGTGAAGACGCGTCACTGGAGTGACGCGCCCCCAGCGAAAGACTCCGATGTCCCTGATCGATGACAAGCGCGCGTTGCGGCGCTCCATGATCGCGTGGCGCGGCGGGCTCGATGACGGCGCCCGGCAAGCGGCGGCGGCAGGCGTGCTCGAGATGTGGCGGCTCGAGCAGCCGGCGAAGGCGCCGGCGGTCGTGTCGGGGTTCTGGCCGATGGCAGAGGAGCTCGATATCCGGCCACTGATGACGGCGCTGGTCGAGCAGGGCTGCCGGCTGGCATTGCCTGTCGTCGTCGCGAAGCAGCAGCCGCTGGTGTTCCGCGCCTGGCGGCCGGGCGATTCGCTGGAGCCGGGCGTGTTCGGCACGCTTCATCCGTCGCCCGCCTGCGAGGTCGTGGAGCCCGATGCGTTGATCGTGCCGCTGCTCGCCTGCGACGAGGAGGGTTGGCGGCTCGGCTATGGCGGCGGCTTCTACGACCGCACGCTCGAGCGCTTGCGCGGCCGCAAGCCGGTCACCGCGATCGGCGTCGGCTTCGACGCCCAGCTCGTGGCCGACGTGCCGCACGGTCCGGAAGACCAGCGGCTCGATTGGCTGTTGACCGACAGGCGGGCTTGCGCCTTTGTCTAATCATGAAGGTTTTGTTCTGCGGTGACATCGTCGGCCGGTCCGGCCGGGAGGCGGTGACGAAGAATGTCCCGCGCCTGCGTCAGGAGCTCGGGCTCGATTTCGTGGTGGTCAACGGCGAGAACGCGGCGGCGGGCTTCGGGATCACGGCCAAGATCTGTGCCGAGCTGCACAATGCCGGCGTCGACTGCATCACTACCGGCAACCACGTCTGGGACCAGCGCGACATCGTCTCCTACATCGCGCAGGACAAGCGCCTGCTTCGGCCGGTCAATTTCCCGCCCGGCACGCCGGGCTGGGGCGCCAGCCAGTACGAGACGGCGCGCGGCCAGAAGATCGTCGTCGTGAACGTGATGTGCCGTCTGTTCATGGACCCGCTCGACGATCCGTTCCGCACCGTCGACGCGGAGGTCGCCAAGTACGTGCTGGGCCGCTCGGCGCATTTCATCCTGGTCGACGTGCATGGCGAGGCGACCAGCGAGAAGCAGTCGATGGGCCATCATCTCGACGGCCGCGTTTCTGCCGTGCTCGGCACGCACAGCCACATCCCGACCGCCGATTCCTGGGTCCTGCCGGGCGGCACGGCCTACCAGACCGATGTCGGCATGTGCGGCGACTACGATTCCGTCATCGGCATGAAGAAGGAGGGGGCCGTCCTGCGCTTCATCCGCAAGATGCCGGGCGAGCGGCTGGCGCCGGCGGAGGGCGAGGGGACTTTGTGCGCGGCCCTGGTCGAAACCGACGACAAAAGTGGCCTCGCCAAGGCGGTGCGGCCGATCCGGATCGGGGGGCGGCTTCCGCCTGCCGGGTGAATTTCAGGATGTGGTAGGGCCGAGACGGCGCCAAGCGCTATTACGGGTGGTCCAAAACGTCGATTGACGGCTTGGCGAAAAAGCGGCATCCTTTTGATGTTAAAGGATTTTTCGCCGCTCCGGCGAAACTGTCTTCAGGTTAGAGGGGGCGTCGGAATCAAGGTTCCGACGTTTTTTAGCGGGGGCTTCGGCCCCCGCCTTTTTTTGTCCCGGATGCCTGCAAACGTCCTCTGACCGGTCCCAAAAGCCACGAGAAGTGGTATAGGCGGCCCTAACTTCTCACTCAATATGGTTGTCGGGGCGATGGCTGGCCATTCCCAATTCAAGAACATCATGCATCGCAAGGGCCGGCAGGACGCGGCCAAGGCGAAGGTTTTCACGAAACTGATTCGTGAAATAACCACGGCGGCGCGGCTCGGCTCGCCCGACCCCGGCTCCAACCCGCGCCTGCGGGCGGCGGTGATCGCGGCGCGCGAGAACAACATGACGCGCGACACGATCGATCGCGCCATCAAGCGCGGCTCGGGCGGCGAGGCCGACGCCAACTACGACGAGGTGCGCTACGAAGGCTATGGCCCGGGCGGCGTGGCGGTGATCGTCGAGGCGCTGACCAACAACCGCAACCGCACCGCCGGCGAGGTGCGCTCGATCTTCGCCAAGCACGGCGGCAATCTCGGCGAGACCAACAGCGTGTCGTTCATGTTCGACCGCATGGGCGAGTTCCGCTTTCCGCTGAAGGCCGGCTCCGCCGACGACGTAATGGAGAAGGCGATCGACGCCGGCGCCGACGACGTGGTGAGCGGCGAGGGCGAGGAGGCGGCGCACGAGATCTACTGCGCGCAGGAGAATTTCAGCGCCGTGCGCGAGGTGCTGGAAAAGTCGCTCGGCGAGCCCTCGTCGGCCAAGCTGATGTGGCGGCCGAAGAACACCACGCCGGTCGACGGCGACGCCGCGCAGACCCTGCTCGACATGATCGGCGCGCTCGACGACAACGACGACGTCCAGAACGTCTACGCCAATTTCGAATTGTCGGACGACGCCCTGGCGAAGTTCGCGGCCTAGCCGTGGCGCCGTTGCTCCCAGCGCCCCTGAATCGGCTCTTCGCTGGGACCGCGCCACTCCGTGGCGCTCATCGCCATGAGCG
>CAMFJT010000071.1 GCA_945957125.1 uncultured Rhodospirillales bacterium | reverse complement strand
TGGCGATCTCGGTCTTGCCCACGCCCGCCTCGCCTTCGCAGAACAGCGGGCGGCCGAGCTTGAGGGCGAGATAGAGGACGGTGGCGAGGCTGCGGTCGGCGATATAGTCGCCGCCTTTCAGCAGGTCGACGGTGGCGTCGATCGACGCGGGTTTGGCGGAGGACATGTTCCTTCGATATGATCGGAAAACAGCGCCGGTTCAAGCGCTTGGGAGGAGACATGCAGTCGGAGACGTTCAAAGGCCGCACCGCCGTGGTCACCGGCGGTGCGCGTGGGATCGGGCTCGCCTGCGCGGCGAAGATCGCCGCCGGCGGCGGCCGGATCGCGCTGTGGGACCGCGACCTCGATCGCGCCCGCCAGTCCGCCGCCGCGCTGGGCGAGGCGATCGCCGTCGAGGTCGATGTCACCAGCGAGAAATCGCTGGCAGACGCCCTCGCGGCCACGGAGAAGCAGCTTGCGCCGCCCGACATCCTCGTCGCGAGCGCCGGCATCACCGGCCCCAACGCGACCGTCATCCAGTATCCGGTCGATGCCTGGAAGCAGGTGATCGACATCAACCTGACCGGCGTGTTCCTCACCAACCGGGCGGTCGCGCCGGGCATGGTCCAGCGCGGCTGGGGCCGCATCGTCAACATCGCCTCGGTCGCCGGCAAGGAGGGCAATCCCAACGCCTCCGCCTACTCAGCCTCGAAGGCGGGCGTGATCGGCCTGACCAAGTCGCTTGGCAAGGAACTTGCGACCAGCGGCGTGCTGGTGAACTGCGTGGCGCCGGCGGTGGTGAAGACGGAGTTGTTCAGCCAGATGACCGAGCAGCACATCGCCTACATGCTATCCAAGATCCCGATGAACCGATTCGGCGAGGTCGACGAGGTGGCCGAGATGGTCGCCTGGCTCGCCTCCCCGCTCTGCACCTTCGCCACCGGGGCGACCTTCGACCTCTCCGGCGGACGGGCGACCTACTAGGGCTGGGAGCGCGGCTCTCCAGAGCCGCTCTTCCTTCGGTTCATCACATTCCATGAGCGGCTCTGGAGAGCCGCGCTCCCAGCACAAGAGACCCTTCCGAGATGCAGCTTCACGAAATGACCCTGACCGGGCTGGCCGCCGGGCTTGCCGCGAAGAAATTCTCCTCGCGCGAGATCGCCGATGCCCTGCTCGCCCGCATCGAGAAGGCAGACGGCAAGCTGCACGCGTTCACGGAGGTCTATGCCAGCGAAGCCCGCGCGCTGGCGGACGCCGCGGACACGGCACGTGCGTCGGGCTTTCCACTCGGGCCATTGCACGGCCTGCCGATGATCTACAAGGACCTGTGCGACATCGCCGGCCGCGTCGGCACCGGCGGCTCGAAGATGTGGGACAAGCGCGTCGCGACCGAGACGTCGGCCACGGTCGAGCGGTTGACGGCGGCCGGCATGTTCCCGCTCGGCAAGCTGCACATGGTCGAGTTCGCCTTCGGCGGCTGGGGCACCAACCCGCTGATGGGCGCGCCGTGGAATCCGTGGGACCTCGAGACCCCGCGCACGCCCGGCGGCTCGTCGAGCGGTACCGGCGTGGCGGTCGCCGCACGCCTCGCGCCGGCCGGCATCGGCAGCGACACCGGCGGCTCGGTGCGCATCCCCTGCGCCTTCAACGGGCTGGTCGGGTTGAAGGTCACGTTCGGCCGCATCAGCCTGCACGGCACGATGCTGCTGAGCTGGACGCTCGATTCGATCGGGCCGATGGCGCGCAGTGTCGAGGATTGCGCCCTGCTGCTGAAGGCGCTCGCCGCACCCGATGCGCGCGACCCGACGACGCTCGACCAGCCGCTCGAGGATTTCACCGCAGCCGCGAGGGGCGGCTCGATCCGGGGCATGCGGCTCGCGCTGCCCGATCCGAGCCAGCTGCCGGATTTCGTCGACCCCGACGTGGTGCAAGCCTGGCAGGCCGCGGCGCGGACGTTCGAGAGCCTCGGCGCGACGGTCGAGACGGTGCGGCTGCCCGACGGGTTCTTCGACTTGCAGAAGGGCGCGGGCACGATCTCCACCTCGGAGATGTTCTCGCTGCATCGCAAGTGGATCGAGGACCGGAGCCAGCCGATCGGCGACGGCGTGCGCGCCCGAGCCCTGCTCGGCAAGGCCTTCGTGCCCGGCGGCTACGCCGAGGAACTGCGGATCATGAAGCAGCGTCGTGCCGAGTTCGCCGAATGGATGCGGCCTTACGACGGCCTGCTGACCCCGGCAGTCGCCGTTCCCGCGATCCCGCTCACCGAGGTCGACGAGATGTCACCCGTGGCCGGTTACCTCACGCGCCCTGGCAATTATCTCGGCCTGTGCGGCCTGTCGCTGCCGGCCGGCCTTTCGAACGGCCTGCCGGTCGGCATCCAGGTCCTCGGCAAGCCCTACGCCGAGCGCGACGTTCTCCGGTTCGGAAAAGCCTTCCAGGACGCCACCGACTTCCACCGCCGCGCGCCCGACCTGTCGAGCCTGGGCCTGTAAGCTCTCAATACGGGCGGTCGCCGCGCACCAGCATGCGATAGAGGCGGCGATGCTGGTTGTGATCGTAGTCGAACCCCGCTTTGTGCAAGGAGGCGCGGTCATCGATGATCAGCAGATCGCCTTTCCTGTATTCGTGGGCGTAGCAGAACTGCG
Source organism: uncultured Rhodospirillales bacterium (assembly GCA_945957125.1). Lineage (GTDB taxonomy): Bacteria > Pseudomonadota > Alphaproteobacteria > Reyranellales > Reyranellaceae > Reyranella. Next base: position 22,911 of record CAMFJT010000071.1, on the reverse strand, counting down.
GCTGGGTGATGCGGTCGGTCAGGTCCTGCAGGAAATCCTGGGTTTCCTCGGGTGACATGCCGGTGACCGTCTCGGTCTTCGCCTTGTGGAACCATACCGCCCTGGTGCCAGTCTCGGGATGGGTGCGGACCAGCGGATGCACCGTCGGCGGTTTCGCGGTCTCGCGCTGGGCCTTCACGATGTCCGGATTGCCCGTCGCCATCCGCGCGCTGCTGATCAGCGTATTCTCGGTCTTCGCATCGTCGATCTTCAGCTTCACGGAGTCCGGAAGCGCTTCATAGGCCGCCCGCGCGTTGCAGACCGACGTCGCGCCCCCCTTGTCGGGCACGGCCACCGCATAGAGCATGGTGAACTTGGGCGGCAACTCCTGGTTCGTGTGATCGGTGTGCCAGGTGGAATTGGTGCCAACCTTCGCGGGCTGGCCCTTGCTGTCCAGGTGGCGGTTGTCGAGCACGCTGATCAGCGGAAACCCGTCCACCAGATAGCGCCGGTTCTGGTCCTCCATCAGCTCGCCGAACATCTCTGCGGCGGCTTGCAACTGGCCCGGCGTGAGATGCTCCTGCCCCCGGATCACCAGGACCACGTTGTCGACGACGGCATCGTAGAGCTTCTTCCGCGCTTCCCCGTCGAGGGGACGCGCGAGGTCGATATCCGTGACGATGGCGCCGATATGCTCCTTGACCTTCTCGATCCTCATGGCCCGGCTCCTCATTTTCCGACCTGCCCAACCGCGCTCGCGGCAGCATCGGCCGAATGGTCGCCGCCTTCAAGCATCGCCCGGTGGGCGCCGGCCCTACCGTTGCGGCATGCCCTGCGGGATCACCGTCTCGACGATCGAGGCGTCGAGCGCTTCGTAGTCATGGTAGCCGATCGTGGCGTAGAGCTCGGCACGGGTCTGCATATCGCCGATCATGTTCTGGGTACCGCCGTCGCGCCGGATCGCGGCGTAGAGCCTGCTCTGCGCCTTGTTGGCGACCCGCAACGAGGAGACTGGCCAGATCACCATGCGATAGCCCATCGCCTCGAACTCCGAGGCGGTGAAGAACGGCGTGCGCCCGAACTCGGTCATGTTGGCGAGGAGCGTCACGCCGGGCATGGCGGCAGCGAAGGCGCGGAACATCTCGGCCGTGGTCAGCGCCTCGGGGAAGATCGCGTCGGCGCCGGCCTCGAGATAGAGTTTGGCCCGCGCCACGGCGCCGTCGATGCCCTCGCTCGCCGCCGCGTCGGTGCGGGCGACGATCACCAGGTCGCGTCGAGCCCGGGCGGCGGCATGGACCTTGGCCGCCATGTCGTGCGCATCGGCCAGCTTCTTGTCGTTGAGATGCCCGCATTTCTTGGGCAGGAGCTGGTCCTCGACATGGACCGCCCCGGCGCCCGCCTCCTCGAAGGCGCGCACCATGTGCATGACGTTCAGCGCCTCGCCATAGCCGGTATCGCCGTCGACCAGCAGCGGCAGGCCGCTCGCCCGCACCACCTGGCGGACGAAGAAGCAGACCTCGTCGACGGTGATAACACCGAGGTCGGGCAGGCCCATCGAGGCCGACATCGCCGCGCCCGAGAGATAGACTGCCTCGAAGCCGGCCGCCTTGGCCTGCAGGGCGGCGAGCCCGTTGTGCGTGCCTGGAATCTGCAGGATGCCGGGACGGCCGAGCAATGCCCTGAAGCGGGCACCCGCGGTACCGGCCGGCAGATCGGCAGCGACGAGATACGGCATCATCCCCTCCTCAGGCCCACCATCAACCCGGCGCTGACGATCAGCGCCGTGCCGAGCCACGTGTAATAGTCGGGCACCTCGGCGAACATGAGATAGCCCACGATGACCGAACCGATCATCTGCGTGTAGTTGAACGGCGCGATGAAGTTGGCCGGCGCATAGGTCATGGCGCGCGCCACGCAATAGTGGCCAATGCCGCCGAACAGCCCTAGCGAGGCGAGCATGGCGACATCGCCCCAGCTTCGCGGCGCCACCCAGACGAACGGCACCACCGCGGACATTACGATGGTGCTGCCGAGTGCGCTGTAGAACACCGAGGTCGAGGGATGGTCGACCGCGCCGACCCGCCGGATGTAGATCTGGTAGATCGCATAGGCGATGGCGCTCGCGACGAGCATCAGCGAGGCCCACTGGAAGACCGAGCTGCCTGGGCGGATCACCACCAGCACGCCGGCAAAGCCGACGATGACCGCCAGCAGGCGCACCGCGGTGATCCGCTCGCCGAGCAGCGGCCAAGCGAGGAACACCACCGCCAGCGGGGCAATGAACGAGATCGAGATCGCCTCCGCCACGCCGACATGCTTGACCGCACCGAAGAAGAAGAGGGTCGATGCCAGCAGGGTCATCGAGCAGATGACCTGCGAGATCGGCTGGTGGCTGCGCAGCATCTTCAGCCCGCGGCTGGGCAGGAAAATGATCGCCACGACGACGAGATGCGACGCCACGCGCGCCCACACCACCTGCTCCGACGGATAGGTCGCCGTGAGCAGCTTCACCATGCCGTTCATGATCGGAAACAGCGCACAGGCAATGCACATGAACAGGATGCCGAGCCATGGGCGATACTGCCGTTCGGATGCCCCCGCTCCGCCCCTCACGGCAGGCGACACGTCACCCTGTCCGCGAACACCGGCGTGCCGGGCACGAATTCCGACTTGTAGGTCGGGTGCTTGTCGAGCGTGCAGCCAGCCGGCAGCGAGCTTGCGTCGACCTCGACCCGCATCTCGTCGTCGGGCTCGTAAGTCGTGATCGAGAACGATTTCACCGGCTGCGGCAGCTCGAAACGCATCGTGTAGACGAGATTGCGCGCCTGCTCGGCCTTGGGGGGCAATACCATCGGCTGGCTCTTGTTGTCCGGCAGCCTGTCGCCGTCGCCCGCGCCGCGATCCCACTCCGGCGGCGTGAACGTCGCGGGATTGTCGATCCGGGCCTGGAAGTCCGGCACCTTGGGCGGCCTGAAATCCTTCTCGCCGGTGTTGAGCCAGGTGAGGAAGCCGACCTTCTGCAGCTCGGGCATCATGTCGCGCACCAGCAGCCGGATCTCCTCCTCCGAGAACCGGCCGTCATTGTCCTCGTCGATCGCCGGAATCTCGTCCTCGCTGGCATGGGGATCGAATTTCCACTCGATCTCGACGTGGGTATAGGCCCCGTTCTCCACGACAACGCGTACGCCCTGCGAAATCCAGATATGCGGATGCGCGGCCGCACCAAGCGGAAGGATCGCTGCGGCGACTGCCAGCACGGCTGCTGCGATTTTCATGTCGAGACCTGACGCGGCTTGCCGTCGTCGTCGATCGCCACGAATACGAAAGTACCGTGGGTCACCTGGATCGGCGTCGGGTCGAGCCGACGCTGCACGCTGGTCTCCAGCGCTATGGTGATCGAGGTGCGGCCGATCTTGCTGACTTCGCCATAGATCGAGACCAGGTCGCCGACCTTGATCGGCTGGACGAAGGTCATGGCGGTAATGGCGACCGTGGCCACCCGGCCCCCGGCTACCCGCGAGGCCAGGGTGCCGCCGGCGATATCCATCTGCGACAGCACCCAGCCGCCGAAGATGTCGCCGTTGCCGTTCATGTCGGCAGGCTGGGGAACGGTCCGAATGATCGGGTCGCGCGGCGTTTCGGACATCAATTACCCACCGGATGTGATTGCTTTTGCACGATTTTCCTACCATACGGAGGACCAACGGGCCATCCGGCGATCCCCTCGCGCGGCCCCCTCGCGCCGGGCACGAAAGACACGAAGCAGCATGGCGAAGAACGGCGACCTTTTCGGAGCGTCGGGCGGCAAGCGCGCCGCGGCGACCAAGGACAACTCCTACACTGCAGCCGACATCGAGGTGCTGGAAGGGCTCGAGCCCGTCCGCAAGCGCCCCGGCATGTATATCGGCGGCACCGACGAGCGGGCGATGCACCACCTCGTCGCCGAGGTGCTCGACAATGCCATGGACGAGGCCGTCGCCGGCCACGCCGACACGATCCATGTCGAGTTGCAGGCCGGCAACAAGGTGTCGATCCGCGACAACGGCCGCGGCATGCCCGTCGATCCTCATCCCAAGTTCAAGAACATCTCCGCACTCGAGGTCATCCTCACAACGCTTCATTCGGGCGGCAAGTTCAACAGCAAGGTCTATGCGACCTCGGGCGGCCTGCACGGCGTCGGCGCCTCCGTGGTCAATGCCCTGTCCGACGAGCTCATCGTCGAGGTGGCGCGCGACCGGCAGGCCTGGATCCAGACCTTCTCCCGCGGCAAGCCGACCTCCAAGCTGAAGTCGGCCGGCCCTGCCCCCAACCGGCGCGGCACGACCGTCACCTTCCGGCCCGATCCCGAAATCTTCGGCAAGCTGCTCTTCCAGCCAGAGCGGCTGTACCGCATGGCGCGCTCGAAAGCCTACCTGTTCCGCGGCGTCGAGATCCGCTGGCGCTGCGACAAGAGCCTTCTGCCCAAGGACAGCTCGGTCCCCGAGGAGGACACGTTCCATTTCGCCGGCGGCCTGAAGGACTATCTCGTCTCCGAGATCGGCGAGCGGCCCACCGTCGTGCCGCAGCCCTTCGCCGGCGAGGCGAGGAGCGAGAGCAACGGCTCGGCCGGCGGCAAGGTCGAATGGGCGGTGTGGTGGCCGAACGACGAGGAAGGCTTCATCCGTTCCTACTGCAACACCGTGCCGACCGCCGAAGGCGGCACCCACGAGTCCGGCTTCCGCAGTGCCCTGGTGCGCGGCCTGAAGCGCTACGCCGACCTTACGGGCAACCGCAAGGGCGCGGTGATCACCGCCGACGACGTGATCGACGGCGCGGCGGGCCTCGTCTCGGTGTTCATCGAGCAGCCGCAGTTCCAGGGCCAGACCAAGGAGAAGCTGGTCAGCGTCGAGGCCACCAAGCTGGTCGAGACCATCATCGGCGACAATTTCGAGCACTGGCTCACGGGCGACAAGGAAGCCGCGAGCGTGCTGCTCGAGCACGTCGTCGCCAAGGCCGAGGAGCGCCTGCGCCGCAAGCAGGACCGCGAGCAGCAGCGCAAGACGGCGACGCGCAAGCTGCGCCTGCCCGGCAAGCTCGCCGATTGCAGCAACTCCTCCTCGGTCGACACCGAGATCTTCCTGGTCGAGGGCGATTCGGCCGGCGGCTCGGCCAAGGCCGCGCGCAACCGCGAGACCCAGGCCATCCTGCCGTTGCGCGGCAAGATCCTGAACGTCGCCAGCGCCTCGGCCGACAAGCTGCGCGAGAACCAGGAGGTCCAGGACCTGATCCAGGCGCTGGGCTGCGGCACCGGCGCCCACTACAACGACGAACGGCTGCGTTACGAGCGGGTCATCATCATGACCGATGCCGATGTCGACGGCGCGCATATCGCTTCACTGCTGATGACGTTCTTCTATCGCGAGATGCCGAAGCTGATCGAGAACGGCCACCTCTTCCTCGCCCAGCCGCCGCTGTTCCGCATCACCAAGGGTGGTCGTACGGAATATGCCCAGGACGACGCGCAGCGCGACGAGCTGCTGCGCACGGTGTTCGGCGGCAAGGCGGACATCACCCGCTTCAAGGGGCTGGGGGAGATGCAGTCGGTCCATCTGCGCGAGACGACGATGGATCCGACGCGGCGGGTGCTGCTCAAGGTCGACGTACCGACGGCAGCCGACGCCGACGAGCGGCGCGAGGAGATGCGCACACGGACTCTTGTCGAGGATTTGATGGGCCGCAAGCCGGAGAAGCGCTACGCTTTCATCCAGGAGAACGCGAAATTCGCCCAGGACCTGGATGTCTGACATGACCTTGTTCAAGAAGCTCGCGGCTACGCTCACCCTGTCGATCTCGCCTCTCGCCGCGCTGGCGGCGACCATCGGCGGAATTCAGTACGCGCCGCAATACGACTATCGCGAGTTCTTCAATGCCGCCGACGGCAAGCCCTTCCGCGTGGCGTTGATCGGCAATCCCTTCCCCGGCCTTCCGATCGAGCAGGTCGCGGGGCCGCTGCTCGCCCAGATGCAGGCAAACAGGCCGCAGCCGCGCCTGACCTTCACCTATGACCAGCCGGCCGAGACGCCGCGCCCGGACTACCGGCTCGTGCTGATGGCCGATCCGGCCAACGACATGGGTGCCTATTCCATCTGTGCCGGCGTCAAGCCCCGCTTCAGGCCGAACACCCCCGGCCGCGTCTATCTGCAGGCCATCTATTGCCGCAACGACATCGCCATGTCGCAGACCACGGTATGGACGGACGCCACCGGACCCGACGATCCGCGCATCGGCGAGCTGTTCCGCCAGCTCTTCCCGGTGGTGTTCAGCGACGCGTTCGGGCTGCGTCCGCAATCCGGCGGCGCGATCCGATAGGCCATGGCTGTCTGGTATCGGGCTGCCGATTTCCTTCTGTCCCGGCTCGACGCCGAAACCGCCCATGGCCTCACGATCCGCGCCCTGAAGAACGGGCTGGCGCCGCGCGACCGTGCGCCGGACCCGTCGTCATTGGCCATGACGGTGTGGGGCCGCACACTGCCCAACCCGATCGGCCTGGCTGCCGGCTTCGACAAGAATGCCGAGGTGCCGGATGCCATGCTCGGGCTTGGCTTCGGCCTGGTCGAGATCGGCAGCGTCACGCCGAAGCCGCAGGAGGGCAATCCCCGCCCCCGCCTGTTCCGCCTCGGCGAGGATCGCGGTGTCATCAATCGAATGGGCTTCAACGGTGAAGGCCTGGAGGCGGCCCGCGCACGGCTGAGCGCCCGTCCACGGCAGGGCTTCGTCGGCGTCAATGTCGGTGCCAACAAGGACAGCACGAACCGCAAGGCCGACTATGTCGCCTGCGCGGCCGCGCTCGCGCCACACGCCGACTATCTCGTCTGCAACGTGTCCTCGCCCAATACGCCCGGCCTGCGCAGCCTGCAGGGCCGCCTGCAGCTCGCCGACCTGCTGAAACAGGTGCAGGATGCCATTGCCGCCAAGAAGGTGCCGCTGCTGGTGAAGATCGCGCCGGACGCCACCGACGCCGACCTCGACGACATCGTCGCGGTCTGCCGCGATCTCAGGATCGACGGCATCATCGTCGGCAACACCACGCTGGAGCGGCCTTCCTCGCTGCAATCGGCACGGCGGAGCGAGACCGGCGGCCTCTCCGGCGCCCCGCTGATGGCCCTCTCGACGGAAGTCCTGGGCAAAGCCGCGCGACGGGTCGAACGACAGTTCCCCCTGGTCGGTACCGGTGGGATCGGTTCCGGCGCCGACGCCTACGCCAAGATCCGCGCCGGCGCGAGCCTCGTGCAGCTCTATTCGATGCTGGTCTACGAAGGCCCGTCCCTCGTCCGCCGCATCAAGGACGAGCTGGCCGCCCTGCTCGCCCGGGACCGCTTCGCCTCGGTAGCCGACGCGGTCGGCGCGGATCTCCGATAGCTCGTCATCTTGCCGGACCGCGGGCGTCCCGCCCGCGCTCCGGCAAGAGCATGCCCTACTTCACCAGTGCCTTCGTGCCGTCGGCGCCCTTCGGGTAGGGCAGCGCCGTGATCAGCACGGACGTGGGCTTGTCCTGGGCGAAGATCTGGTTGAGGTCGAGGGTCAGGAACGTGGTGCGATGATCGTAGTCGGCAATCATCAGGCGGTTGCCGGTGAGATCCTTGATGCTGACCCACTGGGTGTAATCGGACACGACGTCGTTGCCCGCCTTCGACTGGGCAATCCCGATCGGAATGTCGACGTTGTTCAGGATATGGCCGATGAACTGCGCCGCCTCGTCCGCATTCTTCGGCTTCGTCGCGTGGTGGCGCAGGAAGGCACTACGGACGAAGCGCGACGGCGGCGTGTAGTCGCCGGGAACGCCGATGAGTCCGCCACCCTGGCCGATCTCGGTGACATTGACGTCGCCGATCCTGACGGAGGTCGGCCCGACGGTCGACAGGTTGAGATAGTTGCGCACGTTGGTCAGGTGCCAGTCGTAGGTCGGCGAGTTGGTCAGCACGTGGGCGACGTTGTCGTAGATCCGCTGCTCGCCGTTGACGAACTCGACGACGATGCTCGCGCCGCTCTTGTCGGTGAACACGAAATGCACATCCGGCGCCGTCGGCCCGCTCTTCAGCGTGTCGTCCGCCCACACCTTGATGCCCGGCAGGGCCTGGCGCAGCTCGGCCACCGTCGCGAACTGGCCGAGGGCCCATTCACCGAATCCCAGGATCGACACGTAGCTCTTATCCTGCGGCGTCACCGTCTGGTATCGCGTGAAGCCGGGAAGGAAGTTGCCGCTCATGCCGAGGCCGGCGGCATTCTGGCCCTCGAGCAGGGTGTTGCCGGGAAGGATACCCGGCTTGATTCCGACGATGGCGTACTTGGATGTCACCGTGACGGGCGGCAGCTTGAGCGCAGCCGTCGCCGTCATCTCCAGCGCCGTTCCCTTGGGCAGGCTGACGAGCGTCCATTGCATGTCAAAGGCCCATTCCATCGTGCGGCCGGCGATGACCGAGGAATCGGCGGCAACGATATCGACCGCCGTGCAGGCCAGTGCGGCGTTGAAGGTCGCCGCGACGGATACGGCGGCAACGATTGCTTTGAACATCGCTTCGAATCCTCATCCCATGTAGCGATCGGACTCTATCCGAAGACGTGCTTGCGCGCCGATCTATTTCAAGGGAACGTCGAGGCACGACTCGGCAACGATCGGAGTGGACGGACGAGGATGAGATCACAGTGCTTTCGTGCCGCGGGCGCCACGCTCGCCGCCGTCCTGGGCGTCGGCCTGTCTATCTCGTCACTCGCGCAGACGGCAGCGCCGGCCCCCGCGCCCGCTCCCGACTGGTCCTTCACCTTCACGCCGTATGCGTGGCTGACCGCCATGTCGGGCAGCCAGACGGTCAAGGGCCGGACGGTCGCGATCGACACCAACACCATCCAGATGTTCAACAAGAGCCAGTCGCTCGTGCCGTTCATGGGCTACTTCGAGGCGCGCTACCAGGATCGCGTCGGGTTCTTTGTCGATCTGATGTACGCCAACCTGACCGCTGCGGAGTCGGCCACCCGGAGCCACGATCTCCAGCCGGGAGTCGGCGTGAACGTCGCGGCGCGGGCTTCGGTCGAGTACGAGACGCTGACGGTGCAGTTCGGCGCCAACTACCAGGTCGTCAAGGTGGGACCGGACAGGAGCGCGGAAGGACCGGGCATGGCGGGTGTCGGCCAGACGGCCTTCGACGTGCTGGGCGGCGGCCGCTACTGGTACCAGAGAGCCGACATCACCTTCGACCTCAACGCCGCTGTGAACGTCAATGTCCCCGACCTCGAATTCTCGGCCGATCGCCGCAAGGTGATCGCCCGCTCGGGCAATATCGGTTGGGTCGATCCCTATGTCGGCTTCCGCGTCAGGCACAAGGCGGCGCCAGGGCACAACCTGTCGTTCGAAGCCGATATCGGCGGCTTCGGTATCGGCAGCCGGATCTCCTACCAGACGCTGGGCGCCTGGCGCTTCGATGCCGGCTCGACCGGCTGTGTCGCCTGGGCGGGCGTGCCGGGTTACCGCGTGCTCTAGGTCGACTATATCCGGGGCTCCGGCAATACAGGTCAGTCGTCGAGATACTGCCCGGCGTCGAACTTCACGTAGGCGTCCTTCTCGTAGAACGCCACGCCCACCGGGTCCTTGCCGGCGGCGACGGCATCGACCTGGCGCTGCAGCAGGATGCGCAGCATCGAGATGCCCTGGTCGGACGACATCAGGTGCTCCTCAGAATGGAAGGTGATCGGCCCCTGCCCGACCTGTGCCTCGGCATCGCCGGGGAACTTCTGGTGCTCCTCCGGGGTGAGCTCGGCCCAGGTCTTGCCGTTGTAGCGTGACTTGAATTTCGTGAGCTCGCCCTTCTCCTTGACGCGTCCCGCGACATAGATGCGGTAGTGCGTGTCGTCGATCGGCACGGTCCAGCCGATCGATTCGACCATGCCGTACTGCGGGACCTGTGGGTTGGCCACGACACGCAGCGTCGGCACGACGGCCTCGGTCACGCGGCGGAAGGTCTTGCCGTTGGGGCCGGGGCGAAGCGACGTGGCCTTCACGCCCATCGGACCGTATTCGAATTTCACCTTCGGGAAGGCCGCCATCTGCTCGACGAACTGCGCGCCGCTGAAGGAGCTGTGCAGGATGGGCACGTGATACGGATCGACCACGTTCTCGAAATGCTGCAGCCAATTGCAGGGCGCGATGGCGATCCCGCCCGAGCCGATGCTGGAATCGTCGGCCTCGACGAACTCTCCCGGTCCCATCACCTCGAGGCATTCGTAGCGCGGCAGCACCGGCCGCTTCTCCGGCGGCCCGAGATAGGCGAAGACCAGCCCGTAGCGGTCCTCGGCCGGGTACCACGGCTGGCGCACCCGCTGGCATTGCGGGCCGGTCGGCTTCGGCTCGGCCGGCATCTCCAGGCAGCGGCCTTCGACGTCGAACAGCCAGCCGTGATAGCAGCAGCGGATGCCGCGCTCCTCGACCTTGCCGTAATACAGCGTCGTGCCGCGATGGCAGCAGCGCGGATAGACCAGCCCCGGACGCCCCTGCCCGTCGCGAAACAGGATCAGCTCCTCGCCGAGGATCTTCACCGGCCGCGGCGTCGCGCCGGCATCGCCGACGAGGCCGACCGGATGCCAGTAGCGGCGCAGCAGCTCGCCCATCGGCGTGCCGCGTCCCACTTCCGTGAGCTTGGCATTGTAAGTCGGCGCCTTCAGCGAATAGGCCGAGCGGATGTCGGTCGTGCTCATCATTCCACCTTGGCGCCCGATTGCTGGATGAGGTCGGCCCAGATCGGCGTCTCGCGCGACAGGACCCTGGCGAGTTCCCCGGGCGTCGAGCCGACCGGCGTCTGGCCCTGCGCGATCAGCTTCTCCGCCACGGCAGGTTCGGCGATCACGGCGGCGATCTCGCGCTGCAGCCGGTCGACGATCGCGGGCGGCGTGCCGGCCGGCGCGTAGGCCGCGACGAACAGGCTGAGATCGAAGCCTGCCACGAGTTGCTCGGCGAAGGTGCCGAGCTCCGGCATCGAGGCCGATCGTTTCGTACCCGCCGCGGCAATCGCCTTCACCTTGCCCGCGGCAATCTGCGTCTTGGCACTGACCGGGCTCGCCCAGGTGAGATCGAGGCCGCCGTTGGCCACGTCCTGCAGCGCCGGCACGTCGCCGCGATAGGGCACGTGGCTGTAGCTTCCGCCCAGAGACTTCTCGAGCATCAGCCCATAGAGATGACCGCTCGAGCCGATCCCCCAGCTTCCATAGGTGGCCGGCCGTCCCAGCCCCTTCACCCACGCCGCCATACCCTTCAGATCGTCGAACGGCGCATCGGCCCTGGCCACGATCAGGATGGTCCCGAGCGACACCAGCGACACCGGGATCAGGTCTTTCGCGGGATCGAACGGCATCCTGGCGTAGAGCGACGGGTTGTTGGTGTGCGTCGAGTTCGTCGTGATCAGGAAGGTGTAGCCGTCCGGCGGCGCCTTCGCGACGATGTCCGCCCCGACGATGGTGTTGGCGCCGGGCTTGGGATCGACCACGACCTGCTGGCCGAGCCGGACCGTCAGCGCATCGGCGATCACCCGCACCAGCGCGTCGATTGCCCCGCCCGGATTGAACGGCACGACGATGCGGATCGGGCGGGTCGGCCACGCCGTCTCCGCCCGCGCCGCGAAGGGCGCGGCGAGCGTGGCCGCGAGTATGGCTCTGCGCTTCATCCAGGCGCCTCCCCTTTTGCTTTCTTGGGCAGCCTACCGGCCTGCCTCATCCCGTCGCATCGTGAAAAATCTAGAGGGCAGACGTAGACGCGTCGAGCCCATACACTGATGGCCGGAGGAAACGTGCCACTCTGGATACCAATAACCATCGCGGCGGCGCTGTGTCAGAACATCCGCACGACGATGCAGCAGAAGATTCGCGGCATCCTGAGCGTCGATGGCGCCAACTTCGTACGCTACCTCTACGGCGCCCCGCTGGCGCTCGGCATGCTGGCTTTCCTGGTGTTCGTGACCGGTCGGCACGTGCCGTCGATCTCGCTGCATTTTCTGCTGCTGGTGACCATCGCCGGCGTGGCCCAGATCGTAGCCACCTCGCTGATGATCCACGCCTTCTCGCTCCGCAACTTCGCAGTCGGCACGGTCTATTCCAAGACGGAGACGGTATTCGTGGCCCTCTTCGCGACCTTCATCGCCGGCGAGCCGCTGAAGCTCGGCGCCTGGGCCGGCATCCTGGTCTGCCTGGGCGGCGTCGCCATCCTGAGCGTGCGCGGAAAATTCTCCGACGTGCGTGGCGTGCTGGCCGACCTCACGCACAAGGGGGCGATGTACGGCATCCTGTCGGGCGCGATCTTCGCCATCGCCGCCGGCACGATCCGCGAGGCCTCGAAGCTGCTGCCGGAGGGCGACTTCATGGTGCGCGGCATCACCGTGCTCGCCTGCATGAACACCATCCAGGTCGTCCTGATGGCGCTCTACCTCGCGCGGCGCGATCGTCCGCAACTCTCGAAAGTCTGGTTCAACTGGCGCTCCTCGATCTGGGTCGGCATCTTCAGCGTGCTGGGCTCGGCCGGCTGGGCACTCGCCATGACGCTCGAGAACGCCGCGCTGGTGCGGGCGGTCGGCCAGATCGAGCTGGTCTTCACCTTCATCTCTTCCCGTCTCATCCTCAAGGAACGGCCGTCCCTCGGCGAGTGGATCGGCAGCATCCTTGTAGTGGGCGGCGTCGTCCTCATCCTCGCAACCCGGTGATCCCATGACAGACATGACAAGGCCGCTCGACGGCCTGCGCATCCTCGACTTCTCGACCACCATCGCCGGCCCGCACTGCAGCCGCCTGCTCGCCGACATGGGTGCCGACGTGGTGAAGGTCGAATCGCCGGAAGGCGACCTGATGCGCTCGCGGCCGGTGCAGCGCGACGGCTTCAGCACGATGTTCGGCCAGCTGAATGCAGGCAAGAAGTCGATCGTGCTCGATCTCAAGAAGCCCGAAGCGGTCGCCGCCATCAAGAAGCTGGCCACCACGGTCGACATCCTGGTCGAGAACTACCGGCCTGGCGTCATGAAGCGGCTGGGGCTCGACTATGCCGAACTGTCCAGGGTCAACCCGCGGCTGATCTACTGCGCCATCTCGGGCTACGGTCAGACCGGGCCCGGCGCCGGCCGCCCCGCCTACGCGCCGGTCATCCATGCCTCGACCGGCTACGACATGGCACATCTCTTCTACCAGCAGGGCCGGCAGAGGCCGGACAATTGCGGCATCTTCGTCGCCGACTATGCCAGCGGCGCCTATGCGATGGGCGCCATCCTCGCGGCCGTCCACCAGCGCCATGCCACCGGCAAGGGCCAGATGGTCGACGTGTCGATGTTCGAGACGCTGGTCGGCATGCTGCTCGGCGAGGTCAACCGCGCGCAGTTCGACTTCGAGATGCCGTCGCGGCCGATGTACGGCCCGGTCGAGGCCAAGGACGGCTATGTCATGATCGCCACGGCGAGCGAGAAGACCTTCCAGGACATGACGACGGCCGCCGGACGGCGCGACTGGCTGACCGATCCGCGCTTCGAGAAGTATGCCGACCGGCGCATGAACTGGGGCCAGTTCGTCGACGAGTTCGAGCGCTGGTCCAAGACGCTCACGGTCGAGGAATGCGTCGCCGCGCTGGAAAAGCACGGCGTGCCTTGCTCGCCCTACTACACCGTCGCCGAGGCACTGCAGGATCCGCAGGTCGAGCATCGCGGCACGCTCTGCCCGATCGAGGACAAGGGCGGCAAATACCTTTCGCCCGCACCGCCGTTCCGCTTTTCCGGCTCGCCGCTGCAGAGCGGACCGCATGTCGCCGACCTCGGCGAGCATACCGCCCGCGTGCTCGCCGATGCCGGCCTCACGCCCGATGAAATCAAGGCCCTGACAAAATGATCGATCCGCGTACCCCCATCCTGGTCGGCTGCGGCCAGATCACCGACACCACGGGCCAGCCCTCGAGCGAGCGCTCGCGCGTCGCCTTCTGCGCCGATGCCGCGAAGCGCGCGCTGGAAGACACCGGTGCGGCGATCGGCGGCCACGCGCTGGGCCACGAGATCGACGCGATCGCCGTGATGGAGTTCTTCAGCGACATCAGCCCGCGCTTCGCCTCGCCCTATGGCCGATCGAGCAATCCGCCGCAGAGCGTCGCCCGGCGCCTGCATGCCCATCCGCGGCAGATGCTCTACAGCCATTCCGGCGGCAACATGCCCCAGTACCTCGTCAACCGTTTCGCCGAGGAGATCGCCAACGGCGAGACCGAGCTGGCGCTGGTCTGCGGCGCCGAGCTGCTGCGCAGCACCCAAAACGCCCGCAAGGCCGGCATGGCGATCGACTGGAACGAGGACCCGGGCGGCGAGCCGACCCGGATCGGCGACAATCGATGGGGCTTCAGCGAAGAGGAAGCTCGGCACGAGCTGCGTGCGGCGATCCACTTCTATCCGCTGCTGGAGAACGCGATTCGCGGCGGCCTAAAGCGCGACGTGGCGAGCCACATGACGGCGATGGGCCGGCTGTTCCATCGGCTCGCGATGGTCGCGAAGGACAATCCCCTGGCGACCCGGCGCGAGGGCTACAGCGCAGAGCGGCTGGCGACGATCTCCGACGACAATCGCTGGATCTGCTTTCCCTATCCGCGGCTGATGAACGCCAACGCCATCATCGATCAGGCCGCCGCCGTGCTGGTGACGTCGGTCGAGAAGGCGCGCGAATGGGGCATCCCTCAGGAGCGCTGGGTGTTCCTGCACGGCTGCGCCGACGGCACCGACACCTGGGTGGTCTCGGAACGAGAGAAGCTCGACACCTCGCCCGCGATCAGGGGCTGCGCGCGCATCGCGCTCGACATGGCGGGCAAGAAGGTCGCCGACGTTTCGGCCTTCGATCTCTATAGCTGCTTCCCCTCGGCGGTCGAGGTCGCGATGAAGGAGATCGGCCTCGCAGAGGACGATCCGCGCCCGATCAGCGTGACCGGCGGCCTGCCGTTCTTCGGCGGCCCGGGCAACAACTACGTCACCCATTCGATCGCCGAGATGATGAACGTGGTGCGCGCCAGGCCGGGCTCGTTCGGCATGGTCACGGCCAACGGCAACTACCTCACCAAGCATTCGGCCGGCGTATATTCGACCGAGCCGACCAAAGGCCCCTGGAGCCGCGAGGACCCGAAGAAGTTCCAGGCCGAGCTCGACGCGCGCCCGAAGCAGCGCGTGGACGCCGCGCCGGCCGGCACCGGCACGATCGAGACCTACTGCGTGGCCTACGGCAAGGACGCTCCCGAACGCGGCTACATCTTCGGCCGCCTCGACGCCTCCGGCGACCGCTTCGTCGCCATGACCCCGAAGGACCCTGCCCTGCTCGCCGACATGCTCTCCCGCGAGCAGCTCGGACGAAAGATCACCGTCACCCAGGAGGACGGCCGCAACGTCTTCCGGCCGATCTCATGATGGATGTCGACGCTATTCTTTTCCGTCGTCTCGACCAAGGCCCGGAGGGCCGCGCGGAGAGACCTTCTCTCCACGACATGCCCTTGCGGATGGAAGCAACGTCTCTCCGCTCCGCGCTTCGCGCTCCGGTCGAGACGGCGGCGGGGGCATACGCGTTAGCCTAGCCATACGGGAGAAGTGGAAACCATGCCCAACGTGCTGAGCGCCGCGCAGACGGCCGAGTTCAACTACAAAGGTTTCACCTATGCCCGAGGCCTGTTCGCGCCCGACGAGGTCAGGCTGCTGACCGGGGCGATGGAGCAGGATCCGGCGGTGCGCGCCAGCATCCTCGACCGGCGCGACGCCGAGGGGCGCTCGACGCGTATCGCGCTCTGGAACCGCGCCGGCGACACGGCCAAGGAGCCCGAGATCAAGCCGTGAGGCTTCGATATCCGCCAGTCCTTTCTCCGATCCGTCTGACCAGGGTCCTGCGCTCGGCCGCCTTCCGTCTGGCGCTGGTCTATGCCGGCCTGTTCGTCGTCTCGGCAGTCGTGCTGTTCGCCACGGTGTTCGTGACGGCCACCGCGGCCCTGCAGAACGACATGCAGGCGGTCCTGCGGACCGAGGCGCTGCAGCTTGCCCAGATCCATCGCACCTCCGGCCTGCTCGGCTTGGCCGAGCAGGTGACGCGTCGGATGAATTTCCGTACGCGCGGCCCGATCTTCTATCTTGTGCAGGCGCCGACGCAGCAGGTCGTGGTCGGCAACCTGCCCGGCATGCCGCCGGTCGATGGCGTCGTGGATTTCGTGCGCGACCGCGCGCCCGGCGATCCCGAGGATGCGCGCAGCAAGCTGACCGGCTTCGGCCTCACCCTGCGGGACGGCTCCTTCATCCTGGTGGCGCAGGACGCCAGCCGCCTGATCGACATGCAGCACGCCATCGTGCAGGCCTTCGCCTGGGCCGGCGCCTTGACCTTCCTGCTCGCGATCGGCGGCGGCCTGCTGCTGGGCAGCAACTTCGTGCGCCGCATCGACACGATAGGCCGCACCAGCCGGGCCATCATGGAAGGCGATCTCAGCGCGCGCATTCCCGTGCGCGGCAACAACGACGAGATCGACCAGCTCGTGGTCGGGCTGAATGCCATGCTGGACCGCATCCAGCAGCTCATGGACGGCCTGCGCCAGGTCACCAGCGACATCGCCCACGACCTGCGCACCCCGCTCGGCCGCCTGCGCCAGCGGCTCGAGGATGCGCGCGAGCGAGCCACCACGACCGGCGAGTACGAGGCCGCCACCGAGGCCGCCATCGCCGAGGCCGACGGGCTGCTCGACATCTTCTCCGCCCTGCTGCGCATCGCCCAGATCGAGGCCGGCGCGCAGAAGAGCGCCTTCGCCGCCGTCGACCTCTCTGCCCTCCTGCGCAGCATCGCCGAGGCCTACGCGGCGCCGGCGGAAGATGCCGGGCACAGGCTCGTCCCGGAGATCGAGGACGGCGTGACCCTCACCGGCGACCGCCAGCTCCTGGCCCAGCTGTTCTCGAACCTGATCGAGAACGCCCTCAATCACACGCCGGCCGGCAGCACGGTCCGGATCGTGCTGCGCCGGACCGCCACCGGCCTCGAGGCCGCGGTCTCCGACGACGGTCCCGGCATTCCCGAGGCCGAGCGCGAGAAGGTGCTGGACCGCTTCTATCGCCTCGACCGCAGCCGCACGACCAAGGGCAGCGGGCTGGGCCTCGCGCTGGTCAAGGCGATCGCCGCCCTGCACGGCCTGTCGCTCGCCTTGAAGGACAACGCCCCCGGGCTCGCCGTGACCCTCACGCGATGATCAAGCAGTGATTGTCGGCCTCTTCGGCTGACGGCATTCTGACGCGATGACAACATTCGCATATGTCGGCTGCTACACCACGCCCGAGCGCGACGGCCGGGGCAAGGGCATCAACGTCTACGCCGTCGACCGGCGCACGGGGGCGTTCAGGCACGTGCAACTGCTGGGCGGACTGGAGAATCCCTCCTTCCTGGCGGTCGATCGCAGCAACCGGTTCCTCTACTCCGTCCATGGCGATCGCAGCGAGGTCACGGCCTATTCGATCGATCCGGCGAACGGCCATCTGCGCACGATCGGACGCCAGCCGACCGGCGGCTACAACCCGATCCATCTCGCCTTCGACGCCTCGGGCAAGTTCCTCGTCGTCACCAACTACGGCACGGATTCGATTGCGGTGTTCCCGGTGCGGCCGGACGGCACGCTCGGCCCCTATCCCACGCTCACCACGGTCAACGGGACGCTCGGACCGCATCGCACCGAGCAGAAGAACGTGCGGCCCCACCACAATCCGCTCGACCGACAGGGACGGTTCTTCTACCTGCCCACCAAGGGGGCCGACAGCGTCATCGCCTATCGCCTCGATACGAAGCGCTGCCTTGCGGTCCATGCCTGCGAGGTCGCCGCCCGACCGGGGGCCGGTCCGCGCCATATCGACTTCCATCCGCGCCGCGCACTCGCCTATGTCATCAACGAGCTCGACTCGACGATCACCACCTACAGGCAGGACCGCGCCAGCGGCAGGCTGACGCCGCTGCAGGTCGTGCGCTCGACGCCGCCGGAATTCACCGGCTACAGCACCGGCGCGGAGATCGCTGTCGATCGCGCCGGGCGCCATGTCTATGTCTCCAACCGCGGGCACGACAGCATCGGCGTATTCGCCATCGAGCCCGGCAAGGGCACGCTCGTGCCGAAGCAGTGGGTGCCGACCAAAGGCAGCGTGCCGCGCTTCTTCGCCTTCGGGCCCGACGAGCGCTTCCTCTACGTCGCCAACCAGGGCGGCCATTCGATCGTGACCTACAGGGTCGGCCGCGACCGCCGGCTCTCGCCCAGCGCCGTGAAGGTCAAGGTGCCGAGCCCGGCCTGCATCGTGTTCGCCGCGCCGTAGGCCGAACCGTCTCGTGGCATCCGCCACATACGCCCGCCCTGCTCTCCGCTATGCTGTTGCGCGCCAACCTTGGTGGAGCGGCACATGGCGGATCCGGTCGACAGCATCCTGAATGCCATCGCGGCGAGCGGCGCGCTGGGCACGGCAGCATACGGCCTGGTCGACATCACCAAGTTCTTCGGCGGCGGCGTCTCGCGCGCCGGGTTCGGCGATGTGCGGCAAGCCGTGATGCCCTTCCTCGCTGTCGCCGATCGGCCGGGCCGGTCGTTCGGGACGAGGCAGATGCTGGACACCCTGCTGGCGAACTGGATGAACGGCATGCCGAAGGCCGACCAGAAGGCCGTGGCCCGTTCGCTGATCCGCCTCCTGCTCGAGCCGGGTACGGCGGACAGGATCGCGGTCGCCGCGGGCGTCGATCCCGGCGACCTGGCAACGGGCGGCGCAGCACATCTTCCACGACGAGCCGCTGACCGACGAGGACATGCGGGTGCTGGGCGCGTTCGACACGGCGGTGAGCGCCAGCCTCGACTATGGCTACGAGCGCGGCGACCAGCGCTACCGCAACACCGCGAAGATGGTGGCCTGCCTGATCGCCGTCGCCTTGTCCGTGGCCGCCGGCTGGGCGCTCTACGGCAACGCGGCCAATTGCGGCGAGGCGTTCCTGTGCCGCTACTGGCTCCTCGCCGCCCTTCTGCTCGGCCTGGTGGCCACACCCCTGGCACCCATGGCCAAGGACGTGGCGACGGCCCTCCAGAAGGCCGTCGCCGTCCTGAAGCGCTGATGCGATGACCTTCTACCTCAATTTCCGCTCGGCACCGGTGGCGGGCTCGGTGATCGATCCGTACATGCTCCAGAGCAGCCCGCCGGACCCACCGGCCGTCACGCAGGTGCCCTGGCCGGTCGTCGACGGCTTCTTCGGCGGCAAAGACCTGCTGTTCGCCGTCCACGGCTTCAACGTCGACCAGCGGCGCGCGGTCAGCTCCTTCGCGACGCTCGACCGTGCGCTCGCGCTCGACGAGTCGAGCGTGATGATCGGCGTGCTGTGGCCCGGCGACTGGTGGATCCCGGCGATCAACTATCCGTTCGAAGGCCAGGACGCGATGGAGTGCGGCCGGCGGCTGGCGGCCTTCTGCAACCGCCATTTTGCCGACGCGCGGTCGATCTCCTTCCTGTCGCACAGCCTCGGCGCCCGGCTCGTGCTCGAGGCGGCCGCCAACCTGCCCCGGCGGGTCCGGCTGCTCTGCCTCGCCGCCGGCGCGATCAACCGTCGCTGCCTGGAGACGGAGTACGCCGATGCCGCGGGCAATATCGACCAGATCCACGTTCTGGCCTCGCACGAGGACACGGTGCTGAGGCTGGCCTTCCCGATCGGCGATCCGATCTCGAACATCCTGCATGACGACCACGGCTTCTTCGAGAAGGCTCTGGGCTACGACGGCCCCTCGGTCGCTTCGATGCCGTTGGTCCGGGGACCATGGCAGATTCCCGACGTTGCCCCCTACCGCTACGGGCACGGCGACTATCTGCCGCCGGTCGATCCGCTGCCGGCGCAGGAGCCGAAGCGCTGGGTGCGCATCGCCGAATACGCCCGACGCGCCTTCCTCGGCCAGCCGCAGGTCGAGCCTCGCCCGTTCCCGCCGCCGGAGGCCTGAGGCCACCTCGCTTTCTCCTCCCACGTTGTACGCTATGGCATCGACACATCTGCAAGGTCGATTTCCTCCCCGCGCTGCGCGTTGGGAGGACTCGAGATCCGTAGATGCCATAGACGTCATACGGGGAAGGAGAAGGAAAGAGCCGCGGTGAAATCGCGGCTCGCCCAGGCCGTCATGTTCGGACAAACTCGCCCCGGCTTTTTCTGGAGGCGAGCGTTGAGCGGCAAGACCTACGGCTTCGAGACCCTGTCGATCCATGCCGGCGCCGGGCCCGATCCGACGACCGGTGCGCGGGCGCTGCCGATCTACCAGACGACGGCCTATGCGTTCGACGATGCCGACCATGCCGCGGCGCTGTTCAACCTGCAGACCGTGGGCTTCATCTATTCGCGGCTGACCAACCCGACCAACGCGGCGCTGGAGACGCGGCTGGCGACGCTCGAGGGCGGCCGCGGCTGCACGGTCGCGGCCTCCGGGCACGCCGCGCAGGTGCTGGCGCTGTTCCCGTTGATGACGCCGGGCGACGAGATCGTCGCCGCCTCGCGGCTCTACGGCGGCTCGCTGCAGCAGATGCGGAACACCTATCCCAAGTTCGGCTGGAAGGCGGAGATCGTCGACGCCGACACGCCCGACAACTTCAAGCGCGCGCTGAGCGAACGGACCAAGGCGTTCTTCATCGAGAGCCTGGCCAATCCCGGCGGCGTGGTCAGCGACATCGAGGCGATCGCGCGGATCGCCGAGGATGCCGGCATCCCGCTGGTCGTCGACAACACGCTGGCGACGCCCTACCTCTGCAAGCCGATCGACTACGGCGCGACGCTGGTGATCCATTCGACCACCAAGTTCCTGAGCGGCACCGGCACCTCGATGGGCGGCGCGATCGTCGACTCCGGCAAGTTCGACTGGGCGAAGGGCGGCAGGTTCCCCAGCCTCGCGGGGCCCGAGCCCGCCTATCACGGGCTGAATTTCTTCGAGACGTTCGGGGACATGGCCTACACCTTCCACAGCCATGCCGTCGGCCTGCGCGACCTCGGCCCCACCCAGGCGCCGATGAACGCCTGGCTCACCATGCTCGGCATGGAGACGCTCGGCCTGCGCATGGAGCGCCATTGCGCCAACGCCCTGAAGGTCGCGCAATATCTCGAGAAGCACCCGGCGGTGGCGTGGGTCAACTATGCCGGCCTGCCGTCGAACCGCTACCACGCGCTGGCGCAGAAATACCTGCCCAAGGGCGCCGGCTCGATCTTCACCTTCGGCGTCAAGGGCGGCTACGAGGTCGGCACCAAGGTGGTCGACAGCGTCGACCTGTTTTCCCACCTCGCCAATATCGGCGATGCCAAGAGCCTGATCATCCACCCCGCCTCCACCACCCACCGCCAGCTCTCCGACGAACAGCGCGTGGCTGCCGGCGCCGGCCCCGACGTGATCCGCCTGTCGATCGGAATCGAAACCGCCGACGACATCATCGCCGATCTGGAGCAAGCTCTGGCAAAAGCGACGGCCTGATCGTCCGGAGGAAACCATGCTCAGCAGGGCCGACAACGAATTCCTGACCCAGAGCGGCAAGGGCACGCCGATGGGCGAGCTGCTGCGCCGCTTCTGGATGCCCGCCCTGCTCTCCGAGGAGCTGCCGGAGCGCGACGGACCGCCGAAGAAGATCAAGGTGCTGGGCGAGGACCTGCTCGCCTTCCGCGACAGCACCGGAAAGATCGGCATCGTCGAGCCGCACTGCCCGCATCGCGGCGCCAACCTCTATTACGGGCGCAACGAGGAATGCGGCCTGCGCTGCGCCTATCACGGCTGGAAGTTCGATACCGACGGCAAGTGCGTCGACCTGCCGACCTCGCCGCCGGAATCCTCCTACAAGGACACGATCCGCCTGCTCGCCTATCCGGTGCGCGAATGGGCCGACATCGTCTGGGTCTACATGGGACCGCGCGAGAACGTGCCCGAGCTGCCGCAGCTCGAGCTCGGCCTGGTGCCGGCGGCGAGCCGCTACGTCACCAAGAAGTGGCAGGACTGCAACTGGGTGCAGAGCCTGGAGGGGGGCATCGATACCTCGCACTTCTCCTTCCTCCACAAGGTTCTGGCGACGGACGGCGAGCAGATGCGGGCGGCGATGAGCAAGGCGGCGCTGGCCGACCAGTCGAAGCCGGACGACCGCATCCGCTGGGTGCAGAACGATGCGCGCCCCCGCTTCCAGGTGCTGGGCCACGATGTCGGGCTGGTCATCGGCGGCGGCCGCAAGACCGACGGCCCCGATCTCTACTGGCGCATCGCGCAGGTCCTGCTGCCCAACCATGCCTATACGCCGGCGGCCTTCGCGGGCGAGATCTACTACGGTCAGTGCTGGGTGCCGGTCGACGACGGGTCGTGCTGGATCTACAGCTATTGCTGGCAGCCCGAGCGGCCCCTGACCAACGCCGAGCGCACCAAGTTCGCCGGCGGCTTCAATGTCCATTCCGAGGTCGATGCCGGCTACATGCCCCTTCGCAACAAGCGCAACGACTACCTCATCGACCGCGCCGCGCAGAAGCACGCGACCTTCACCGGCATCACCGGCGTGAGCGAGCAGGATGCCGCGATCCAGGATAGCCAGGGTCCGATCCAGGACCGGACGCGTGAGCATCTCGGCCCCACCGACATCGGCGTCGGGGAGTTCCGCAAGCTGCTGATGGGCAGCGCCCGGGCTCTGGCCCGCGGCGAGGAACCCGCAGCGCCCCGGCTCGCTCATCGCTACGCCGTTCGTTCGGGCGGCTGGGTCGCCTCGCCCGACAAGGACCTCGCCACCGTGATGACCGAGCGCTTCGGTCATCCGCGCGGCTATGTCGGCGGGCAGTACGGATTGGGCGATTGATTGTCTTGCCGGAGCGCAGGCGTCCCGCCCGCTCATGCTCCTGTCTCTTATACACATCTCCGAGCCCACGAGACTAAGGCGAATCTCG
>CAMFJT010000070.1 GCA_945957125.1 uncultured Rhodospirillales bacterium | reverse complement strand
CCCCCGTCTTCGGGGGAGGTGGCGCGGTAATCCGCGACGGAGGGGGTCATGAGTCTGTGGCGACGCACGATTCCGACCCCCTCCGTCCGCGTAAGACGCGGCCACCTCCCCCGAAGACGGGGGAGGGAAAACGCATCGGTGCGTGAGCACTTCGTGATCCATAACCAGCAGAGGATATCCCAATGGCCCAGCAGCTCAGCAACCAGCGTATCGCGTGGTTCAACGGCAAGTTCATGCCGGAGAACCAGGTCATGATTCCATTCCGCGACCGGAGCTGGAAGTACGGCGACGGCGCGTTCGACATGACGCGCACCTTCGAGGGCACGCCGTTCCGGCTCAAGGAGCATATCGACCGCTTCTACCGCTCGCTGCGCTACCTGCAGATCGATCCCGGCATCTCGCCCAAGGAGATGGTCGCCAACAGCGAGGCGGTGGTCGAGAAGAACGAGCACCTGCGCGCCGCGGCCGGCGACTGGTGGGTCGGCCAGCGGGTCAGCCGCGGCGTCGATGCCGTGGGCGACGAGGGCTGGGAGCATACCGGCCCGAACGTCGTGATCGAGGTCCTGCCGCTGCCCTTCGCCAAGCGCGCCAAGCTCTATCGCGACGGCGCCGAGGTGTTCACCACGACGACGCGGCGCATCGCGCCGTCGATGCTCTCGCCGCGCGCCAAGACGCACAACTACCTGAACATGATCATGGCCGAGAAGCCGGTGAAGGCGCTCAATCCCGACGCCTGGCCGCTGCTGCTCGACGAGAACGGCAACCTCGCCGAGGGGCTGGGCTCGAACGTCTTCATCGTGCGCGAGGGCGAGCTGTTCACGCCGTCCGAGCGCTACGTGCTGCCGGGCGTCAGCCGGCAGATGACGATCGACATGGCCAAGCGGCTCGGCATCAAGTGCACCGCCGGCGACATCGACATGTTTGATGCCGCGAATGCGGAGGAGATGTTCCTGACCTCGACCAGCCTCTGCATCCTGCCCGTCCGCGCCTTCAACGGCGCTCCGGTCGGCGACGGCAAGGCGCCCGGCCCGATCACCAAGAAGCTGATCGACGCCTATTCCAAGGACGTCGGCTGCGACTTCGTCGGGCAATATCTCAAGTTCCTGCAATAGCGCTCGCCGCTCGCCCATGACCACGCTCCTCTCCCGACAGCGGGAGAGGAGAATGAAGCGGCTGCCCTTGATGGGGGAAAGCGACGGACGCAGAGTGGCGCCATGCGCCGCCGCTCATCATGAAGCCACCTTCTCCGCCGCCGCCGAGTGAGAGGACCAAGCGGCTGCTGCCGTGGGTGGTCGCGGTGGCCTTCTTCATGCAGTCGCTCGACACCACGATCCTGAACACCGCGGTTCCCGCCATCGCGCAGGCCATGGAGGTGACGCCGCTCGATATGAAATCGGTGCTGGCGAGCTATACGCTGAGCCTCGCCGTCTTCATTCCGATCAGTGGCTGGATGGCGGACCGCTTCGGCACGCGCCACGTCTTCGCCTCCGCGATCGGCCTGTTCACGCTCGGGTCATTGCTGTGCGGCCTGGCGATCGACATCAACATGCTGGTCGCCTGTCGCGTGCTCCAGGGCATGGGCGGCGCCATGATGGTGCCGGTCGGCCGCATGACCATGGTCCGCACCTTCCCCAAGTCCGAGCTCATCGTCGCCATGAGCTTCGTGTCGATTCCCACCCTGGTGGGGCCGATGCTGGGCCCGGTGATCGGCGGGCTGATCGTTCATTACCTGCACTGGAGCATCGTCTTCCTGGTGAACCTGCCGGTCGGGCTGATCGGGCTCCTGCTCGTCTGGCGCTTCCTGCCCGACTATCGCCAGGACAACAGCCATGCGCTCGACATCGTCGGGCTGGTGCTGTTCGGCTCGGGCGTCGCGCTGCTGTCCTACGTGCTCGAGATCTTCGGCGAGCACCGGCTGGGCAATCTCGAGATCCTGGGCCTGCTCGGGCTCTCCGTGGCCTTGCTGGCCGGCTACGGAGTCAACGCCATGCACACCCGCTATCCGCTGCTGCGGCTGGGCCTGTTCCGGCTGCGCACCTTCCGGTCGGCGGTCGGCGGCAGCTTCTTCAGCCGGCTCGGCCTGGGCGGCATCCCCTTCCTGTTCCCGCTGCTCTACCAGGTGGGCATGGGCTTCTCGGCCGTTCAGTCGGGCTTGCTGGTGATGCCGCAGGCGCTGGCCGCGCTCGGGCTGAAGCTGATCGTTCCGAAGATCCTGGCGCGGTTCGGCTATCGCACCGTGCTGGTCGCCAACACGCTGATCCTCGGCGGGCTGATCATGGGCTTCGCGACCATCGGCGTCGGCACGCCGTGGTGGCGCATCGCGCTGCAGTCCTTCGTCCTGGGTTTCTTCACCTCGACGCAGTACACCGCGATGAACACGCTGGTCTATGCCGACGTGACCGCCGAGGAAACCGGCGCGGCCAGCACCATCGCCAGCACCGGCCAGCAGATGTCGATCAGCTTCGGCGTCGCCGGCGCCTCGCTGATCGCCGCCTTCTTCGTGCCTGACGACCTGCGCGCCGACCCGGCCGCGCTGATCCACGGAGTCCAGCTCGCCTTCGTCGTCCTTGGCCTCATGACGATGGCCTCTTCCGTGGTCTTCATGCCGTTGCACAAGGACGACGGTGGCGCGATCAGCCGGCACAAGGGATGAGTTCCCGACACTGGCTTCATCGACCGCGTCCGCTCAGTCATCGCGCCCGCCTCGGCCGACGAGGTGCGCGGCGGCACGCCAGGCATGATGGGCGATCCGGCCGAACTGGCTGACTGCATCGACGCGTGCCATCGCCTCCGCGACCGTCAGCCTGTCCGGAGCGATCGAGGCAAGTGTGGCGAGGCGATGATCTCGCCGCAGCGTGTCGAGGTCGGACACCGCCCTCTGCCCCTCGGCGAGGGCGGTTTCGATCTCGGGCGGGACGTCCCAACGTATGGTGGCGGCATGGCCGCCCAAAGCGGCTTCCCCGGCGATCGAACCGCCGACCGTGCGGGCTACATCGATCGTCCGGAGGCATAGCTCCGCGGCGCGGATCGCGTGCGACGCGCCTGCCGGCGGCCGCTGCATGCCGCCGCCGACCATCCTTTTCGCGAGGCGCGAAGCGTGGTCGAGGGCATGAACCGTGCTCGTCAGGCGGAGCTGTTCTTCATCGGTCGCCGGAGGTTCCTTCAGGGCCGACAGGAATGCGCGCACCTCGTCCAGGGTGTCCGCGGCAGCAGCGGCGTCCCTTGCGTCGGGCATGGGCCCGCCCGAAAGCGCCGTCGAGAGCGACGTCGCGGCTCGCACCAGGACATCCGCCACGACACGCCGCGCCGCCTCGACCGCGACGACCGGATTGGCGAGCGCACTGCGGTCGAGCGCGCGCTCGAGCGCGGTCTGCCGCGACGGCAGCATCTTCTCGACGACGCGGGTGAACCACGCCGTCGCCGGCAGGAGCACGGCCACGCCGACGACGTTGTACGCGGTGTGATAGGCAGCCAGCAGCGTCATGCCGTCGACCGACGAGGCGAAGGACTTCATCGCTGCCGTGCTGACGGGAAAGGTCACGATCGCGATCAGCGCCGCGATGAGCTTGAACAGTACGTAGGCGAGAGCCAATCGCTTGGCGGTCGTGCTGGCCCCGATGGCGGCGAGCGCCGAGCTCGTCGCCGTTCCGATGTTCTGCCCGATGATCAGCGCCGCGCCCTGCTCGAGGTTCACCGCTCCGGCGAAGAACGCCGAGATGGTGACGGCAATGGCGGCCGTCGACGACTGCATGACCGCCGTCATCGCCAACCCGATGGCAATCAAGGTCAGCAGACCGAGAAGCCCGGCGCCCCAACTTACTCCCGGCATGCCCAGGACGGCCGGCAGGTCCGAGGGATGGAGGCTTTCCGCGAGCCCGCCCATGCCCTGCTGGAGCGTCGTCAGTCCGTAGAGCACGAGCGCAAAGCCGGCGAGCGCGCCGCCCGCCGGCGCGATCCGGCCGCGCCCCAGGAGCCGCGCCAGAGCGCCGACGAAGATCAGCGGCAACGCATAGGACGAGAGCGACACGCGCACCCCGATCAGCGCGACCAGCCAACCGGTGCCGGTCGTCCCGACATTGGCGCCGAACACCAGGCCCAGCCCCTGCGGAAAGGTCAGCAGCCCGGCGCTGACCAGTCCGATCGTCGTCATCGTCACCGCGCTCGAAGACTGAACGAGCAATGTGACCGCCGCGCCCCACAGGGCGCCCGAGACCGGCGTGTCGACCGCCTTGCCGAGGACCGTGCGCAGGGCCGATCCGGCCAGTGCCTTGAGGCTGTCGGTCATGACCGTCATGCCGAGCAGGAACAGCCCGATACCGCCCAGGATGGCTATTGCCGTCGACATTCCTCGCACCGTCCAACCATGAATCGCGGCGCCTCCAACGATTGAATCGCCGAGCCTCGCACACCTTTGGTCACCGTCCGATCGATCCGCAAGCGCCGATCGCACCGCAGGTCGTGACCGACGCTGGCTTCAGGTCGGCGTCAATTCAACCGCCAGACGGCCACGTTCAGCACGGTCGCGAAGGCAACCCACAGCGCGTACGGTACGAGCAACGCCGCGGCAAGGCCGTCGATGCGGCGGAAGGCGAGGATCGTGGCCAGGATCGCTGCTTCGAGCGCCACGATCACGACGACCGCCGGGCCGGGCGCCCGCAAGCCGAAGAACACGACGCTCCATCCGAGATTGAGCGCGAGCTGAAGCGCGAACAGGGCAAGCGGTCCCCGCGCCCGATCGGCCCAGGCCGTCGACCACACGCGCCATGCCGCAATGCCCATCAACACATAGAGCGCCGTCCAGACCGGCCCGAACAGCCAGTTCGGCGGATTGAACGACGGCTTGTTCAGGGTCGGATACCAGTCGCTCACGCTGGTTGCCGTCACCCAGCCGCCGAGCGCACCGACCAGCAGGCAGAGGCCGACGAAGAACACGAGCGCAAGGATTTTTCTCATGACAGCAGGCTTGCTCCGACGTTGATCATGAGGGCGAGGATGGCGGTGTTGAAGGCGAAGGCCACCACGCCGTGGACCAGGCTGACCATACGCATTGCGCGCGAAGTGGTTGCGACGTCCGCGGTCTGCGCCGCGCAGCCGATCACGAACGCATAGTAGAGGAAGTCGCGATAGTCCGGCGGCTCGTCGCCCGGGAAGTCGAGGCCGCCCGGCGCACGGTCGTCTTCTGGGCGGTAATAGAGATTGGCGTAGTGCAACGTGAACATCACGTGCGTGAAGGTCCAGGCGAGGACGACGGTTATGCCCGTCACGGCCAGATTGATGGCGGCCAGGTCAGGCTGCGACTTGGCGGCCGCCAGCTCGGCGAAGATCGCCGCGAAGCTGGCCGCGGCACTCGCCACCACAAGGGTCACGATCACCCAGTCCCGCTCGTCGTAGAGCGCCGCCCGCGCCCGGCAGGTCTCGACCGTGGAACGGGCGACCATCATCAGGGCAAACGCCACGTAGATGAATGCCGTCAGGTCCCACGCCAGCAGGAACCGGGTTGCCAGCCGAATCCCCGGGGGAAGCACCAGCGCCAGGGCACTCCCCGCCCCGATCGCCACCAGCAGGCGACTGCGCGCCAGGAGGAACCTTCCGAATCGGGACCGGACGGCGACCTCGCGGTTCAATTTGTCAGTCCTTCCATAGGACTATTCGAAACGTGCGGAATTTCAAACATCAAATGGTCGTTCATGCCCTTGCCGGTCCTGTGGATGAACGCTAAACACACGCCCGTCATTTTGTCGCAAGCGGCGCGGGGGGAAAAGCAGCATGGCGACGAAGAAGAAGGCCACTCCGAAAGCCTCGCGGCCCGCGGCCAAACCGGCCGCCCGGCCGGCCGGTGGACACGTGCCGGAGGGACGGGCGACGGGCACCGCGGAAGCCCGCGACACTGCCCGCCTGTTGCTCGAGATCGAGGCGATCCATTGCCGACCCGAAAATCCGTACATCTTCACGTCGGGCCGGGCCAGCCCGGTCTATATTGATTGCCGCAAGATCATCTCCTTCCCCGAAGCGCGTGCGAAGATCATGCAGCACGCCTTCAAGAGCATCGAGCGCGACATCGGCTGGAACAAGATCGACGTGGTCGCCGGCGGCGAGACGGCGGGTATTCCTTTCGCCGCCTTCCTCGCCGCGCTGGCGAAGAAGCCCATGATCTACGTGCGCAAGCAGCCCAAGGGCTTCGGCCGCATGGCCCAGATCGAAGGCGACCTCAAGCCGAACAAGCGCGTGCTGCTGGTCGAGGACCTCGCGACCGACGGCGGCAGCAAGCTGGTCTTCATCGACGCGTTGAACAAGGCCGAGGCACGGGTCACCGACTGCTTCGTGGTCTTCCACTACGGCATCTTCCCGCAGAGCATCGAGACCCTGGCCGTCGCCGGCGTGAAGCTGCATGCCCTCGCCACCTGGTGGGACGCGCTGGAGGCGGCGGAGAAGGGCCGGTATTTCGACGAGAAAGGCCTCGCCGAGACCCGCGCCTTCCTCGAGGCGCCCGAGAAGTGGTCGGCCAGCCACGGCGGCCGCCATCCCGGCTCCCGGCCGAGCCTCGCGCGGTAGGATCGGACGCCTCCCTCGCCGCGATTTGACTCGCGACTTTTCCCGCAGCAGGTAGAATCCCGGTGAAATCCCCGGACCGACACGGCGGAGAGAGCAAATGATGCGAAAGACCTTTCTCCTGCTGATGCTTCTCGCGGCGCCCGCGGCAGCGCAGATGCCGGACGGCAGCTACACCTTCAACCTGCTGCCCGATCCGAACAATATGACCTCCTGCATCGGGCTCGAGCCGTCCTTCCAGCGGCCCTTCACCCTGGCTATGGCCGGCGGCACCGGCACGCTCACCTCGGATGGGGGGATCAGCATCCAGATGACCCCATCGGGGCCGAACCGGATCCACGGCGTCTTCGAGCTCTCCCTCGAGCGCTTCGACTACACCGTCGATCTCGCAGCGCGGACACTGACGGTGGTCGGCAACAATCTCGGCTGCAAGTTCTCGGGCAAGGCGGGATAGAACGCCGCGATCGCCGCTCCCGCCTCGGCTCGTGGCAACGATGGCGACCGTCGGGCTCGGCCCTCAACTCGCCCAGGCGCAGACCACGTCCGCGCCCGTTTCAGGCGGGAGACCCAATATCCTCGGCGTCTTCGGCAACGATACCGGCCGCACCAAAGGTCGGCCTGCGGAAGGACGACTCGACCATCGCCGAGATGCTCCATCGCCTCGACGCCGAGGAAGAGCCCGAGAATCCCGACTATCCGGAGCCCCCCAGGTTCCGCACGAAGCTTGGCTCGCGCGGCGTGATCTGGGCCTCGGCCGATGGCGAGATCGAGGACATGCATGTCCGGAGCATGCCGAAGGCATCGCTCCGCGCGCCGGCGGACGGCCTCTTGCTCGATCGAACAGGTCATAGAAAAGGCCAACGCTGCGAGCACGACTCGATGATGACCAGGACCTTCACCCTTCTCGCCTTTTGGGCGGCGACCTGCGGCGCGGCGTTGGCTCAGCCGCAGGCCCCCAACCCCGCCTCACAGCGTTGCATCGACGAGGGCGGAACGCTGCAGATCGAGCAGAGGCCCGATGGCGGACAGTTCGGCGTCTGCGTCTTCACCGACAACCGCCAATGCGAGGAATGGGCGCTGTTTCGCGTCG
Source organism: uncultured Rhodospirillales bacterium (assembly GCA_945957125.1). Classification (GTDB taxonomy): domain Bacteria; phylum Pseudomonadota; class Alphaproteobacteria; order Reyranellales; family Reyranellaceae; genus Reyranella. The sequence continues at coordinate 17,994 of CAMFJT010000070.1, read as the reverse complement.
AATGCCCAGTCGGCGGGCTGCGCGTGACAGGCTACCTGACACCGGCCACGCGCTATTGCGCCATCACCGGCGGCAACGTGAACGACAACGACTGCCTGCTACCCGGCGGCAAGAGCTGCGATGTCGATGCCTATTTCGCCGGGGCCTGCACGCGGTGATCGTGCCCCGCTGAATAGTGCGCCGGCTTCCCTCCGGCTAAGGGCGGGTCGTCGGGCGGCCGGTGCTTGTACCGCGACGGCAAGTTCGAGTTCCGCGAGGGTCGGTGTTCGGTATCGTCGTGCTGGCCGACGCGATCAACCGGGCGCCGGCCAAGGTCCGGCCCGCGCAGCTCGATCGCGTCCGGATCGCTGTTCCGCAAGCGCACTGCCCGCGCTCAATCCGTTGCAAACTTGAGCTTCCGTGCGGGCAATGCGACGGTATCGGTGATGATCTGTCGTCTTCTTGCGCTCATTTTGAGCCTGCTCGCGGCCCCGGCCTTCGCCAAGGACGAGCTGGTGCTCGCCATGACGCAGGCACCGGGCACGATGAACCCGGTGATCGGCTCGATGCTGGCCAAGTCGCTGATCCGCAACATGATCGCGCGGCCGATCACGGCCTACGATCCGGACTGGAACATGGTCTGCCTGGTCTGCGCCGAGCTCCCGAGCATCGAGAAGAAGACCGCCCGGATCGTCACCCTGCCCGACGGCAAGCAGGGCATCGAGACCGACGTGGCGCTCAAGCCGATGCAATGGGGCGACGGTACGCCGGTCACGGCGAAGGACGTGGCCTTCACCATCGAGGTCGGCCGGCACCCGCTGTCGGGCGTCGCTTCCTCCGAAGGCTACAAGCGCATCGTCAAGGTCGACATCCGGGACGACCTGCATTTCACGGTGACGACCGACCGCGTGACGTTCGACTACGACAGCTTCGACTTCCAGATCCTGCCCGCCCATATCGAGAAGCCGATCTTCGACGCCAATCCCGCCGAGTACCGCAACAAGACGGCCTACGACACCGACCCGACCAATCCCGGTCTCGCCTTCGGCCCGTACCGCATCGTCGAGCTGGTACCGGGCAACCGCATCGTGCTCGAGCAGAACACGTACTGGACCGGCGAGAAGCCGCACTTCAAGCGCCTGGTCGTCAAGATCATCGAGAACACGGCCGCGCTCGAGGCGAACATGCTGTCCGGCAATGTCGACTACGCGCTGGGCGAGCTCGGCCTGTCGCTCGACCAGGCACTGGCGTTCGAGAAGCGGCACAAGGACCGCTACGACGCCGTCTACAAGCCGGCGCTGATCTACGAGCACATCGACGTCAACCTCGACAATCCGCTGCTCCAGGATCGCCGGGTGCGCCAGGCGATCCTGATGTCGATCGACCGCAAGGCGATCAACGACAAGCTGTTCGACGGCAAGCAGCCGGTCGCCAACAGCGACATCAATCCGCTCGATCCGATGTACAGCCCGGCGGCGCGGCACTACGTCTACGATCCGGCGGCGGCGAAGAAGCTGCTCGACGAGGCGGGCTTCGCCACGATGAAGAACGGCTTCCGCACCAATGCCGCCGGCGAGCGCTTCTCGATCGAGATCACGACGACCGCCGGCAACCGCATCCGCGAGCAGGTGGCGCAGGTCATCCAGAGCCAGCTCCGGCAGGTCGGCATCGAGTTGCGGGTGAAGGCGGAGCCGCCGCGCATCTTCTCGGAGGGGCTGAACCGCCGGGCCTTCACCGGCCTCGCCATGTATGCCTGGGTGTCACGGCCGCAGGGTGTGCCGCGCTCGACCCTGCATTCGCAGGAGATCCCGACCGCGAAGAACGCCTGGAGCGGCCAGAACTATCCGGCCTACGCCAATCCCGAGATGGACAGGGCGCTCGACGACGCCGAGCGCGCGCTCGACAAGGACAAGCGCCACGCCCTGTTCGGCGAGATCCAGAAGCTCTACGCCGAGGACCTCCCGGTGCTGCCGCTGTTCTTCCGCGTCGATCCCTTCGTCATTCCCAAGGCGCTGAAGGGCGTTCGCCCCACCGGCCATCTCAACAGCTCGACGCTCTGGATCGAGCAATGGCGCTGGGAGGAATGAGCGCCCTCTTTTCCTCCCTGCGCGCAGCGCGGGGAGGTGGCGCGGTAGTCCGCGACGGAGGGGTCATTAGCCACGGTATCGGTGCGGCCCATGACCCCTCCGCCCCTGCGGGGCACCTCTCCGCGCTGCGCGCAGGGAGGAACGCGGCATGAGCCGGTACCTCGCCAGCCGGCTGGTCGAGATCGTCGTCACGCTCGCGCTGATGAGCTTCGTCGTCTACCTGCTGATCGGGCTGATGCCGGGTGATCCGATCGACATGATGATCGCCGGCGATCCGAAGATGACCAGCGAGGATGCCGCCCGGCTGCGCGCGGTCTACGGCATCGACAGGCCGCTCCTCGAACGTTACTTCGCCTGGGCCGGGCAGGCGTTGCAGGGCAACTTCGGCTATTCGCGCTCCTTCAACCAGCCCGTTCTGGCGGTGCTGGGGCCGCGCATGCTCAACACCCTGCAGCTCGCCGGCATCGCCTTCCTTCTGTCGATCGCCATCGCCCTGCCGCTCGGCGTGTGGACCGCCGCCCGCCCGCGCAGCCGAGCCGACTATCTGGTCAACCTCCTCTCCTTCGCCGGCATCAGCACGCCGCCGTTCTGGCTGGCGCTGCTGCTGATCACCCTGTTCGCGGTCAAGCTCGGCGTGCTGCCGGCCGGCGGCATGGCCGATCTGCGGCCGGGCACCGCGTGGCCCGAGGCGCTCGGCCAGAGCATCCGCTTCGCCCTCCTGCCGGTCGCCACGCTCGTTCTGCTGCAGGTCGGCAGCTACACCCGCTTCATGCGTGGCGCGATGATCGAGGCGCTGCGCCAGGATTATGTCCGCACCGCCCGCGCCAAGGGAGCGTCGCAATCGCGCGTGTTGTGGCGCCACGCCTTCGTCAATGCGCTGGCGCCGGTGCTCACGATTCTCGGCCTCTCCGTCGGCGGGTTGTTCTCCGGTGCGCTGATCACCGAGACGATGTTCGCGTGGCCGGGCATGGGCAAGGCGATCTACCAGGGCATCCTCGACAACGACTACAATCTCGCCCTGGTCGGCCTGCTGATCACGACTCTCGCCACCATCGTCGGAAACCTGCTGGCCGATCTCGCGCTGGTCGCCGTCGATCCGAGGGTCTCGCTGGCGAGCCGCCGCCAATGAAGCGGCACCGTCTGGCGCAGCTCTCGGCCGCCTTCCTCGCCGTCCTGCTGGTGCTGGCGCTGGCCGCACCGCTGATCGCGCACGCGCGGGGCATCGATCCGACCATGACCGACCTGCTGCGCCGCTTCGAGCCGCCGTCGGCGGAGTTCTGGCTCGGCACCGACGAGCTCGGCCGCGACCTCTTCCAGCGCCTGCTCGACGGCGGACGCGTCTCGCTGCTGGTCGGCTTCTGCGGCGCGCTGCTTTCCGCGGTCGTGGGCTCGGCGCTCGGCGTGGTCGCGGGCTATCTCGGCGGCCGGCTCGATGCGCTGCTGATGCGCGTGACCGACGGCGTCATCGCCCTCCCGCTGCTGCCGCTGCTGATCGTGCTGGCGGCGATCGACCCGCAGAAGGTCGGCATCCCGGCCACCGTCGCGCAGTCGGAAACCTTCTCGCTCTACCGCATCGTGGCGATCGTGGCGCTGACCGGCTGGACGACCGTGGCGCGGCTGGTCCGCGCCGAGACGCTGTCGCTCAAGGCGCGCGACTTCACGCGCGCTGCGCAGGCACTCGGGGCGCGACCGCTGCGCATCATGTTCCGCCACATCCTGCCCAATGCGATGGGCTCGGTGGTGGTCGCCACGACGATGTCGATCGGCAGCCTGATCCTGCTCGAATCGACGCTCTCCTTCCTCGGGCTCGGCACCCAGCCGCCCGCGGCAAGCTGGGGCAACATGCTGACCAATGCGCAGGATCTCCTGCAGGACGCGCCGGTGCTGGCGCTGTGGCCGGGGCTGCTGATCTTCCTCACCGTGATCGCTTTCAACTTCCTAGGCGACGGGCTGCAGGACACGCTCGATCCGCGCAGCGAGCGGCGCTAGGCTCCGGCCCATGACGATCCGTCTCCGAGTCGCATTGGTCGCCCTCCTTGCCCTGCTTGCGCCCTCGCTGGCCTCGGCCGAGGAGTGGCCGTCGGAGGTTCGCCGCAAGTTCGTGGACCAGTGCCTGGCGAGCTGCAACACCGACAAGAAGCTCACTGCCATCCAGCGTGTCGAATGCCCACCCTATTGCGAATGCATGGTCAAGGAGGCGCAAGGCGTGCTGTCCATCGACGACTACACGGCCCTGCAGGACGCCGCCGCCGCGAAAAAGCCGGACCCGCGGCAGGATCGCTACGACGCCTTCTCCACGACCTGCCGTCGCGTCTTCCGTTAGCGATGACGAACTCTTGAGCTACAGCCTCCAGTTTCGCGACGTCTTCGCCGCGTGTGACTTCCTGCTCGACGGGCTCGTTCTCACGCTCGAGCTGTCGCTAATCGCGATGGTCGCGGGCCTGGTCATCGGCCTGGCCGGCGCGGCGGGCCGCGTCTACGGACCGAAGTGGATTTCCACGCCGATCGCCGTCTATGTCGAGGCGATCCGCAACACGCCGCTGATCGTGCAGCTCTTCCTGATCTTCTTCGGCCTGCCCAGCGCCGGGCTGAAGTTCGATGCCGACACCGCCGCGATGGTGGCGCTTTCGATCAATCTCGGCGCCTACACGATCGAGATCGTGCGCGCCGGGCTCGAGGCGATCCCGAGGAGCCAGATCGAGGCCGGTCAGTCGCTCGGCCTCTCCAACCTGCAGATCTTCCGCTACGTCATCGTCTTCCCCGCGCTGCGGCTGATGTTCCCCGCGCTCGCCAGCCAGTTCATCCTGCTGATGCTGGCCACCTCGGTGGTGTCGCAGATCTCGGCGCAGGACCTGTTCCACACCGCCTCGATCGTGCAGTCGCGCACCTTCCGCGACTTCGAGGTCTATATCGTCGTGGCCGCCGTCTATCTCGTGCTCGCGCTGGTCTTCCGGCTGCTGTTCGCCGGTCTCTATCAACTGATCTTCGCCCGCCGATGATCCGCCCCCGATGATCAGGGAGTTCACCTTCACCGACGTGCTCTACCTGGTCGCGGCCATGCGCTGGACGCTGGCGCTGACGGCGATCGCCTTCCTCGGCGGCGGCATCGTCGGCCTGGCCATCGCGCTGCTCCGGGTCTCGCCCCTCGCGCCGCTGCGCTGGGCCGGAACGGTCTACGTGCTGGTCGTGCAGGGCACGCCGCTGCTCGCCTGGTTGTTCGTCTTCTTCTTCGGCCTGTCGATCCTGGGCGTCGAGGTCTCGCCGTGGATCGCGGCGGCCGCCTCCTACTCGATCTATGCCGGTGCCTTCCTGGGCGAGATCTGGCGCGGCTGCCTGCAGGCCATCCCGAAGACGCAGTGGGAGGCCGGCGCCTCGCTCGGCCTGTCGATGGCGGCACAGCTCCGCTACATCATCGTGCCGCAGGCCACGCGGCTCGCGATCCCGCCGACGGTCGGCTTCCTCGTCCAGCTCATCAAGAACACCTCGCTCGCCGCGGTGATCGGCTTCATCGAGCTGACCCGCGAGGGCCAGCTCACCACCGCGACGACCTTCCGCCCCTTCACCGTCTATCTCACCGTGGCCGCGCTCTACTTCCTGCTCTGCTTTCCGCTGACGCAGGCCAGCCGCCGGCTCGAACGGAGGCTGCATGCCGCTCGTTGATCTGAAGGACGTGGTGAAGCGCTACGGCACCAACACGGTGCTGAACGGCGTGTCGCTCAGCGTCGAGAAGGGCGAGATCATCGCCATCATCGGCCGATCGGGCTCGGGCAAGAGCACCATGCTGCGCTGCGTGAACGGGCTGGAGCCGATCCAGGGCGGTACCGTCGCCTTCGACGGCACGATCGTGAACGACCCGGGAACCGACCTGCGCAAGCTGCGCCAGCATGTCGGCATCGTGTTCCAGAGCTTCAACCTCTTCCCCCACCTCTCGGTCGAGAAGAACATCACGCTCGCGCCCAAGGTCGTGAAGGGCATGGCGCCGGCCGAGGCGCGCCGGCTGGCCGAGACCGTGCTGCGCAAGGTGGGGCTCGCGGAGAAGATCGATGCCTGGCCCGACCAGCTCTCCGGCGGCCAGCAGCAGCGCGTCGCCATCGCCCGCTCGCTCGCCATGTCGCCGCAGCTCATGCTGTTCGACGAGATCACCTCCGCGCTCGATCCCGAGCTGGTCGGCGAAGTGCTGAAGACCTTGGAGGAGATGGCGCGAGAGGGCATGACCATGATGCTGGTGACGCACGAGATCGGCTTCGCCCGCAAGGTCGCCGACCGCGTGGTGTTCATGCACCACGGCAAAATCTGGGAGGAAGGCCCCGCTGCCGCGACGCTCGGCGCGCCGCGAACGCCGGAGCTCGAGACCTTCCTGAGCGCCGTGCTCCACTAGCCGGGGTTGCAACCGCCGTCGGGCGTTCCGCGGTGGGCACCTCCCGCCGACGCAGCAGTCGTGCTACTGTTGAGCCGGAACCTGGCCGTGGGAAGCCGGGTCGTGTGGGAGAAGGACATGCTGCGGAAGCTGGCGGGCCTCGCCACGGCGATGGCTCTCGTGCTCGTCGCGTCAACCATGGATGCCTCGTCCGCGCGCGCAGGTGCCGCCGCTCACCGCCGCCGACCTGCAGTTCGATCGCGGTACGGTGATCGCCTTCGACATCGAGTCGCGCGCCATGGTGGTCGAGACGGTCGATGGTGGGGACCTCGCCTATCAGGTGCTCGACGGGGTTCAGGGCTTCTCGAGCCTGAAGGTCGGCGACAAGATCGAGGTGCGCTTCTATCGAATCGTCGACGTGCTGGTGGCCAAGACGTCGCCCCAGGTGAGGAACCAGGTGCGCCCGCTGCTGCAGGACGCCAACCTGGCGCCCGACATTCCCGGCACCAAGTTCAAGACCCGGCTCTGGGGTGCCACCGGCATGGCCACGCGAGTCGACGTCGCCGGCCGCAGGATCGACGTGGCGCAGGGCGGTGTGATCTATCGCGCGCCGACCATCCGCACCGACGTCGGGTTCGCCGCGCTGAAGACCTTCAAGCCGGGCGACATGGTGACGTTGCTGTTCACCGAACGAACGGCCGTAGAGCTCAAGCCGATGCCATAGCCGGGACGCGCGACGATCCGGTCGACATCGCGCACAGGTCCAGAGGCTCCCGGCCCTCATCGAGAGCCCAGCGCGCGACATGCCGGGGCGTCGTGCGACCGATCGCACTGTGCACGAGCACGAGCTCCCGTACCGTCCACTCGATCGGCTCGATCCGTTGCTCGGGCACGCGATAGCCGCCGCGCAGCACGGTGACGTGCGGCGTGAAGCGCCGCGCCGGCCGCGCGCTGCCGTCGAACACATCGCTCAGTCGCTGGTGCAGCACCTCGAGACCGATCACCCCGTCCTCGCCCCGCAGCACGAGCGCGCCGTTCCTGAAGCTCTCCGCGCGGTCGAAGCCGACGCGAAAGGCCGGCATGGTGACTTGGGCCATGCGCTCCTTCACGCGGTCGATCCTCTCGCGCGACAGGCCGAACCCTGCGTCGACACTGCAGAGCGTGACATGGAAATGCTCCGGCTGCAGCGGCCTTCCCACGAGGTCGTGGCTGATCCGCAGATGGCGCGCGGTCCGGGCGATCCGCGCCGCCGTATCGGCGTCCGGCAAGACTGCCAGGAACAGTCGGTCCGTGGGCCGACCGAGCAACGCTTCCTGCCGTCGCCGCAGGCGGCGAAGCATCAGGGCCGGCGGCTTCTCCAGCCCCGCAAGCGACGTGGCGAACAAGTGATGCATGGCTTCTCTCCCGAGTCCATGTTCACTATATGTTCTTTTGTGGAAAAAGCAATCGCACGCGCCGGGAAAACGCGTTTGCGCGCTAGCCGATTGTAATCTCCGTTCCGCCCAAGCCCTCGAATTCGGTCCGGGCGAGCCCGGTACCCGGCAGGAACGCCGGAGGATGGACCGAGCCCGTGAGGATGAGGTCGCCGGCCTCGAGCTGCTTGCCATGCTTGTTGAGCGTGTTCGCCAGCCATGCGAGCGAGATCAGCGCGCCGCCCATCACCGCTGTCCCTGCGCCCGAGGCGAGCTGCTTGCCGTCGAGCAGCGAGCGGCCCTTGAGATTGGGGAAATCGAGCTTCTGCCAGTCCGGGATCTCCGTGCCGATCACGCAAGCGGCCTGCAGCACGTCGTCGGCGATGCGCGCGGGACCGGTCATCTTGGTGACGTCGGCATAGCGGTTGTCGACCAGCTCCATGCCGCAATAGAGGTTGGCGACGTGGGCACGGATGCTGTCCGCGGTGTAAGGCTTGCTCCCCGCCGGCGCGGCCGTGGCCATGCGCGCGACCAGCTCGGGCTCGATGCCGGGCTTGATCGGATATCCTGTCTCGAACACCGCGCCGCTCTGGCGGATGCCGCTCTGGTAGATGCCCGCGAAGACGGGGCCGGAAAGCCGCAGGGGCTCGTATTGCGCCGGCAGGGTGAGCGCGACCTTCCAACCGGCCATCCTGTCCGCGCCGCCGGCGGTCAGCTTGTCATGCACCGCGAACTGGACCTTGTAGGCGTCCGCCTCGGACAAGCCGGAGCAGGCGCCGGCAATGTCCATCACCTTCCTGGTGCGCCGGCCGGCGGCAATCTGGTCGGCAAGAGCGGAAATCTGCTGGTCGTCCACGAACGTTCCTCCGGTTCTTCTCGGCGCCGATCATAGCCGCTCGGCGTCGAGGGGCGAAGACGATCGCCGATGCCCTGCGAAATTGGCCGTTACGCTGGCGGCGCCACCCCGTGCTCCGCAGGGCTGTCCGAGGAGGAAGTCGGAGGGAGCCACTGAGTTCGTGCTCCTCTCCCCGATAGCGGGAGAGGAGCATGAAGCGCGGCGACCCTGGTCAGACCGCCGATTCCTGCGACGGCAGCGAGAGAATAGAATCCCGTACGGATTGCGGATCGACGCCCCACCCCACTCTTTCCCCCGGCCAGCCCTGCGTGCTCCGGCAGGAGTTCACCCTGGCCGGGCAAAGGTGATCAGGCGGTGGCCTGCGAAATTGAACAGCGGGACGATGATGAGGACGGTCAGGCTGATCAGCAGGTAGTGCACGCCCGCGCGCTCCAGCAGCCAGGCGATCAGCATGTTGAGGCAGAGGCCCACGGTGTTGACGGCGAAGAACATCGCCGCCTTCGCGGGCGTCAGCCGTGCGCCGAAGCTCCATAGCGCATTGCCGACGAAGGACACGAACGTCGCGAGCACGAAGGCGAGGAAGGCGCCGAGCAGCACGCGGCCGCCGAAGCCGTCGACGACCGCCGCCATCACCGCGACATAGGCGATGGCGGCAAACCCGCCGACCACGAAGAAGCGGATGAGCTGGCGCGCCGTGGTGGCGGAGAGGCCGAACCATCCGAGGATCCGGACGCCCAGCCCCTCCAGCCAATCCCACAGCGCCATCGGCCGGTCAGGCCGCCTTGGCCGCCGTCTTGCCGTAGAAGCTCTGGCCCTTGGCGGCCATGTCGCGCAAGAGCTTCGGCACTTCGAACTGCTTGCCGTACTTCTTCGCCAGCTCGTCGCATTCGGCGACGAAGGTCTTCACGCCGACCTGGTCGATCAGGCTGATCGCCCCGCCGGTCTGCGGTGCGAAGCCCAGGCCCATGATCGAGCCCACGTCGCCGTCCTGCGGCGCGGTCAGGACGTTGCTTTCCAGGCAGCGCGCGGTATCGACCGCCTGCACGTACAGCAGGCGCTTCTTGATCTCGGTCTCCTTGGCGCGCTTCTCCTCACCCTCGCCGTAGAGCAGCTTGGGATCGGCCGGGAAATGCTTCGCCAGCTCCGGCCACAGCCGCTTCTTGCCGTCGGCCGGATAATCGTAGAAGCCCTTGCCGTTCTTGCGCCCGAAGCGCTCGAGCTTCTTGACCATCAGCTCGAGGATGTCGTCGGCTCCCGAGCCCTCGTACTTCTGGCCGGCCGCCTCCGCGTCGCGCTTGGTCTGGTCCATGATCTTCCACGACAGGTCGATGGCGACCTCGTCGTTGAGCGACAGCGGGCCGACCGGCATGCCGGCGAACTTGGCGCAGTTCTCGATCATCGGCGCGGGCACGCCTTCCTTGAGCAGGCGATGGCCCTCGCTGATGAAGGCGCCGCAGACGCGGCTGGTGAAGAAGCCGCGGCTGTCGTTGACCACGATCGGCGTCTTGCGGATCTTCTGGACGAAGTCCATCGAGCGCGCGAGCGTCTCGGGCGAGGTCTTCTTGCCGACGATGATCTCGACCAGCGGCATCTTCTCGACCGGCGAGAAGAAGTGCAGGCCGATGAACTGGTCCGGCCGCGACGAGGCTTCGGCGAGACCGGTGATCGGCAAGGTCGAGGTGTTCGAGGCGAACACGGCGGTCTTCGGCAGCGCGGCCTCGGCCTTCTTCGTGGCCTCGGCCTTCACGTCGCGGTTCTCGAACACCGCCTCGATGACGAGGTCGCAGTCCTTGAGCGCGCCGAAATCGGGCGTTGCCGTGACCTTGGCCAGCATCGCGTCGGCCTTCGCCTGGTCGAGGCGCTTGCGCTTCACCAGCTTGGCGAGCTCGTCGGCGATGTGCGCCTTGCCCTTGTCGGCGGCCGCCTGGTCACGGTCGATCAGCACGATGTCGAGGCCGGCCTGCACCGAGACGGTAGCGATGCCCGCGCCCATCAGGCCGGCACCCAGCACGCCGATCTTCTTGTATTCCTGCTTCGGCACGCCCTTGGGCCGGCGCACCAGCTTGTTGGCTTCCTGCAGGCCAAAGAACAGAGTGCGGATCATGCTCTTGGCGACGGGGTCGCGCAGCAGCGAGACGAAGTAACGCGTCTCGACCTTGAGGCCGGCATCGAACGGCAGCTGCAGTCCTTCGTAGACGCAGCTCATGATCGCCTTCGGGGCCGGATAGACGCCGTTGGTCTTGCCGCGCACCATGGCGCTGCCGCCGATGAAGGTCATGACGCCCGGCGGGCTCCAGACCTGGCCGCCGGGGAAGCCCGGCACCTTGAAGCCCTTGCGATCCCACGGCTGCACGGCGCGGCCGTCGATCGCCTTGGCGCCCTTGCCGGCATATTCCGGCACGACCTGCTCGGTCGCCGGCGCCGTCAGCCATGCCTTCGCACGGGCCAGCAGTTCGCCCGCCGGCACGACCTCGTGGATCAGCCCGAGGCCCTTGGCGGCGTCGACCGTGAGGTCCTTGCCTTCGAGCAGGATCGGCGCGGCGTTCTGCACGCCGATCAGGCGCGGAATGCGCTGCGTGCCGCCACCGCCGGGCAGCAGGCCGATCTTCACCTCGGGCTGGCCGACCTTGGTCTTCGGGTTGGCCGCGGCGATGCGGTAGTGCGTGGCGAGGCAGATCTCGAACCCGCCGCCCAGCGCCGTGCCGTTGATCGCAGCCACGACCGGCTTGCCGCCGGTCTCCTGGCGGCGGAACATCTTCTGCAGCTGGCTGAACTGCTCCATCAGCTTCGACGCGTCCGACGTGTCGAGGCCCAGGATCATCTCGAGGTCGGCACCGGCGATGAAGCTGTCCTTGCCCGACGTGATGATGATGCCCTTGACCTTGTCATCCTTGAGGGCGGTCTCGAGCGCACCGGCATAGGCCGTCATCGAGGCCTCGTTCAGCACGTTCATCGCGCGGTTCGGCATGTCCCAGGTAATGGTGGCGATGCCGTCCGAATCGACGTTGTAGTTGATCATGGTTGTAGTCCTTCAGTTCTTCGCTGGGGGCGCGCCACTCCAGTGGCGCGATCTTCCATTGCGGCCGGCGATGACGCGCGACTGGAGTCGCGCGCCCCCAGCCCTCAGACGCGCTCGATGATGGTGGCGGTGCCCATGCCGCCGCCGACGCAGAGCGTGGCGAGGCCGGTCGAGAGGTTGCGGCGCTCGAGCTCGTCGAGCAGCGTGCCCAGGATCATCGCGCCGGTGGCGCCCAGCGGATGGCCCATGGCGATCGCGCCGCCGTTCACGTTGATCTTGTCGTGCGGCATCTTGAGGACCTGCATGTAGCGCAGCACGACGGCGGCGAAGGCCTCGTTCAGCTCGAACAGGTCGATGTCGCTCACCGACATGCCGGCACGCTTCAGCGCCTTCTCCGAGGCCGGCGCCGGGCCGGTCAGCATGATCGCCGGCTCCGAGCCGATCGAGGCAAAGGAGCGGATGCGCGCGCGCGGCTTGAGGCCGGCCTTCTCGCCGAACTCCTTGGTGCCGATCAGGATCGCGGCCGAGCCGTCCACGATGCCCGACGAGTTGCCGGCGTGGTGGACGTGCACCACCTTCTCGATCTCGGGATAGCGCTGCAGCGCCACGGCATCGAAGCCCGGCATCGCCTCGCCCTGCATCTTGAAGCTGGGCTCGAGCGCGGCCAGCGTCTGCATGGTGGTGGTCGGGCGCATCAGCTCGTCATGGGCCAGCAGCTCGAGGCCGTTCTGGTCCTTCACCGGCACGATCGACTTCTTGAAGTAGCCGGCGTCCCAGGCGGCCTTGGCGCGCTTCTGCGATTCGACGGCATAGGCATCGACGTCGTCGCGGCTCATGCCGTACTTGGTGGCGATCACGTCGGCGGAGATGCCCTGCGGCAGGAAGTACATCGGGATGGCGACCGCCGGATCGACCGGCCAGGCGCCGCCGTCCGAGCCCATCGGCACGCGGCTCATGCTCTCCACGCCGCCGCCGATCGCGGCCTGGCTCTGGCCCGACATGACCTGCGCGGCCGCCATGTTGGTGGCCTCGAGGCCCGAAGCGCAGAAGCGGTTGACCTGCACGCCCGGCACGGTCTCGTCGAAGCCGGCGCGCACCGCGGCGGTGCGGGCGATGTCCGAACCCTGCTCGCCGACCGGCATGACGCAGCCCAGCACCACGTCGTCGACCAGCTTGGTGTCGAGGTTGTTGCGGTCGCGCAGCGCCTGCAGCGCCGTCACGGCGAGGCGCACGGGCGTGACCTCGTGCAGCGATCCGTCCTTGCGGCCCTTGCCGCGCGGCGTGCGGACGGCGTCGTAGATGTATGCGTCGGTCATGGTGCTTCTCCTGTTCCCGCTAGAGCGTACGCCCGATCAGTTCCTTCATGATCTCGTTCGTGCCGCCGTAGATCTTCTGCACCCGCGCGTCGGCGTAGAGCCGCGCGATCGGGTATTCCCACATGTAGCCGTAGCCGCCGAAGAACTGCAGGCACTCGTCGATCAGCGCGCATTGCAGGTCGGTGGCGAAATACTTGGCCATCGCAGCCGTCGCCGCGTCGAGCTCGCCCTTCAGATGCTTCGCGGTGCAATCGTCGACGAAGGTGCGGCAGACCTGCGCCTTGGTCTTGAGCTCGGCGAGCTTGAAGCGGGTGTTCTGGAAATCGATGATCGGCTTGCCGAACGCCTTGCGCTCCTTGACGTAGGCAATGGTGTGCTCCATCGCCGCCTCGATCGCGGCGATCGCCTGGATGGCGATGACCAGCCGCTCCTGCGGCAGCTGCTGCATGAGCTGGATGAAGCCCATGCCGGTCCCCTCGCCCAGCAGGTGATCGGCCGGCACGCGGACGTTGTCGAAGAACAGCTCCGACGTGTCCTGGGCCTTCATGCCGATCTTCTCGAGATTGCGGCCGCGCTTGAAACCCTCCGTGCCACGCTCGACGACGATCAGCGAGGTGCCCTTGGCGCCGAGCTTGGGATCGGTCTTGGCAACGACGATCACCAGATCGGCGAGCTGGCCGTTGGAGATGAAGGTCTTCGAGCCGTTGATGACCCAGTGATTGCCGTCCATCACCGCCGATGTCTTCACGCCCTGCAGGTCGGAGCCGGTCCCGGGCTCGGTCATGGCGATCGCCGTCAGCAGCTCGCCCGAGCAAGCCTTGGGGATCCAGCGCTTCTTCTGCTCCTCGGTGCCGTAGCGCAGCAGGTAGGGCACGACGATGTCGTTGTGCAGCGAGAAGGCGGGCCCGGACGCGACCGCCCGTCCCTGCTCCTCGATCAGGATGGCGCTGTAGAGGAAGTCGGCGCCCGCGCCGCCATACTCTTCCGGCATGGCCGTGCAGAGCAGCCCCTGCTCGCCCGCCTTGCGCCACAGCTCGCGCGGCACGATGCCCTCCTCCTCCCACTTGATATGGAAGGGCGTGACCTCCTTCTCGAAGAACCGCCGGCAGGTGTCGCGGAACATCTGGTGTTCGGGCGTGTAATGGGCGGCCAGTGCGGTCACGAGCGGGTTTCCTCTGGAGGTATCGGGGCCTGTCTTGCGCAGACTTTGAGCCGGCGGACGCAGCTCCGCCAGCGCCGGTTAGGTAGTTTACGTTTACGTAAAGGTCAACCTCAAAGACCGTCGTTCCGGGAGGCTGCGATGGCGCCGGCAGAGGCGTGGCGTTGGTGAATGGCCTTCGGCAGATGGCGAACGCTAAAGGCCATGCTTCGCAGACATCGCCTCCAGCTCCGCCCGCTCTTCAGCCGAGAGCCGGGCCGGCGGTTGCTTCATCGGCTCGACCGCGAGCAGGTCCTGTTGTTCCGCAGACGCGTTTCCGACGGCTTCATCCGCGTGAGCGGCTCAGATGCCACACAGCCGGCGTCGACTCACATCGACTTTCCCAGGGCCTTCCAGAGAGTCATCCGATGGGAGCGCAGCTCTCCGGAGCCGCTCTTTCTCCGGTTGGCTCCATCCCATGAGCCGCTCTGGAGAGTCGCGCTCCCAGCGGTTCGATGAGGCACGATCACCAGTTCTGCAATATTACCGGCGTGACTTGGGGTATAGATGAGGCGCTATCTGATCGGACGGAACTAACCCATGACATCCTTGCTTCGCGTGCTGGCGCTTGCTCTCGCGCTTCTGTTTCCCGCCACGTTGACGGCGATCGCGCAGACCGCCGCTCCTCCGCCCGCCGGCATGACCCAGGAGCAGTTCGACTCTCTGGTCGATGCGATCAGCAAGTCGGTCGCCGAAAGGCTCAAGGCGGACGAAAAGCCCGCGGCCGACAAACCCAAATCCGGCAAGGCCGCGGCACATCCGCCGGCACACGTGATCGTGCACGAGCCGGCCTCCGCCCGGAAGAGCGGCGAGTTCGCGGCCTTCCTGGCGAATGCCGGCCGGGTCCTGCATTCCTACCCCGAGCTCGGCCGTCAGATCGGCGCCGTCACCGGCGCGTCCGAGCCGGAAGGGGGTAGCGGCCCCGGTTTCTTCGGCGTGCTGCTGCTCCTCGTCGCGGTGGGAGCCGCCGCCGTCGTTGCAGAATACGCCGTTCGCCTGGTCCTCCGCAGGCCACGCGAACGGCTGGCCGCAGGGGCTGGCGCGACGGGAGGCCTGCGGTCTCTGCTCAATATAATGGCGCTTCTGGTGCTCGACGGTCTCGGGCTGCTGGCGGTCTGGCTGATCTGCAACGGCGCCAACGCCTGGTTCACCGGGGGGACCACCTTGGACAAGTTCGCCGAGGTCGCCCTCATGGGCATCTTCGAATGGCGGATTTTCATGCTGGTGTTCCGCTTCCTGCTCCAGCCCGACGCGCCGAACGCCCGCCTCTGCACCGTGGCCGACGACGAGGCCCGCAGGATGTACCGGCGGATCACTCTCGTGATGCTGGTGTTCGTCGCCGCCCGCGCCCTTGCCCAGATGCTGATCGCGGGAGGCACGCGCGTCGATGCGATCGCCGCCTACCAGGTTGCCGCCGTCGCGGTCTATGTCTCGCTATTCCTGTGGCTGGTCTTCCGCATCCGCGAGGGCGCACGCCAGTGGCTCATGGGGCTGAGCGAGCTGACGCCGCTGGCCGGCGTGGTGGGACGACATTGGGTCGGAATCGCCAGCAGCTTCTTCGTGATCCTCGGCGTGACCCAGCTCGACAGCGCCATCTCGGGCCGTGTGCGCGTGGGACATGCCATGCTCCTCACCCTCATGGCCGTGGTCGGCCTGCTGTTCTTCGAGACCCTGATGCAGGCCGTCGTGCGGCGCCTGGACTCCCAGCTCGAAGGCCGGACGCCCGCGAGCGGCTCGCCGAAGCTGCCTGACGTGGTGGCACGCTGCCTGCGGGTCGCCGTCCTGATCGGAGTCGCCGCGACCATTGCGCAGAGCTGGGTGGTCGATGTCTTCGCCCTGGCGAGCGCCGACCGCTGGGACGAGATCACGCGTTCCTCACGCACCGCCGCGATCACGCTGTTCCTCGCCTTCGTGGCGTGGGAGCTGTTCAAGTATGCGACCGATCCGTACATGGCGCGCAGCCCGAAGGATGCCGCCGCGGCGATCGCCGACGGCGACGCCAACGCCACGCCCGCCTCGCGCATCAGCACCATGATGCCGCTGCTGCGTATGGCGGCCGCCATCCTGATCCTTTTCCTCGCGATCGTGATCGCGCTCGAGGATTTCGGGATCAACGTCATGCCGCTGCTCGCCGGCGCCTCGATCTTCGGCATCGCCATCTCGTTCGGCAGCCAGACGCTGGTGCGCGACATCGTCTCGGGCATCTTCTACCTGTCCGACGACGCCTTCCGGGTCGGCGAGTACATCGACTGCGGGCGGGCGAAGGGCACGGTCGAGGGCTTCACCCTGCGCTCGATCAAGCTGCGCCATCAGAACGGCCAGGTGCACACCATCCCGTTCGGCCAGCTCGGCCAGATCACCAACTTCAGCCGCGACTGGATCACGACCAAGTTCAACCTGCGTTTCGCGCGCGACACCGACATCGAGAAGCTGCGCAAGGCGGCCAAGAAGATCGGCCAGGACATGCTGGCGGTGCCGGAGATCAAGGCCGAGATCCTGGCCCCGTTCAAGATGCAGGGCGTGGCCGACATCGTCGACAACGCCCTCCTCGTCCGCTTCAAGTTCACCACCCGGCCGGGCAACCCTGCCATGGTCCAGCGCGAGGCGGTCAAACGCCTGTTCAACACGCTACCCACGCTCGGCATCGAGTTCGCCAAGGAAGGTGCCGCCGTCATCCTGCAGACGACCTCCACCGGCAGCGAGGAGAGGGCCAGTGCCGACGCAGCGGCGAAGGCGCCGGCAGGCGGTCTCGTCCCGGCAGCGGCGGCAGGCTGAGGACATCTTCCGCCGGGGACGCGCCACCCGTAGGCACCGACATTGTTTGCTTGCCCGCTGCTTGCCGTGGCAAGGGCGTCATGCTCTTGCCGGAGCGACGATAGCGGACAAATTTAACGTCCTTGGGCGCGCCACTGTGGCGCGCCCACGACGCAAGGCCGAAGGCCGAAGCTACTCCGGCGTCGTCGCGCTCATGCCCAACATCGCGCGGCGGCGCAGCCACTGGCTCGGCCGGTAGCGGTCGTCGCCGGTGATCGCCTGGAGCTGCACCAGGATCTCGTGGCAGTCCTTCACGCCCAGCCAGTCGGCAAGCGCCAGCGGGCCGCGCGGATAGTTGAGGCCGAGCGTCATCGCCGTGTCGACGTCGGCGGCCGAGGCGATGCCGATCATCGCCATCTCGCAGCCGAGGTTGGCGATCATCGCGACCATGCGCTGGGCAATGAAGCCCGGCGAATCCTTGATCAGCGTCACCTTCGTGCCGGCCTTGGCGAACATCGCCGCGGCCGCATCGCGCACCAGCGGATCGCCGTTCGGCGGCATCATGATGGTGATGCGCTTGCCGGCATCGCCCGTGAGGTCGACGGCAACGGTTCTCGTGGGATCGAGCCCGCGCTCGACCGCGGTGGTCGTGGCGTCCTTGCCGATCGGCGCGACCAGGATCGGGCTCTTGCCGTCATCCACCGCCAGCGGCTCGGCGCCGGCGGCCACGACCAGCGCGACCAGCTTCTCGTTGTGGCTGTCCATCACCACCGCGCTGCCTGCGGGCTGCACCGACGGCAGATGGTCGGCGCCGGGATCGACCTTCGCGCCCTTGGCGTCGTAGCCGTACCAGCCGCCGCCGGTCTTGCGCCCGAGCTTGCCGGCCGCGTAGAGGCTCTCGTGGTACGGGCTCGGCGTCATGCGCCGGTCGTGGAAGAAGCCCTCGTAGATGATCTTGCGTGCCGGGAAGTTCACGTCGATGCCGGTGAGGTCCATCAGCTCGAACGGGCCCATGC
>CAMFJT010000069.1 GCA_945957125.1 uncultured Rhodospirillales bacterium | reverse complement strand
AGCAGCCGGTGTTGGCGAACAGCGGGTTGTCGGCGCCGATGAAGATCTGCACGCCGGCCGCGCCGTTGGCCAGCTCGAGCAGCCGCGCGAAGCTCTCGCCGCGCTCCAGCGCGTCGAACAGCAGGCGGACCCGCTCGAGGTCGGCGATGGCGGTGATGTCTTCCAGCAGCCGCGCCTGGCCGCGCACGATCAGCGCTCCGCCGGGCTCGCCCGCCCAGGTCGCCAGGCCGGATTCGATCACCCGCGCGGTGAGGTCGTTCAGCTCGGCGCGCTTGAGCTTGATGTCGTCGAGGATCAGCCGGCGCGCATCGTCGAGGGTGCGGCCCGAGAGGCGGGCGTTGAGGTAGTTGCTGGCTTCGGTCAGCGTCGAGGCAGGCATGCCGATCGGCGTGTCGATCAGCCGGTTCTCGACCTGGCCCGACTGGGTGACGGTCACGACAAGGGCGCGGCCCGGCCCGAGATTCACGAACTCGATGTGCTTCAGCGGCTGTTCGGTCTTGGGCGCCATGACGACGCTGGCGCAGCGCGACAGGCCCGACAGCAGGCTGGTCGCCTGCTCGAGCGCCTCGGTCATGCTGCGGCCGGCGGCAGTGCAGCGCGCCTCGATGCTCTCGCGCTCCTCCTCCGAGACGTTGCCGACCTCGAGCAGGCCGTTGACGAACAGCCGCAGCCCCGCATCGGTCGGCAGCCGGCCGGCCGAAGTGTGCGGCGCGTAGAGCAGGCCGGCATCCTGCAGGTCGGCCATGATGTTGCGGATCGTGGCGGGCGACAGCGTCTCGGTGATCCGCCGCGTCAGCGCGCGCGAGCCGACCGGCTCGCCGGTCTCGACATAGCTTTCGACGACGAGACGCAGCACTTCGCGCGCCCGGTCGTTGAGCGCGGCGATCGGCGTCCCGGACGGACGCTGACCCGCCTGCGAATCGGGCAACGTGCCGAGAGACACACCGAGTCGATGAAGAGCCATGGTAAAAACTTAGGAACTGCAGTCGCGATGGTCAACGCGTCACTGGTCCGCCTGCCGCACGGCGTAGTAGGATTGCGTCCGTGTTCCGGGGCTATCGATTCGAACATCCGAGGAGTGAGATCTCCATCTCGGTCGGCGGCTGGTCCTACCTGTGGGCCGGCCTGTTCGGCTTCCTCTATGTCTGGCGCCTGTGGCGCGGCGGCTTCGGCTGGCTCGTCCTCAGGGCCTTCGCCGTCAATCTCGGCTATCTGATCTTCTATGTCGGCGTGTGGGCGGCGACGTCATGGGTGGTGCCGCTCCGGATCCAGGCCCTCATCCTGCTGGCCTTGATCCCCATCCTGATCCTCTCCCAGGGCTCGACGATGCTGCGCATGCTGCGCGATGCCTACCGCCACCGCGGCTGGCTGATCCGCCCAGGGTGACAGGACGGGCTGATCGGCCGCGCTTGTCCCGTGCGGCCGACTTGGCCATAAGCGCCTGTCCCGCCCCCAGGAGACAGACCCGATGCGCCCTTCCGGCCGCGCCCCCGACCAGCTTCGCAAGATCTCCCTCGAACCCGGCTTCTCGCGCCATGCCGAGGGTTCGTGCCTGGTGAAGTTCGGCGACACCCATGTCCTGTGCACCGCCTCGGTCGACGAGCGCGTACCGCCCTGGATGCGCAATACCGGCCGCGGCTGGGTCACGGCGGAGTACGGCATGCTGCCGCGCGCCACCCATACCCGTGGCGACCGCGAGGCCGCGCGCGGCAAGCAGTCGGGCCGCACGCAGGAGATCCAGCGGCTGATCGGACGCTCGCTGCGCGCCGTGGTCAGCCTGCCCGCCATGGGCGAGCGCCAGATCAACATCGATTGCGACGTGCTGCAGGCCGACGGCGGCACGCGCACCGCCGCCATCACCGGCTCCTGGGTCGCCCTGCATTTCGCCTTCGAATGGCTGATGAAGGAGGGCAAGCTCGCGGCCAATCCGATCACCGGCCAGGTCGCCGCCGTGTCGTGCGGCCTGTGGCAGGGCACAGCCGTGCTCGACCTCGACTATCCCGAGGATTCCAAGGCCGAGGCCGACGCCAACTTCGTGCTGACCGGGACCGGCGGCATCGTCGAGGTCCAGGGCACCGCCGAGAAGGAGCCGTTTACCGAGGCACAGTTCCTCCAGTTGATGGAGCTGGCCAAGAAGGGCGTCGCCGAGCTGACCGGGCTGCAGCGGCTGGCGATCGGCAAGGCCTGATGCCGCGTCGCTTCGAGCTGCCGAAGCTGGTCGTGGCGACGCACAATCGCGGCAAGGCCGGCGAGATCCGCAGCATGCTGTCGGGCTTCGGCGTCGAGATCGTCTCGGCCGGCGATCTCGGCCTGCCCGCTCCGCCGGAAACCGGCACGACGTTCGAATGCAACGCCACGATCAAGGCGCTGGCCGCCACGCGCGGCAGCGGCTTGCCGGCACTGGCCGACGATTCCGGCCTCGGCGTGCAGGCGCTCGACGGCGAGCCCGGCGTCTACACCGCCGACTGGGAAGGCCCGACGCGCGACGCCATGGTCGGCATGAAGCGCATCCAGGACGAGCTCGCGCGGCGCGGCGTGCCCGACACCGACGCGGCGCGGCGCGCGACGTTCCATTGCGTGCTGGCGCTGGCCTGGCCGGACGAGCATGTCGAGCTGGTGCACGGCACGCTCGACGGCCGCATCGTCTGGCCGCCGCGCGGCAGCGGCGGGCACGGCTACGATCCCTGCTTCCAGCCGCTCGGCGAGACACGCACCACCGCCGAGATGGGCGCCGAGGAGAAGAACGCGATCAGCCATCGCGGCCGCGCTTTCGCCCGGCTGGTCGAGGCCTGCTTCCGATGACCGTGGCGCGCCCCGATCCCCCCTCGGAGGTCATGGGCGTCTACATCCATTGGCCGTTCTGCAAATCGAAGTGCCCGTACTGCGACTTCAACAGCCACGTGCGCGAGGGGATCGACCAGGGCCGCTGGAAGAGGGCGCTGCTGACGGAGCTGGAGCACGCCGCGCGCGAGGCGCCGGCGCGGCGGGTCGAGACGATCTTCTTCGGTGGCGGCACGCCGTCGCTGATGGTGCCCGAGACGGTCGCCGCCCTGATCGCGCGCACGCGCCAGCTCTGGGACTGCGCACCGGAGGTGGAGATCACGCTGGAGGCCAACCCGACCTCCGTCGAGCAGGGTCGGTTCGCCGCCCTCGCCGACGCCGGCGTCAATCGCGTGTCGCTCGGCGTGCAGGCGCTCGATCCTCGGGCGCTCGCCTTCCTCGGGCGCGAGCATTCGGCCGACGAGGCACTGGCGGCGATCGAGACCGCCCGGCGGCATTTCGCGCGCTACTCGTTCGACCTGATCTATGCCCGGCCCGGCCAGACGCCGCAGGACTGGTCGGCCGAGCTCGACCGCGCGCTGGCCCTCGCCGGCGAGCATCTGTCGCTCTACCAGCTCACCGTCGAGCGCGGCACGCGGTTCTTCGCGCAGCATGCGCGCGGCGGCTTCGTGCTGCCGGGCGAGGAGGACGCGGCGGAAATGTTCGAGCGCACGCAGGCGCGGCTCGAGGCCGCCGGCCTGCCCGCCTACGAGATCTCCAACCATGCGCGTCCGGGCGCGGCATGCCGCCATAATTTGATCTACTGGCAGTATCAGGATTACGTCGGCATCGGGCCGGGCGCGCATGGCCGTTTCGCGGAAGGCGAGACCAAGAGGGCGACGCGGCGGGCGAGCGGGCCGGAGGGCTGGCTCGATGCGGTGGAACGGGACGGCCACGGGACGGCCGAAACCTCGGTTGTGGCGGGGCAGGATCGGGTGGAGGAAGCGTTGATGATGGGATTGCGGCTCGCCGACGGCATCGACCGCGCGCTGTTCGCGTCGGTCGCCGGCGCCGATCCCGTCACCGCGCTGGGCGAGGCCAGGCTCGCCCCGCTGGTCGAGGCCGGCTTCATCGAGGTCGATGAGACGCATCTCGCCGCGACGCCGGCCGGCCGGCAGCGGCTGAACGCGGTGCTGGAGCGTCTCGTCGCATGAGGCGGCTGGCGCTTCTCCTTGCGATGCTGGCGTTCGGCGCGAGTGCCGCCGCGCAGCAGCCCGCCAAGCCGGCGCCGCGCGCCGCGCCACAACCGGCCAAGCCGACCGGCCCGAAGTCGCCCTTCACCCCACCGGCCTTCAAGATCACGATCGCCACCGAGGCCGCCTATCCGCCGTTCAACTATCTCGACCGCAAGGGCCTTCCGGCCGGCTTCGAGATGGAGCTGGCGCAGGACGCCTGCCAGCGCATGAAGGCGGAGTGCGAGTTCGTCGCCGTGAAGTGGGACGATCTCGTGCCGGGACTGATCGACAAGAAGTTCGACATCGTGATGTCCTCGCTCGAGGTCAACGGCGAGCGGCGCCGGCGGCTCGGCATGTCGCGGCGCTACTACCTTTCGCCCGGCGCCTTCATCGCCGCCAAGGGCCAGCCGTTCGACGGGCCGCCCTCGCTGCTGCGCAACAAGAAGATCGGCGTGCAGAAGGATTCGACCCATGCCGACTGGCTCGACAAGAGCTTCCGCCGCTCCGCGCAGATCAAGCGCTACAACACGGTGGCCGAGGCGCTGAAGGGGCTGGCCACCGAGGAGGTCGACGCGGTATTCGGCGACAAGGTGCAGCTCTGGCTGTGGTCGCAGAAGCCGGAAGGCAAGTGCTGCGAGGTGATGGGCCAGGACATCAAGGACACGCAGACGCTGGGCGTCGGCGTCTCCGCGGGCATCCGCCGCGAGGACATCAAGCTGCGCGACGCTTTCAACAAGGCGCTCGGCGAGATGATGAGCGACGGCACGTACAAGAAGATCAGCGAGAAGTATTTCCCGTTCCCGCTGAACTGAGTCTTGCCGGACCGCGGGCGTCCCGCCCGCTCATGATTCAAGAGGCGGGCAGGACGCCCGCGGTCCGGTAAGAGAACGCCTCGAACGCGTCCTCGACCAGGCTGACATGGTGGAGCATCGCGGCGTGCGCGCCGGCAGCGTCGCCGGCCAGGATCGCGCGCACGACGGCGTCGTGCTCCTGGTTGGAGCGCGTGAGGCGGCCCTCCATCCGGAACTGCGCGCGGCGGAACGGGCCGACTCGCCGGCGCAGGCCGAGCGCGAACTCCGCCAGCGCAGCGTTGTGCGCGCCGGAATAGATCGCCGAATGGAAGGCGACATTGGCGTCGGAATAGGAATCGGGATCGCCGCCGCTGGCCAGCTTCGTCATGGCCTCGTGGCGGGCCTGCAGGCGGCGGCGCTCGACCGGCGTCATGCTGAGCGCGCAGAGCCGCGCGCAGGTCGCCTCCATCTCCGCCATGGCGACGAACAGGCTCTCGACCTGCTCCTGCGTCGCCTTCGCGACGACGGCGCCGCGCCGCGGGCGCATGTCGATCAGGCCGCTGGTCGTGAGCTGCCGCAGGGCTTCGCGGACGGGCGTGCGCGAGACGCCGTGCTGCTGCGCCAGGCTGACTTCGTCGAGATGCATTCCCGGCTCGAACGTACCGTCCAGGATGGCGTCGGCGATGGCCGTTGCGAGCTTTTCGGTCAGGGTCGGATTTTCCGAGGACATGCCGATCGATGCATACAAGATGGGTGCCAATGTTCAAACGATGGGCAAAAAGCATGCACTCCGATCAGATTGCATACAGTTTGGCCCTCCAAACCCTCGCTTTCCTCGCAAATGCGCCCTCGGGTCGCTGGCACACCGCTTGCTGACCTCGGTTTCGGGCCGCCATCCGGCGGGCAAGGGATCGCGGAGGAAGATCAAATGGCGGACAGGTTCACGATCGGCCGGCGCACGCTGCTGGGCGGCGCGGCAGGGGCGGCGGCATTCGGGCTGGCGGGCGCGGCCAACGCGCAGAAGCCGCTGGTGGTCGGCTTCATCTATGTCGGGCCGCGCGACGACTACGGCTACAACCAGGCGCATGCCGAGGCGGCGGCGATCCTGAAGAAGATGGCCGGCGTGAAGGTCGTCGAGGAGGAGAAGGTGCCCGAGACGGTCGCCGTCGAGAAATCGATGGAGAGCATGATCAACCTCGACGGCGCCACGCTGATGTTCCCCACGTCGTTCGGCTATTTCGACCCGCACATGCTGAAGGAGGCGGCCAAGTTCCCGAAGGTCGAGTTCCGTCATTGCGGCGGGCTGTGGACCGAGGGCAAGCATCCCAAGAACACCGGCAGCTATTTCGGCTATATCGACGAGGCGCAGTATCTGTCCGGCATCGTCGCGGGCTCGGTCAGCAAGAGCGGCAAGCTTGGCTTCGTCGCCGCCAAGCCGATCCCTCAGGTGTTGCGCAACATCAACGCCTTCACCCTGGGCGCGCAGTCGGTCAATCCGAAGGTCACCACCCAGGCGATCTTCACCGGCGACTGGTCGCTGCCGGTCAAGGAGGCGGAAGCCACCAACTCGATGGTTGCGCAGGGCGTCGACGTCGTCACCTGCCATGTCGACTCGCCCAAGGTCGTGATCGAGACCGCCGAGCGCGCCGGCATCTACACCTGCGGCTATCACACCAACCAGGCGAAGCTCGCACCCAAGGGCTACCTGACCGGCGCGGAGTGGAACTGGGAGAAGATCTACGTCGACATGGTCGAGGGGATGAAGAAGGGCCAGGCGCCCGGCAACTTCGTGCGCGGCGGGCTGAAGGAAGGCTATGTCCGCACCTCGGCCTACGGTCCTGCCGTGCCGGCCGCCGTGCGCGAGAAGGCGGACGCAGCGAAAGCGGCGATCGTGAGCGGCAGCCTGCCGATCTACAAGGGCGCGCTCAAGGACAACAAGGGCAACGTCGTGATCCCGGCCGGCACGTCCTACGTGATCACCGAGCCCAAGCTCGAGAGCATGAACTACCTCGTCGAAGGCGTCCTCGGCGCGACGTCGTAGAAAAGCGGAGATGGCGCCCAGCCGCCTTCCTCAGGCTCCTCTCCCCCGCCAAGGGGAGAGGCGGGGAGAGGGGGTTTCAGGCGATGTGCGCAACCCCCTCTCCTAGCCTCTCCCCCTAGCAGGGGAGAGGAACATGAGTGCGAGATGAGTCAAGCCCTCGAACGAATCGTCGTCCCGATCCTGGCGCTGCTGGCGTCGGCCGTCCTGTTCGGCCTGCTGCTGGCGATCTATGCGCAGGTCGATCCGCTGGAGGCGTTCGCGCTGATGTACCAAGGCGCGTTCGGGAGCTGGTTCTCGTGGCAGAACACGCTGACGCGCGCGGCACCGCTGATCCTCACCGCGCTCTGCACCGCGCTGCCGGCGCGGCTCGGGCTAGTGATCATCGGCAACGAAGGCGCGCTGGTGGCCGGCGGCGTGGCCGCCGCGGCGGCCGGCGTCGCGGTGGCGAGCGCACCGCCGCTCGTGGTGCAGGTCACGATGGCGCTGGCGGCGATGGCGGTGGGCGGTGCGTGGATCGCGTTGGCCGGCGGGCTGCGCCAGTGGCGCGGCGTCAACGAGACGATCTCCAGCCTGCTGCTGACCTACATCGCCATCGCGCTGATGAACCATTTCGTCGAGGGCCCGCTGCGCGACCCGTCGAGCCTCAACAAGCCGTCGACCTTCCCGATCGGCGACGCGAACATGCTCGGCACGATCCCCGGCACCGACGTCCATTGGGGACTGGTCTACGGCATCGTCGCGTGCCTGGCGATCTATGTGTTCCAGCGCTTCACGACGTGGGGCTTCGCGATGGAGGTGATCGGCGGCAACCCGAAGACTGCGCGCATGATGGGCCTCGATGTCGGCCGTTACGTGCTGCTGGCCTGCGCCGCCGGCGGCGCGGCCGCCGGGCTCGCCGGCATGGTCGAGGTCGCCGCCGTGCACGGCCGGGCCAACGCCTCGCTGGCGGTCGGCTACGGCTATTCCGGCATCCTCGTCGCCTTCCTCGCGCGCCATCATCCGCTGGCCATCGTGCCGGTCGCGATCCTGCTCGGCGGCATCGGCGCCTCGGGCGGCCTGCTGCAGCGCCGGCTCGACCTGCCCGACGCCGCCGTCGTCGTGCTCCAGGGCATCATCTTCGTCGCGATCCTGGCGAGCGAAACCTTCTACGGCCGGCTGTGGAAGCCGAAGGCGGCGGCCTGATGGACGACACCGGTCTCGGCATCTGGGGCGTGCCGCTCGCCATGCTGGCGGGCGCCATCCGGGTCAGCACGCCATTCATCTTCGTGAGCATCGGCGAGTGCCTCACCGAGCGTTCGGGCCGCATCAATCTCGGCCTCGAAGGCACGCTGGTGATGGGCGCGATGAGCGCCTACGGCACCGCGCTGGCGAGCGGCTCGCCGTGGCTCGGCGTGCTCGTCGCCGCCCTCGTCGGGCTGCTGCTCGGCGCGCTGCATGCCGGCATCTGCCAGCTTCCGCGAGTCAACGACGTGGCGACCGGTATCGGCCTGATGCTGTTCGGCACCGGCCTCGCCTTCTTCCTCGGCAAGCCGTTCATCCAGCCCAAGGCGCCCAATCTCGGCGCGATCGACCTCGGCTGGTGGAGCGGCATCCCGCAGGTCCGCCAGGCGCTGCAGGTCAACTACCTGTTCGTGATCGGCATCGTGCTCGCCTTCGCGCTGGCCTGGGCGCTGAAGAACACGCGCTGGGGCCTGATCGTGCGGCTGGCCGGCGAAAGCGTCGATGCCGCGCTCGCCATCGGCGCGTCGGTCAACCGCGTGCGGCTGATCGCGACCTCGATCGGCGGCGCCTTCGCCGGCGTCGGCGGCGCGTTCCTGTCGCTCTACTATCCGGGAAGCTGGAACGAGGGCCTGTCGAGCGGCCAGGGCCTGATGGCCGTGGCGCTGGTGATCTTCGCGCGCTGGGATCCCGTGCGCTGCCTGTGGGCCTCGCTGCTGTTCGGCGCGGCCGGCGCGATCAGCCCGGCGCTGCAGTCGGTCGGCGTCACGCAGGGCTATTACCTGTTCAGCGCCGCGCCCTATGTGCTCACCCTCGCCCTGATGATCGCGACCTGCTCGCCCGAGCGCAGCCTGCGCGGCGCGCCGGGTGAGCTCGGCGCCGTGAAATAGAGGACCGCCATGCACATCAAGTCTCGCCCCTACGCCTGGCCGTGGAACGGCGACCTGCGCCCGCAGAACACCGCGCTGATCGTGATCGACATGCAGACCGACTTCTGCGGGGTCGGCGGCTATGTCGACAAGATGGGCTACGATCTCTCGCTGACGCGCGCGCCGATCGAGCCGATCGCGCGGCTGCTGGCGGCGACGCGCAAGGCGGGCTGGCACGTCTTCCATACGCGCGAGGGCCATCGTCCCGACCTCAGCGACCTGCCGCCCAACAAGCGATGGCGCTCGCAGCAGATCGGCGCGGGCATCGGCGATCCGGGCCCGTGCGGGCGCATCCTGGTGCGCGGCGAACCGGGCTGGGAGATCATCCCCGAGCTCGCGCCTATCGCCGGCGAGCCGATCATCGACAAGCCGGGCAAGGGCTCGTTCTGCGCCACCGATCTCGAGCTGATGCTGCGCACGCGCGGCATCGACAACATCGTGCTGACCGGCATCACCACCGATGTCTGCGTGCATACGACGATGCGCGAAGCCAACGACCGCGGCTTCGAATGCCTGATCCTGGAGGACTGCACCGGCGCGACCGATGCCGGCAACCACGCCGCCGCGCTCAAGATGGTCGAGATGCAGGGCGGCGTGTTCGGCGCGGTGGCCAGTTCGACCGCCGTGATCGAGGCGATCGCATGAGAGGGCGTGAATTCATCCGAATAGCTGGGAGCGCGGCTCTCCAGAGCCGCTCATGGGGTGGCGGAAAGCCGAAGAAAGAGCGGCTCTGGAGAGCCGCGCTCCCGGCGGAAAACGCTCCGAGGAGGAGCGCATGAGCGCGCCGTCGCTCGAGCTGATCGGCTTCTCCAAGCGGTTCGGCGCGCTGGCGGCGCTCGACGATGTCTCGGTGAAGATCCAGGCCGGTGCGTTCCATGCACTGCTGGGCGAGAACGGCGCGGGCAAGAGCACGCTGGTGAAGTGTGCCATGGGCTACTACGCCGCCGACCAGGGCGAGATCCTGCTCAACGGCCGGCAGGTCACGATCGACCATCCGCGCGAGGCGCACACGTTGGGGCTGGGCATGGTCTACCAGCACTTCACGCTGGTGCCGAACATGACGGTGCTGGAGAACTTCGTGCTGTCGCGCGAGCACGTGCCGGCGGTGATCGATTGGGCGGCCGAGCGCCGACGCCTGCAGAACTTCTTCTCGACTACGCCGTTCACGGTGCCGCTCGACACGCCGGTCGCCGATCTCGCCGCCGGCCAGAAGCAGAAGGGCGAGATCCTGCGCCAGCTCTATCTCGAGCGGAACCTGCTGATCCTCGACGAGCCGACCTCGGTGCTGACGCCCGACGAGGCCGACGAGGTGCTCTCGACCCTGAAGAAGCTCACGCAGGAAAAACGCCTCACCATCGTCGTCATCACGCACAAGTTCCGGGAGGTGAACGCCTTCTGCGACACCGTCACCGTGCTGCGCCGCGGCACGCTGATCGGCACCAAGCCCACGTCGGAGCTCGACAACGACATGATGGCCGAGATGATGGTCGGCCGGCGCGAGGCGCGCGCCGTCGTCGAGCGTGCCGAGCGCACGCCGGGCAAGCCGGTGCTGCAGGTCGAGGCGCTGTCGGTCGCCGACAATGTCGGCCAGCTCGCCGTCGAGGACCTGTCGCTCGAGATCCGCGCCGGCGAGATCGTCGGCGTGGCGGGCGTCTCGGGCAACGGCCAGCGCGAGCTGGTCGAGACGCTGGCCGGCCAGCGCCACGCGCGATCCGGCGCTATGAAGGTGCATGGCGAGCGCTACACCGCGACCCGGCCGGAGATGATCCGCCACAAGGTCGCCTGCCTGCCGGAGGAGCCGCTGCGCAACGCCTGCGTGGCCGACATGTCGGTCGCCGAGAACATGGCGCTGCGCTCGTTCGACCAGCCGCCGGCCTCGCCCGACGGCATCCGCCTGCGCCGCGCGCCGATGCGCGAGGTCGCGCGCCGGCTGATCGAGGCCTATCGCGTGAAGACGCCCGGCCCTGACGCGGCGATCAAGGGACTGTCGGGCGGCAACGTGCAGCGCGCCGTGCTGGCGCGCGAGCTGTCGAGCGAGGGCGACCTGCTGATCGTGGCCAATCCCTGCTTCGGCCTCGACTTCGCCGCCGTGGCCGAGATCCGCGCGCGGATCGTCCAGGCGCGCAACCGCGGCGCCGCCGTGCTGCTGGTCAGCGAGGACCTCGACGAGATCCTGCAGCTCTCCGACCGCATCGTCGTGATGTTCGACGGCAAGCTCGCCCTGCAGACGCCGGGCGCATCGGCGGACGTCGGCGCCATCGGCCGCGCCATGGCGGGGCATTAAGGCGATCGCTTCTTGCCGGAGCGCGGGCGTCCCGCCCGCTCATAAGGATGAGGCGGGCGGGACGCCCGCGGTCCGGCAAGAGCTCAGTACAGGGCGCGGTCGCGGCTGACGTAGTGGCCGCGCTTCATCTCCTTGAAGAAGTGCGGCACCTGCGGATGCGAAACCGGCTTGCCTGTCTCGTCGGGCAGAAGGTTCTGCTCCGACACATAGGCGACGTAGGTGGTCTGCGCGTTCTCCGCCAGCAGGTGATAGAACGGCTGGTCGCGCCGCGGGCGGACCTCCTCGGGAATCGACGACAGCCACTCCTCGGTGTTGGCGAACACCGGATCGACGTCGAAGATCACGCCGCGGAAGGGATAGATCCTGTGCTTCACCACCTGCCCGATGGCGAACTTGGCCGTGCGCATTTCCATGGCGAAAGTATTACCCCCTTTGCGCCCGGCCGCAACGCATCCCGTCGGAGGCGTATTGGCCCGCCGCCTGCAAGAATATGTTAATCCGGACCATCCGGACCGCCTTGGAAGCGCTACGCAAGATTGCGGCCAACAATCGCCGGCTGCAGTTCGGTTGACGCCGCCCGCCACCTGTGGACTCTGGTGCGGGGAGAGTTTGGGGAGAAGGATTGACCGACGGTCTGAAGGTTCGCTTCTGGGGCGTGCGCGGCTCGATATCGTGTTCCGGCGCCGAATACGCGCGCTATGGCGGCAACACCTCCTGCCTGGAGGTGAGCGCCGGTGGCCGGCGGCTGATCTTCGATGCCGGCACCGGCATCCGTCCGCTCGGGCTCGAGCTGGCGCGCCTGGCGCCGCTCGATATCGACATCTATTTCACCCATACCCATCTCGACCACCTGTCGGGCCTCACCTTCTTCGCGCCGCTGTTCGACGAGCGCAATTCGGTGCGGCTGTGGGCCGGCCATCTCGAGCCGCCCTATACGCTGAAGCAGGTGGTGAGCAACCTGATGCAGGCGCCGATCTATCCCGTCACGCTCGACATCTTCAAGGCGCAGGTGCAGTTCATCGAGTTCGAGGCCGGCGGCGCGCTGAGCTGCGGTGCGGTCACGATGCGGACGGCGGCCCTCAACCATCCCAACGGCGCGACCGGCTATCGCATCGACCATGGCGGCAAGGCGATCTGCTACATCACCGATACCGAGCACCGGCCGGGCGAGCGCGACAGGACCATCGTCGATCTCTGCCGCGGCGCGGATATCATGATCTACGATTCGAGCTACACCGACGCCGAATACGAACGCTACAGGGGCTGGGGCCATTCGACCTGGCAGGAAGGCGTGCGCCTGGCCGACGCGGCCGGTGTGGGCACGCTCGCCATCTTCCATCACGATCCCAGCCACAACGACCCGTTCATGGACGACGTGGCGCGTGAGGCGGCGGCGCTGCGCCCCGGGACGGTGGCCGGCGGCCTGCCACGCGTGGTCGTCGCGCACGAAGGCCTGACACTCGCCCCATGAATCCCTGCATCGTGAAGAGCGTCTCGTGACAGCGGCGCTGAGCTTTCGCGGCCGCTGGCGGCGGCTGGCACTCGGCCTGCCGACCGTGCTGGGGCTCAAGCCGCGTGGCTGGTTCATCCCCCACCGCTATGCGCCGCTGCTGCCGCCGGCCGGGACGCAGCCGCCCTATCCGGCGATCGAGGCGCTGTTCGAGCAGCATGCCGCGGCGTTCGAGGCGGTGATCGACCTGGTCGACGGACACGCCGCGGTGCTCGAGGCCAAGCGCAGCCTGCTCGATCAATCGTGGTTCCCCTCGCTCGATGCCGCCGTGGCCTACGCGCTGGTGCGCGACCGCAAGCCCCAGCATGTCGTGGAGGTCGGCTCGGGACATTCCACGCGCATCCTGTCGAAAGCCCTGGGGGGCGTCGGCGAGATCCTCGCCATCGATCCCGCGCCGCGCGCCGACATCGCGGGCCTGGCCGGCGTCCAGGTGATGGCATCCACGGTCCAGGCGACGGCGCCGGAAACGTTCGACGTCCTGCGCTCGGGCGACGTGCTGTTCATCGATTCCAGCCACATCCTGATGCCGGGCAGCGACGTCGACCTTCTGCTCAATCGCGTCCTGCCGCGCCTGCCTGCGGGCGTCCTGGTCCACATCCACGACATCTTCCTGCCGTTCGACTATCCGTCGGCGTGGGGCTGGCGCGCCTACAACGAGCAGCAGGGCGTGCTGCCGCTGCTGACGACAGGGGCCTTCACGCCGCTCTTCTCGAGCGTCTGGGCGAGCCGACGGCTGGCCGACCGTCTCGCGCGATCTGTCGTGGCCCGCCTGCCCTCGCCGGCCGAAGCGATGCCGACCAGCCTGTGGCTCCGGAAGAAATGACGACGATGGCGGGTCGGCGCGGCTCCAGGCGCTTGCCTTGCCCTTTCCGCAATCGCAGCCTATGTACTTTCGAGGGACTGGGTTGCGGGCTGGCGGAGAGCCATCGTGGGTAACAACTACGACATCATCCTGATCGGCCTCGTCGCGGTCTTCTTGATCCTGCGGCTGCGGGCCGTGCTGGGCAAGCGGACCGGCAACGAGCGTCCTCCGGCGCGCGATCCGTTCTCGCCGCCCACGCCGCCTCCGCCGACCGCCGGTCCGCCGCGCATCGGCAACGACGCGCCGTCGGGCAACGACAACGTGATTCCCCTGCCGAACAGCAATGCGCCGGCGCCGCGGCCGCCGCTGTCGGTCAACGCCCCCGGCGGCATTCGCTCCACTGTCCTGCCTGCCGCCGTGGCGGGCGTCACGGCGATCCGCAGCGTCGATGCGAGCTTCGAGCCGATCGGTTTCGCGGGGGGCGCGCGCGCTGCCTTCACGACGATCGTCGAAGCCTTCGCCAAGGGCGATATCGGTCCGCTCCAGTCGTTGCTCGACGCGCAGACCTTCGCCAGCTTCAAGGCCGCGATCGCCGGCCGTGTCGAGCGGGGCGAGAAGGCCGAGACGACCCTGATCGGCTTCGAGGCGTCGGACATCGCGATGGCCGAGATGCAGGGCAGCTTCGCGCAGGTCACCGTCCGCTTCGTCAGCGAGCAGATCAATGTTCTGCGCAATGCCGACGGCCAGATCGCCGACGGCAATCCGAACGAAGTGCAGAAGGTCGTCGACCTCTGGACCTTCCGTCGCGACACCCGGTCCAGCGATCCCAACTGGCTGTTGGTCAAGACCGAGAGCGAAGGCTAGGGGGAGGCCGGGATCAGGATGCGCTGGGGCTTCCTGTCCGGCGGCGCGGCATTGCTCGTCGCCGCGAGCCTCCTGTCGGCCTGCGCCGGCAGCGGCAGCACTCCGGAAAGCAAGGTGCGCATGGCACCGATCTCGTTCAACGAGATTCCCGGCTGGGCCGACGACCGGCAGGGCGAGGCGCTGGTCGCCCTCAAGCGTTCCTGCCCCAAGCTCACCGCGGGGCCCGAGAGCCGGATCGCCACGGACGGTGGTGAGAAAACAGTGACTGCAGCCGAATGGAAGGCGATCTGCGACACCGCCGGCGGGGTCAAGGACAGCGACCACCGCGCGGCGCGGCGCTTCTTCGAGGAGAATTTCCGGCCTCTGGCGGTGCAATCGCCCGGAAGCTTCACAGGCTACTTCGAGCCGGAGCTGCGCGGCAGCCGCGTGCCGTCGCGCCTCTATACGGTCCCCGTCTATCGCCGGCCGCCCGATCTGGGCGACGGTCCCTACTATACGCGGGCCGAGATCGAGCAGGGCGCGCTCAAGGGCAAGGGGTTGGAGATCGCCTGGGTGCAGGATCCCGTCGCGCTGTTCGAGGTCCAGGTCCAGGGCAGCGGGCGCATCCA
Organism: uncultured Rhodospirillales bacterium; assembly: GCA_945957125.1. Taxonomy (GTDB): domain Bacteria; phylum Pseudomonadota; class Alphaproteobacteria; order Reyranellales; family Reyranellaceae; genus Reyranella. The sequence continues at coordinate 10,592 of CAMFJT010000069.1, read as the reverse complement.
TCTCGCCGAGGGCGGCGCGCTCAGCATCGGCTTCGACGGCTCCAACAATCGTCCCTACACTGCGCTCGCCGGTGTGCTCGCCGACATGGGCGTGATGTCGCGCGAGGACGCGAACTGGCCGGCGATCCGTAACTGGCTGAAACGCAATCCGGCCAAGGCGCGCGACGTGATGCGCAAGAACGAGCGCTACATCTTCTTCAAGGACACCCGCAGCGCCGCTCCCACGGGGTCCGAAGGCGTGCCGCTCACCGCGCAGCGCAGCCTGGCGATCGACCCGCGCTTCACGCCCTACGGCACCCCGGTCTGGATCGACACCCAGCGTCCGGTGATCGGCAAGCCCGGACAGGTCGAGCCCTACCGCCGGCTGTTGATCGCCCAGGACAGCGGCGCCGCCATCAAGGGCGCGGCGCGGGGTGACGTGTTCTTCGGCGGCGGCGCCAACGCGGCAGAGTGGGCCGGCCGCATGGTCGGCACCGGCCAGGCCATCGTGCTGGTGCCCAACCGCGGCTGAGAACTTGTGATCGTCTTGCCCGCCCTCCGGCAAGACGGCGACTGGCCGAGCCAAAGTTTTCCGGGGCTGCCCGTTGCACGGCATTTTTACGACTGCCATGGTGGCCGGCGTGTCCAAGCCGCCGATCCATCCGCGCCGCGTCGCGCTGTTCGTCACCTGTCTCGTCGACCTGTTCCGGCCCTCGATCGGCTTCGCCGCGGTGAAGCTGCTGGAGGAGGCGGGGTGCACCGTCGAGGTGCCGCCCCTGCAGGTATGCTGCGGGCAGCCGGCCTATAATTCCGGCGACCGTGCCACCACGCGCGCGATCGCGGCCCAGGTGATCGACGCGTTCGAAGGCTACGAAGCCGTGGTCGCGCCGTCCGGCTCGTGCGGCGGCATGCTCGCCCATCATTACCCCGGCCTGTTCGACGACGATCCGGCGATGAAGGCGCGGGCCGCCAACCTCGCCGCGCGCAGCCACGAGCTGATGTCGTTCCTGGTCGACGTGCTGGGCGTCACCTCGGTCGCCGCGCGCTACGACGATGCGGTGACCTATCACGATTCCTGCTCGGGCCTGCGCGAGCTCGGCGTCAAGCAGCAGCCGCGCCGGCTGCTCGGCTCGGTCCAGGGGCTGACGCTGCGCGAGATGGCTACGCCCGAGGTCTGCTGCGGCTTCGGCGGCACATTCTGCGTGAAGTATCCCGACATCTCGAACGCCATGGTGGGCGAGAAGTCCGCCGATGTCGCATCATCCGGCGCCGGCACCCTGCTGGCCGGCGATCTCGGCTGCCTGATGAACATGGCGGGCAAGCTCCAGCGCGAGGGCAGCGCGGTGAAGGTCCGCCACGTCGCGGAGGTGCTGGCCGACATGGGCAGCCTGCCGGCGATCGGCGAGGCGGAGGGGCGGCGCTGATGCAATCGACCGCCCGTGACTTCAAGCACAATGCCGGCGCAGCGCTCGCCGATGCCAACCTGCAGGATTCGCTCGCCAAGCTGAAAGTCGGATTCTCCGAGCGGCGGCGGCAGGCAGCCGAACGGCTGCCCGAGTTCGAGGCGCTGCGCGACGCTGCGCGCGACATCAAGAACCACGCGTTGGCGCATCTCGATTTCTACCTGGAGGAGTTCGAGCGCAAGGTCACGGCGCTGGGGGGCCATGTCCACTGGGCGCCGACGGCGGAGGATGCGCGGCGCATCATCACCGAGCTGTGCCGCAGCGTCGGCGCGCGCACGATCGCCAAATCGAAGTCGATGATCTCGGAGGAGATCGGCATCAACGCCCATCTCGAGGCGGCGGGCATCGCGCCGATCGAGACCGACCTCGGCGAGTACATCATCCAGCTTCGGCACGAGCCGCCCAGCCATATCATCGCGCCGGCGGTGCACCTCACCAAGGACCAGGTCGCCGGCACCTTCGTCGAGCATCACGGCCCGCTGGGATTCACCCGTCGCCTGACCGAACGCCAGGATCTCGTGGCCGAGGCCCGCCACGTGCTGCGCCAGAAATTCCTCGACGCCGACGTCGGGCTGACGGGGGCCAATTTCCTGGTCGCCGAGACCGGCTCGTCGATGCTGGTGACCAACGAAGGCAACGCCGATCTCTCCAACACGCTGCCGAAGATGCACATCGTGCTGGCGAGCATCGAGAAGGTGATCCCGACGCTCGAGGACGCCGCCGTGCTGCTGCGCGTGCTGGCGCGCTCGGCGACCGGCCAGGAATCCTCCACCTACACCACGATCAACACCGGCCCGCGTCGTACCGGCGATCTCGACGGGCCGGCGCACTACCATGTCGTCATCCTGGACAACGGCCGCTCGTCGGTGCTGGGCACCGAGATGCAGGACATGCTGCGCTGCATCCGCTGCGGCGCCTGCATGAACCACTGCCCGGTCTATGGTGCGATCGGCGGCCACGCCTATGGCTGGGTCTACCCCGGCCCGATCGGATCGGTGCTGACGCCGCAGCTCATCGGTGTCGAGGAGGCGAGCAACCTGCCCAACGCCTCGACTTTCTGCGGCCGCTGCGAGAGCGTATGCCCGGTGCGCATCCCCCTGCCCGGCCTGATGCGGCATTGGCGCGAACGGGAGTTCGAGCGCCACCTGACGCCCAAGGGCGTGCGCCAGGGGCTGGCGCTCTGGGGCTTTCTCGCGCGACGACCGAAGCTGTATCGGCGGGTGACGGGCTGGGCCAATCGCGTCCTCGCCCTGTTCGGACGGGGAGAGGGCCGCTACGCCAGCCTGCCGCTCGCCGCAGGCTGGACGCGGTTCCGCGACTTTCCGGCGCCTCCGGCCGGCGGCACGTTCCATGCTCAATGGGCGCGGCACGGCGGGGCGAGGACCCGGCCATGAGCGATACGGCGAACGCTGCGCGCGCACAGGTTCTCGACGGTATCCGGCGTTCGTTGCGGCGCGGCCCGCTGGCCGGGCCGGCTCGGGAGGCAGTCGAAGCACGGCTCGCCGCGCCGGTGCGCGGCCCGTCGGTCGCGCGCGCCCGGCTTCCGCAGCCGCAGAAGGTGGCGCTGTTCTGCCAATGGGCGGAAACCAACAATGCCACCGTGGCCCGGGTCGCACCCACCGAGGTCGCCGCCGAGGTCTCGGCCTATCTCGCCCGAAACAACCTGCCGGCGCAGGCCGCGATGGCCCCGTCACCGCTGCTCGACCGCTATGACTGGGCGAGCCAGAAGATGCTGGCCTTGCGACGCGGGCGCGGCGAGGGCGACGACCAGGTCTCGATCACCGGCGCCTTTGCCGGCATCGCCGAAACCGGCACGTTGGTGACGGTCTCGGGGCCGGACCATCCGGTGTCGCTCAACCTGCTGCCCGATACGCATGTCGTGGTGGTGCGCGAGGACGACATCGTGGCGGGCTACGAGGATGTCTGGGCGCGGTTGCGCGAGCGCTACGGCAAGGACGTCCTGCCGCGAACCGTCAACACCATCACCGGGCCCTCGCGCACCGGCGACATCGAGCAGGCGATGGAGCTGGGGGCCCACGGTCCGCGGCGGATGCACGTCCTCGTGGTCCACGAATGACCGCGACCGACGGCGCGCCGCCTCCGCCTCGAAAGGGCGAGCTGCGCATCGTCGGCACGAGCGTCACGCGCGAGACCGAGCGGTTGCTCGAGCGCGTCGCCGAGGCGGTCGGCCGTCGCGCGCCGCGCGTCCTTCAGGTCGGATCGCGGACCTCGGTTTCAGATCGAAACGAACGAAACTGGCGCGCCCTGGTCTCCCGCCGCTTCGGTGCGCACGCCGACTTCGTCGGGATCGACATCGAGAAGGGCAGCAATGTCGACCGCCAGCTCGATATCTGCCGTCCGTCGTCGGCCATCCGGCAGGCGTTGGGCGAAGAGCCGTTCGACTTCATCGTCTGCTGCCATGTTCTGGAGCACACGGTGGCTCCGTGGAAAGCGGCCCGGACGATCGAGGACCTCCTGCGGCCGGGCGGGCTCGCCTATGTGGCGACGCCATGGTCGCAGGCCTTCCATGCCTCGCCGGACGACTATTGGCGTTTCTCGATTCGCGGCCTGACGTTGCTGTTCGACGGGCTCGAGATCCTGTCGTCCTTCTACAGCGGCGGCGATGTCGGGCTGGATGTCGCCTACCGCCTGGAACGCGACGGGCAACTCGACATCCAGGCCGGCGGCGGTGCCGTGGAACAGGGGCTGTTCCAGCTCGTCCTCGACCATGAGGACAACCAGGCGGTCCTCGCCCGGCAAGCGACCGGGCGGCTGCCGGTATCGCGCACCTATCTGCCGACGCTGTTCGTGAACCTCGTGGGCCGCAAGCCCCAGAAATGAAAAGAGCGGGCTTTCGCCCGCTCTTTCCGATGCGTTGTTGGACGCCTGCGACTAGAAGCGCAGGTCCATGCCCAGCATGGCCGCCCAGGAGTTGCCCTGCGTGCCGTTGACCGGACCGCTGACGTTCCACATGATCGCGCCGCCGACCAGCTTGATGCCCGGTCCGAGCGCGTAGTTCACGCCAAGCTCCCACTTGTCCGCGGCGTAGCCACCGAACGTCGCCGCGCCCGCAAACGGGTCCGTGCCGAAGTTTCCGGCTGCCGTGCCTGCAGCGCCGACCATGGCCAGCGCGCTGGTGCCGCCCATGTTCGCGCCACCGGCGCCCATCGTCATCGCCGACGCGCCGTTGCCGTTGTCGGTGTTGACATGGCCCCAGCCGAACGACATCTGCCACGGGCCGGTTTCGTACATGATCGAGGCCACCCACTTGCGGCTCTCGCTGGCCTGGCCGGTGTAGTAGTTGCCGCCGATGCCGTTGTTGTCGTAGCCGTACGAACCGCCGATGGTGAAGCCGGCGATGCCGAACTGCATGCCGACGACCCACTGCTTCCAGGGCGCCAGGTTCACGCCGGTAGCGGCGGTGAAGGCGTTGTTGTTGTAGGACGGAACGAAGTTGATGTACGAGAACGCGCCGAACAGCGCGACGGTCACGTCACCGAACTTGTTCAGGTAGTTGGCGCCGACGTCGAACATGTCCTGATAGGAGTTGTCGTTCGTCGGGCAGTTGCTGGCCGTGGTGGCGTCGTTGAAGCCGCAAACGCCGGCCATGCCCGTGGTCGGACCGACGGTGAGGCCGCGGGTCAGAGTCGCGCTCGGAGCGACGTTGATCTTGGGCGCGTAGCCGACACCGATCTGCAGGCCCGAGAAGCGGGGCGTGAAGTAGGTGATGCGGTTGACGTCCTGGTACTGACCACCGATCGTGAAGAAGGTCGCCGCTGCCTGCGCCGGGTTCGCGAGCTGCGCGCTGCTGGCCCAGTTGAAGCTCGAGTTGTGCTGGAACCAACCCCAGCCGAGCAGCGCGGACGCCGCACCGTAGTACATACGGTAGGAGCCTTGGTCGCGCGAACCGAACTCGAGGCGGCCCCAGTCGCCGAAGGCGAACAGATAGGCTTCGTCGATCTGGCGGACCGAGCCGGGGACGCCGGCCGCGGAGCTGCTGATCGCGGTGTTCCAGCCTTCGAGCTCGACGGTCAGACCGACCGTGGTGCCGTTGTCCAGCTTCGACTGGCCGATGAAGTGGATTTCACCTTCCTGAATGAACTGGATGCCCTTGTATTGGACCGACGGCTGCGCGCCGCCCGGAAGGTTGAAGCCGGCGCCAGCGCCTCCCAGAAGGGTGGGAGTGCCGTAGAAGCCCTCGATGTTGCCGGCGATTGCATAGAACTGGTAGTAGCCGCCGACGCCGATCTTGATCGGGTCAGCTGCCATGGCCGGGGCGGCCAACAGTCCACCGGCGACCAGGGCGGTCGATCCCAGTAGAAGCTTTTTCATCATTCTCCCTCTCTCGTTGATCAGAAACTGGTACGTACCAGAGGCCTGCCCGACCGGCGGAAAGTGGACGCCAGGAACGCAACGACGCACTGCCCCCGCCAAGACGGTCGAGGAATAGAACACGGTGGCGAAACGAGGGTCAAGAAATGGACGCCCCACCGAACGATTATCCCCCCACCTGTGGCGCCTTTGTCACATTTTCGGCCGGTGCTTGCCTCTCTATTAAGGGTCGCTTAAGGGGATCGACATCAAGTCTCTTGAAGCAACTAAATGTGCGCCAACCGGACCCTTGAAGTCGGTCCCACGTCATGCTTATCGTCCGCCCGCCATTGCGCCCCGAAAAAGCCGGGGCAGGACGATATCGTCACGATATCAGGCCAAAACCGTCGGGGAATGACGACATGTCCGCTTTTTCCAATGCCATCCGCCTTTCGCTGCTTGGCCTAGCCGTGCTCGGTCTGACGGCGTGTGGCGACCCCGACGCCGTGAAGGAGAAGCGGACGGGCACGTCGGGCGATCGAAGCCGACGCGACAACACCGCCGGCCTGGGCGGCCGGACCCAGGAGGAGGGCACCCTGTTCGGGCCGGGTGGACTGTTCGGCACGCGGGCCAACAACAAGCAGGAGTCGAGCGGCACGGGCGTGGCGGTCAACGCCTATCTGTGGCGTGCCTCGCTCGACACCATCAACTTCATCCCCCTCGTATCGGCCGATCCGTTCGGCGGCGTGATCATCACCGACTGGTACACGCCGGCCGAATCGCCGAACGAGCGCATGAAGGTCCAGATCACCATCCTCGATCGCGAATTGCGCGCCGACGGCGTGCGGGTTGCCGTCTTCAAGCAGCAGCAGGGGCCGCGGAACGGATCCGCCTGGGTCGACGCCCAGGTCGATCCCCGGACCAATACCGAGATCGAGAACGCCATCCTGACGCGCGCCCGGCAGCTTCGCATCGCCTCGGGGAGCTGAACCGCCGCCACCGCACGTTACAGGGCTTGACTCGGGAGGCCGCAGCTTGCATCCGCTGCGGCCTCAGTTTTTTCGGGAGCCCATCCGTGTCGTCGCCCCAGGCGCCCCAGGCGCCGCGCTACAATTTCCGCGAGACCGAAGCCAAGTGGCAGAAGGCGTGGGAGGATCGCCAGACCTTCCGTGCCGTCATGGACAAGGCGCGGCCGAAATACTACGTGCTCGAGATGTTCCCCTATCCGTCGGGGCGCATCCACATGGGCCACGTGCGCAACTACACGCAGGGCGACGTGATCGCCCGCTACAAGCGCGCCAAGGGTTTCAACGTCCTGCATCCGATGGGCTGGGACGCCTTCGGCCTGCCGGCCGAGAACGCCGCCATGGAGAAGAAGGTCCACCCGAAGAAGTGGACCTACGAGAACATCGCCACGATGAAGAAGCAGCTGAAGTCGATGGGACTGTCCCTCGACTGGAGCCGCGAGCTGGCGACCTGCGATCCCTCCTACTACCGCCACCAGCAGAAGATGTTCCTCGACTTCTGGAAGGCAGGGCTCGCCTACCGCAAGGAAGCCTGGGTCAACTGGGATCCCGTCGACAACACCGTGCTGGCCAACGAGCAGGTGATCGAGGGCAAGGGCTGGCGCACCGGCGCGCCGGTCGAGCGCCGCAAGCTCACCCAGTGGAACCTCAAGATCACCCACTTCGCCGACGAATTGCTGAGCCGCCTCGACACGCTCGACCGCTGGCCCGAGAAGGTGCGCCTGATGCAGGCGAACTGGATCGGCAAGAGCCGGGGCGCCCGCGTCTTCTGGCAGCTCACCGACGCCTCGGGCGCGGATCACGGAAAGCTGGAGATCTTCACGACGCGTCCGGACACGCTGTTCGGCGCCTCGTTCATGGCCCTGTCGGCCGAGCATCCGCTGGTCCAGGGTCTCGCCGCAACCGATCCCGGCCTGCAGCACTTCGTTGCCGAATGCCGCAAGACCGGCACCGCGGCAGCCGAGGTCGAGACCGCCGAGAAGCAGGGCTACAAGCTGCCGCTGCTGGCCAAGCATCCGCTGATGCCGGGCAAGACCGTGCCGGTCTACGCCGCCAACTTCGTGCTGATGGAATACGGCACCGGCGCGATCTTCGGCTGCCCCGGCCACGACGAGCGCGACCACGAGTTCGCCACCAAGTACGGCCTGCCGGTCCTGCCGGTGGTGATGCCGAAGGACGCCGATCCGGCAAAGTTCAGCGTCGCCGCCGCGCCGTTCGTCGAGGACGGCGTGATCGTGAACTCGGACTTCCTGGACGGGCTCGACGTCGAGACCGCCAAGAGCCGGGTGATCGCGCGGCTGGAGGAGATGGGCGTCGGCAAGGGCACCATCCAGTACCGCCAGCGCGACTGGCTGGTGTCGCGCCAGCGCTATTGGGGCACGCCGATCCCGGCGATCCATTGCGACGCCTGCGGCGTCGTGCCGGTGCCCGATCAGGACCTGCCGGTCGAGCTGCCGGAGGACGTGACGTTCGACAGGCCGGGCAACCCGCTCGACCACCATCCGACCTGGAAGCATGTCGCCTGCCCGAGCTGCGGTGCGCCGGCACGGCGCGAGACCGACACGTTCGACACGTTCGTGAACTCGAGCTGGTATTTCGACCGCTTCACCTCGCCGAACCTCGCCACGGCGCCGTTCGACCGCGAGGAGGACCATTACTGGATGCCGGTCGACCAGTATATCGGCGGCATCGAGCACGCGATCCTGCACCTGCTCTATTCGCGCTTCTGGACCCGCGCCATGCGCGAGGTGCAGATGACCAGCCGCGACGAGCCGTTCGATGGCCTGTTCACCCAGGGCATGGTCTGCCACGAGACCTATCGCGCCGCCGACGGCACCTGGCTGCTACCCGAGGAGATCGAGCGGATCGAGGGCGGCAAGGTCGTGCGCGCCTCCGACCGGAGCCCGGTCGAGGTCGGCCGCTCGGAGAAGATGTCCAAGTCGAAGAAGAACGTCGTCGACCCGGACCAGATCATCCGCGACTACGGCGCCGACACCGCGCGCTGGTTCATGCTGTCGGACTCCCCGCCGGAGCGCGACCTCGAATGGACCGAGGCCGGCGTCGCCGGCGCCTGGCGCTTCCAGCAGCGGCTGCACCGGATCGCTTCCGAGGCGATGGCGAAGCTGCCGGCCGCCGATGCCGCGCGGCCCGAGACGTTCTCCGACGCCGCCACGGCGCTGCGCCGCGCCGCGCACAAGACGATCGCCGGCCTGTCCGCCGACATCGAGGCCTTCCATTTCAACAAGGCGGTGGCCCGCCTCTACGAGCTGGCCAACACGATCGGCGGCTTCGAGGCGACGGACGACGGCGGCCGCTGGGCGCTGCGCGAGGCGCTCGAGATCTTCGTACGCCTGATCGGGCCGATGACTCCCCACCTCGCCGAGGAGTTGTGGGGTGCCCTCGGGCACACCGCGCTGCTCGCCGATTCGGGCTGGCCGGTGGCTGAAGACGCTCTGCTGGTCGACGACACGCTGACGATCGCGGTCCAGCTCAACGGCAAGCTGCGCGGCACCATCCAGCTGGCCAAGGATGCCGGCAAGGACGTGGCCGAGCAGGCGGCGCTGGCGTTGCCGGAGATCGTGCGCGCGCTCGACGGCCAGGTCCCCCGCCGGGTGATCGTCGTGCCGAACCGCATCGTCAACGTCGTGCCGTAAGCGCCGCGTGAAGATCGACTCGCGCCAGTTCGACGCGTTTATCAGGAAGCCGGATCCGCGCATCCGCGCCGTCCTCTTCCACGGCAGCGACGACGGCCTGATCGCCGAGCGCGCGGCACAGCTCGCGCGCAGCGTGTGTCCCGACCTCGCCGATCCGTTTCGCGTCGTCGACATCGCGGGCGACGCGTTGAAGGGCGATCCGGCGCGCCTGGCCGACGAATTCTCGGCGATGTCGCTGATGGGCGGACGGCGGGTGGTCCGGGTCCGGCCGGCCGGCGAGGAATCGGCGACCGCGCTGGAGAATCTCGTGGCGGCCGGCGCCGGCGACGCGCTCATCGTGCTCGAAGCCGGCAATCTGACGCCGCGCTCCACGCTGCGCACGCTGGCCGAGAGCGAGTCTACCCTTGGCGCCGTGGCCTGCTATCCCGATTCCGAGGAGGATATCGAGCGGCTGCTCGAGAGCACGGCCCGTAGCCACGGCTTCACCGTCGAGACCGATGCGCAGGAGTGGATCGTCGAGCGGCTGGGCGGCGATCGCGGGCAGACCCGCAGCGAGCTCGACAAGCTCATGCTCTACAAGATCGGCGACGATTCGAAGGCGATCACGATCGCGGACGCGGCCGCGGTGCTGGGCGACAGCTCGTCGATGGAGATCGACGACGTGGTCGGCGCCACGTTCGACGGCGACCTCGTCACGCTCGATCGCGCGCTGGACCGCGTCTTCGCGGAGGGCGGAAATCCCGTCGTGCTGGTCCGCGCCCTGCAGCGCCATGCCGACCAGCTCCACCTCGTGGCGGGCCATGCGGCGGCGAGCGGGAACTTCGAATCGGCGATGTTCAAGGCCCGCGGCCTGCCAGGCGCCGGCCCGAGGCGGCGGCGCTTCGAGAACCATCTGCGGGCCTGGCCCCTCGCGCGTTTGAGCGAAGTCCTCAAGCGCGCGCTCGACACCGAGCTCGAATGCAAGTCCAGCGGGCTGCCCGACCAGGCGATCGCCCGCCGCCTCTGCCTGGCGCTGTGCCGCGTCGCGGCCGCCCGCAGGCCCGCCCGCCGCGCCTGAAACGGTCGTTCGCCGGGGGCGCGCCACTGGAGTGGCGCGCCCATAGGCGCTAGAGCATCGAGCGATTAATCGGACGCATATCCCGAGTGCATGAAGAAGTTCC
>CAMFJT010000068.1 GCA_945957125.1 uncultured Rhodospirillales bacterium | reverse complement strand
GACCCCCTCCGTCGCGGATTACCGCGCCACCTCCCCCGAAGACGGGGGAGGGGAAGAAAATCCCTCCGGTCCATGCCGTGAGCGAGGCGACCGAGCCTTCAGTGGAGGTGATATCGCGGCTGGTGCCGGCCGTGCTGAAGGCTCTCTATGCGCTGGAGTTCGCGGGGCGCCATGTCGCCCCTCATACGCTGATGCAACTGGCCGAGGCGGTTGCCAGGCGGGATGTGGCGCTCGACGAGGCCCTGCAGGCGTCGCGGACGCTGGAATGGCCGGAGCGTCTCGTGCCGGCGCGCGATTGCCTCGAACGCGCCGCCGCCGCGGCCGGGGAGGGCCTGGCGGCCCTGATCTCGGCGCCGCGCGATGCCCAGCCGATGCTCGCGGCCTATCGCGCGTTGCGCACCTACGCCCGTGCCTGCGAGGCGCTCTATCCGATGACGCCGCACCTGCGGCCCGTCAGCCAGTTCTTCCTCGAACCCGCGGTGCGCGACGACAAAGCCCGCCTGGCCGAGCTCGCGGCGCTCGATCCGCTCCGCGACGGCGTCGGCACGATGCATGTCGGCGGCCCGGCCGGCACGCGCGGCGCCTTCTCGCTCTATGTGCCGGAATACTATGATCCGTCCCGCCCGTTGCCGCTGGTCGTGGCGATGCATGGCGGCAGCGGCAACGGCGGCGCCTTCCTGTGGAGCTGGCTGCGCGAGGCGCGCACGCGCGGCTTCATCCTGCTGGCGCCGACCGCCAGCGGCTCGACCTGGTCGCTGATGGAGCCCGACATCGACGGCGCCAACATCGACCGCATGGTCGACGAGGTCGGCGAACGCTGGAACCTCGATCCGAAGCACCAGCTCCTCACCGGCATGAGCGACGGCGGCACGTTCAGCTACGTGCTCGGCCTGCGCGAGGGCTGCCGCTTCACCCATCTTGCCCCTGTCGCGGCGGCATTCCATCCGCTGATGGTGATGACCATGGCCGACGCCGAGCGCGTGCGCGGCCTGCCGATCCACATCATCCACGGCGCGCAGGACTGGATGTTCTCGGCCCAGCTCGCCCGCACCGCCGAGCAGACGCTCGCCCAGGCCGGCGCCAGGGTCGTCTACCGCGAGATCGCCGACCTCTCGCACACCTACCCGCGCGACGAGAACGGCGTGATCCTCGATTGGTTTCTGAAGGGGTAGTTCTTCTGGTGGGCGCGCGCCCCTGGAGTGGCGCGCCCCCAGCAGAAGATCACTTCTTGTCGAAGTGCCAGGCGCCGTCCCAGCCGGCGGGGAGGCCGGTGCGGGCGAAGTCGGTGCATCGGGCGATGAAGACGCGGCAGGGGCCGTCGCCGGGGCGCAGCGTCGCGGCGCCCTGGAAGCAGGCGATGGCTTCCTCGAACCGGCCGTCGGCATAGGCGTCACGGCCGGCCTGCCATCGGGCGAGGAAGTCGGCATGCGCCGCCGCCGTCGAGACCTCGCCGAGCGGCTCGAAGATCTCCATCGCCTCGGTCGTGCCGGCGGCGACGATGCGATCGATGTGACGCCAGACGAACTGGTCCGCCGTGCGCGCCGCGACCTCGCCGCTGGCCAGGATGTCGGTGCCATAGACCTTGTTCAGCCCTTCGAGCCGCGAGGCCTGGTTGGCGACCGCGCCGACCAGCGTGTAATTGATCCGCTCGCGCGCACCGACATTGCCGACCACCGCCGGCCCGGCATGCAGGCCGAAGCGCGTGCGGAAGGCCGGACGGCCGCGGCCGCGCCACTTGTCGGCCAGGGCGCGGCTGGCGGCCGCCGCCTGCAGCGCGGCACGGCAGGCATGCACGACATGGTCGGGATCGAGCTCGGGTGCGTTCCAGAAGGCCATCACGCTGTCGCCGATATACTTGTCGATCGTGCCGCGATTGCCCGAGATCGCCGCGCCCAGTGCCTCGAAATAGCGCGACAGGCGGCTGGTCAGCAGCTCCGGCGCGATACCCTCGCTGATGCGCGAGAAGCCTTCGATGTCGGTGAACATCACCGTCACGTCGCGCCGCTCGCCGCCGACGCCGGTGCGCGCGGGCGAGCGCATGATCTGGCGCACCAGGTCCTTGGACACGTAGTGACCGAACACTTCCAGCCCCTCGCGCATGCGCTCGACTGCCTCGGACAGGCGCATGATCTCGGTGATGCGGCTGGTCACCGGGACCTTGTCGGAGAAGTCGAGGTCTCGGATGCGCTGCGTCTTGATCGCCAGCCGCGCCATCGAGCGCGACAGCAGCAGCGAGACCAGCAGGGTCGCAAGGATGGCAAGGCCGACGGCGGCGGCGGCCACGACAGCGGCCTGCTCGAGCAGCGCCCGCGACATGGCCGTGAGCTCTTCGATCGGCACCGCCGCCGCGACCGCGAAGGAGCGCCCGTAGATCGGCGGAACCGGATGCACGATCAGCTTGTAGTCGCGGCCGGCGATCTGGACGTCACGCTGCACGCGTGCGCCCGCCGACTCGACGACGGTACGGCGCACCAGCGCGCGCACCGCCTCGTCGCCCGGCAGGCAGGTATCGTCGGTCGTGTCGCACGGCCGCGTCTCGACGAAGATGTCGGACGTGCCCGTCGCGACCAGGATGAGCGTGTTGGCCGTCAGCTTGTATTGCACGATCAGCCGGCTGAGCGTGGCGAGCGACACGTCAAAGCCGATGACCCCGCCCTGCGGCATCGGCACACCGACCGAGACGCCGATCTCGTTCGACCAGGCAAAGCGGTAGGGCTCGGTGACCGTCGGCGCGCGTCCGTTCTGCGTGCCGACGTACCAGGGACGGCGGCGCGGATCGAAGTCGCTCGGCCGCTTGTACGGCTCTCCCGGCTTGCCGTCCTTGCCCACGAAGCGCCAGGTATCGTGGCGGTTGGGGGCATCGCCTTCGATCACGCGCAGCACGACCGGATCGCCGGACGGAACATTGAACTCCTTTCGCTGCGAGGGCGAAAAGGCGTCGGTTCGTCCGGCATAGAGCAACCGGCCGTCGGGATAGCCGACGAAGCTCGCCTCGACCGTCGGATGGCGGCGCAGCACCGCCGCGAGCTGGCGCAGGCGTTCCTCGTCGGCGTCCGTCGCCTGCGGCAGGAAGGCCGGCGCCTCGCCCATCGCCTGGCCGACCAGGACGATGACCCGCAAGCCGTTGCTCAGCAGGCCGATCACGGCGTCGTCGAGCGCCGACATGCCCTGGTCGACGTCGCGCTTCTCCATCTCGCCGACCGCGTGCAGCCCCAGCCACAGCAAGGTCGCCGACAGCGGCGCCACGATCAGCGCCATCAGCGTCAGGATGTGGATGCTGAACGGGATCGACCGGCGCCGTCCGGTCACGTCAGCTCGCCGCCGGGGACTTGACCTGAGTAAGCGGCGTCGGATTGTAGCCCGGCGGGAACTTGCTCCAGGCCGTCCCGCTCGCGATCGCGGCGCGACCGAACTGGAAGAGCTTGTTCATGTACGCAGTGTCGAAAGGTCCGTCGGGCCTCTCGGTGAAGCTCGCCGGAATCCATGTCGCATTGTAGTCCATGCCGTCGCGCCGGGCGATGAGGTAGAGCTGGAAGAGATCGCCGATCCCCTGCATGTTGATCAGGACCGAGAGCGCGCGACCCGCGATGCGCACCGAGCTGCGGCTGACCGACTGGAAGTCGGGGCCGATGCGCGCATTGCGAATGATGAAGAGGCTCTGCTTGCGCCGCTCCAGGGCCCTGCGCAGGCGCAGGGCTTCCGATGGATCGGGTCCGCGCAGGTCCCCGCCCCCGAGCGACACCGGATAGAGCACGACCTGGGCGATGGTCCCGCCGTCGACATGCATCTCCTGGAAATGCTGTCCGCCCGCCTCGAGATCGATCATGACCGGCGGAAACACGCCCGGGATGGAGGCGGAAGCCAATAGGATGCGGGCGATCAGGGCAGGCGCGTCGCGCCGGCCGCTGGCGGCGATCGCCCCGATGTTCCACAGCACGCCCGCCGGCAGGTCGAGATTGGTCGTCGCAATCCCCAGGATGCGCCCCTTCTCGCTGTATTCACGGCCGATGGCGGCGACCATCTCCTCGGTCAGCGCATTGCGAATGAGCCTCAGCAACGGAGCCGAATCGAACAGCGATTCGCCGAAAAGCGCCGCGAGGATGCCGCGGCTCGCCATCACGTCGTTACGGCCGATCGACGTATAGAAATGTTCGAGCTTGGCGTCGTATGACGGCCCGAGGAAGGCGAAAGGCGCGATCAGCGCCCCTGTGCTGACCCCGGTCACGCCCTTGAACTCCGGCCGCGTGCCGAGGGCGCTCCATCCGGTCAGCAGGCCCGCGCCATAAGCCCCGTTCTCGCCGCCGCCCGAAAGAGCAAGGTATGCTCCCGGCGGAAAGTCCTCCAGACCGGACTTCCGGGCGTAGGACAGCTCGCGCCGCAACGCCGCCATGGCCATGCGCGCCAGCGACTCGTCGTCCGACCCGTCGAGCACGAACCGCGTGTCGGGCGGCAGGCCCTCGAACGATGCCACGCCGCGAAGCTGCTCCGGCAGCGCGGCCAGCCGCGTCGGCGCATCGCATCCCGCCACGGTCAGGCCGGCGCCGATTCCGCCCAGCACCGCTCTGCGCTTCATGTGTATTCGCCTCCTCTCGGCCCGCAGTATATCGTGAGGGAGCACGGACGAAAGTTGGGGGCAAGCGTTGACGACGATCATTCACGACACCGTCATCGTCACCGGCGACGACGACGACACGGTGCACTACGGTGCCTCGATCGCCGTCGACGGCAGGAAGATCGCCGCCATCGGGCCCAATTCCGAGCTGCAGGCGCGCTATCCCGCCGCACACCGGATCGACGGGCGCGGCAGGATGGTGATGCCGGGCTTCGCCAACACCCACACCCATCTGACCATGACCCTGGCGCGCGGCGTGTTCGAGGATCTCTCGCCGCCGCACAAGCCACCCTTCTCCGGCGGGCTGTCGCCGATCCCGCTGCCGAACATGACGCCCGACGAGCGCCGCGTCATGGCTCAGCTCGGCGCGCTGGAGTGCCTGCGCAGCGGCGTCACCTTCATGCTCGAGGACTCCAACGACATCGACGACTATGCCGAGACGCTCGGCAAGTCGGGCCTGCGCTTCCTGTTCGGCGAGCGCGCCTACGACCGGGTCGGCACGTCGATCGGCGATCCGGCGCCCTACCAGCTCGACCGCGCGCTCGGCCGCAAGCACATCGAGACGATCGAGCGGACCTTCGCGAAATGGAACGGCCAGGCCGACGGCCGCATCCGCATCGCCATCTCCGCCTGGGCGCCCGACATGTGCTCGCCCGAGCTGCTGCGCGACCTGAGCGCGCTGCAGAAGAAGCTCGGCACCTGGATGACGATCCATCTCAACCAGATCTGGGGCGAGGTCGCCGCGGTGCAGGCGCATCGCAACCGGCTGCCGACCGAATATCTCGCCGATCTCGGCTTCCTCAACGAGAAGGTGATCTGCGCCCATTGCCGCTGCATGGACCCGCGCGAGGAGACGCTGCTGGGTGAAGCGAAAGTCATCGTCGCCTTCAACGCTGCGATCGCCGCCCGCCGCGGGCTGAGCCCGCGCATCGACTCGCTCGAGCGCCAGGGGTGCACCATCACGATGGGTTCCGACAACATGGCCGAGGACATGGTCGAGGTCATGCGCACCGGCCTGTTCATGGAGCGCATCCGCCGCGAGGACGGCCGCCAGCCGACGCCCGAGCAGGCGCTGCGCTGGGCGAGCCGCAACGGCTACAAGGCGTTCGGCATGCCCGACGGCGGTTGGCTCGCGCCCGGCAACAAGGCCGATTTCATCATGATCGACACGCAGCGGGCACACCTCGTGCCGATGCTGCGCGCGGTCTCCAACTTCGTGCACAACGGCCAGGCACGCGACGTGGATTCGGTGATGGTCGACGGCCAATGGCTGATGCGCGACGGCCGGGTCCTCACCATGGACGAGCCGGCCATCGTCGCCGCCGCGCAGGAGGTCTCGAACCGGGCCTGGTCGCGCCAGTTCAGGGCCGGCTTCAAGCCGCCCGCCGGCTTCTCGCCGGAGGCACTGCCTTAGCGCGTCCTTCAATTCAAGCGTCATGCTCTTGCCGGAGCGCGGGCTCCGGCAAGACGATGAGTGATGCCCCCAGCCTATCCTTCCCAGGCAGGCTTCCTCAGCGTCATCCCATGCGCGCCCTTGTAGGGAGGGCTTTGCGGCGGCGCCCAACCTTCGAGCAGCGCCTCGTCGAGCGCATGGACTTCGACGCCGAGCGGGCGACAGACCTCCAGCGGATCGCGCGCGTCGGGTCCCCATAGCGGCACCGAAAGGTCACCGCCGGGACAGGTCGAGAGTGCGCACAGAAGGTCGATCTCGGCGAAGAATTCGAGGTGGTCGCCGGTCTTCGCCGGACAGGCGCGCATGAAGTACTTGTCGGCACGGTTGAGGCCGGTGCACTGGAAGACGTTCAGCACGTCGTGCACGTCGAGCTCGGTCAGGCCGTAGGGCGCCACGGCGCGCACCAGGTTGGAATGGCAATGGAAGTCGAAATCCTCGCCCGTCAGCATGCGGTTGACGTAGGGATCGCAGCGCGTGCCGAGCAGGTCGTGGATGCGGCCGCCGAACTCGTCGATGCCGTAATCCTTCAGGCTGTCGGATGTGATGGTCGCGATCGGCCGCAGGTAGGGCAGGGTCGACCATAAGCGATCGAAGGTCGTGACGTGCGCGGCCTGGAGCTGGCGGGTGCGCGAGGCCCACAGCCGCTCGCGCGGATTGTGCCGGTTCCAGAGGTTGAGGTCGCCGACCTGCGGCCCCTCGACCGTGACGATGCGGAAGACATGCCCCGCCGGCACCGTCCAGGCGCGCCCCGTCCGGATCGGAACGGTGAACGACTCGACCAGCGTGCGACCGGCCGTCTCCTCGGCGATGCCCCGGTAGAACGCCTTGTCGACGGCAAGCGGCGATCCGGCACTCGACTGGTAGGCGGCGGGGAAGTCTTTCATCGGTCCGTCATCCTGCAAGAGTCTTCTGCTGGGGGCGCGCCACTCCAGTGGCGCGTCATGGGCTGGTGCAACGGCGGGGAAGACGCGCCACTGGAGTGGCGCGCCCCCAGCGGAAGACCCTTTGAATCGACAGGCTATCCGATCGGCGGACGCTTCCCGTCCACGCCCGACGCCTTCTCCCAGGCGCGCGCGACGCGGAACAGCATCGCCTCGTCGAAGTTGCGCGCGACGAACTGGACCGAGAGCGGCAGGCCGCCGGACGAGAGGCCGGACATCATCGCCAGCGCAGGATGGCCGGTGACGTTGAACGGCGTGCGCGCCTGGCGCGGGTAGGTCCGCTCGACATCGGCCGGCCGGTCGATGCGGCAGGCCGGATCCATCGAGCTGGCGCACAGCAGCACGTCGACCTCGGCGAGCGCGGCATTGACGGCGGCGATCATCTCCGCACGCCGCTTGTTGGCCGTCACGTAGTCGCCTGCGCCCAGGAACGCGCCCGGCAGAAGGCGGCGGCGCGCCAGGCTGCCGTAGTCGCCCGGCCGGGTACGCAGCCATTCGCCGTGGATCGCCCACGCCTCGCTCTGCAGGATCACGCGGTTGACCGCCGCGAACTCGACCAGCGACGGCAGTCGGATGTCGCGCACGTCGGCGCCCAGCATCTGCAGCGCGCGCATGACGTGCTCCAGCGCCGCCGTCACTTCGGGCTCGGCCGGCATGTCGGTTTCATGGAAATGGCGCACGAAGCCGATGCGCAGGCCCTTCGCACCGCGATCGAGCGCGGCGCGATAATGGCCGGCCGGAACGGCGGCGCTGCCGGGATCGAGCGGATCGTGACCGGCGATCGCCTCCAGCATCAGCGCATTGTCCGCGACGGTGCGCGTCATCGGCCCGACATGGTCGAGCGTGAAGGACAGCGGGAAGACGCCGCGGCGCGAGACCAGCCCGTAGGTCGGTTTCAATCCGACGATGCCGCAGCAACTCGCCGGGTTGCGCACGCTGCCGCCGGTGTCGGTGCCGAGCGCCATCGGGAACAGGCCGGCGGCGACGCCGGAGCCCGAGCCCGACGACGAGCCGCCGGGATGATGGTCGGGATTCCACGGATTGCGTGCCGGCGGCCAGGGCAGGTCGAAGCTCGGCCCGCCGATGGCGAACTCATGCGTCGAGAGCTTGCCGACGACGATCGCGCCCGCCGCGCGCAGCTTCGCGACGCAGACGGCATCTGCTGTCGCCATGTTCCCGTCGAGTATCTTGGAATGGCAGGTCGTCGGCAGGCCGGCCACGTCGATGATGTCCTTGATGCCGACGGGAATGCCGTGCAGCGGCCCGCGCAGGCGGCCCGCCGTCGCCTCTGCCTCGGCGACCTTTGCCGCGGCGAGCGCGGCGTCGCCGTCGCGCCGGATGAAGGCGTTGAGCGTCGGGTCGAGCGTCTCGATCCGCGCGAGATGCGCCTGCATCAGCTCGACCGGCGACAGCGCCTTCGTGGCAATGGCATGTGCCGCATCGGTCACCGTCATGTAGTGCAGGCGGCCTTGCCGGGTTTCCCGATCGACGTTCACAGCCCGTCCCCTGCACGCATCGCGGGCCAGGGCTCGGCGCGCGGATCGGCCGGTGCCTTGATCTTCGCCATCACACCGGCGGCCTGCTCGGCTGCGGCCGCGACATCGTCGGGGAATTCGACGAGCGCCTTGTCGAGCCCGGCCCGACGCGCCAATGCCTCAACAAATTCCTTGTCCATGCGCGGCATCCCTGAAAGCCTTTGGCCGTTGGAGGTCAGCACGAATCGCGCCAGACCGTCCATGGGGTCTGCGGGTTTCGGAGGGGAGACACCATGGCGACCGACCACACTCTGGCACTCTTCCTTGCCGAGCTGATCCTGCTCCTGCTCGTCGGCCGCGTGCTGGGCGAAGGCATGAACCGCCTCGGCCAGCCCGCCCTGTTCGGCCAGCTCCTGGCCGGCGTGCTGCTGGGGCCGTCGGTGTTCGGCCTGCTGCTGCCCGAGCTGCGGCTGGCGATCTTTCCCGTCGACAAGACGTTGCGGACGATGATCGACGCGGTGTCGCAGATCGGCATCCTCCTGCTTCTCCTGCTGACCGGCATGGAGACCAACCTCACCCTGGTGCGCCGCCGCAGCCGCGCCGTGATCTCCTCATCGCTGTCGGGCATCGCCGTGCCCTTCGCCTGTGGCGTGGCGCTGGCTTACGCACTGCCGGCCAACGTCGTGCCGAGCCACGACAAGCAGCTCGTGACGGCGCTGTTCCTCGGCACGGCCCTGTCGATCTCCTCGGTCAAGATCGTGGCCATGACCCTGATGGAGATCGGCGTCATCCGCCGCGACATCGGCCAGCTCATCCTCGCCACGGCGATCCTCGACGACACCCTCGCCTGGATCATCATCGCGGTCATCGCGGGCATCGCGATCCATGGCGGCGTCGATCTCGCCGCCGTCGGCGCCAGCCTCGCCGGCACCGCGCTGTTCCTCGCCTTCTGCCTTACGCTCGGACGCCGCCTGGTGGCGCGGCTGATCGTGTGGGTGAACGACCACATGACCATCGAGATGCCGGTGATCACCGCCATCCTCGTGGTCATGCTGACGCTCGCGCTCACTACCGACCTGATCGGCGTGCATACCGCGCTCGGCGCCTTCATCGCCGGCATCATGATCGGCCAGTCGCCGATCCTCACCGAGCATATCGAGGACGAGCTGCGCGGCTTCATCGTCGCCTTCTTCAGCCCGGTCTTCTTCGCCGTCGCGGGCCTCGGCATGGACCTGCGCACCCTGATGGACCCCAAGCTGCTGCTGTTCACCGGCGCGGTGATCCTGGTGGCCAGCGTCGGCAAGTTCGGCGGCGCGCTGATCGGCGGCCGGATCGGTGGGCTCACGCTGCGCGAATCGCTGGCGCTGGCGACCGGCCTCAACGCCCGCGGCTCGACCGAGGTGATCATCGCCAGCATCGGCCTTTCCATGGGCGCGCTGAGCAACGAGCTCTACACCATGATCGTGGCGATGGCCGTGGTCACCACCATGATGATGCCGCCCACCCTGCGCTGGATGATGGCCCGAGTGCCGCTCGGCGAGGAGGAGGCGCGCCGTCTCGGAAAGGAAGAAGCGGAGCAGACGCAGGCCCTGCCGAAAATGGAGCGGGCGCTGGTCTATGTCGACGACAGCGCCAACGGCCGGATGGCGGCGCGGCTCGCCGGGCTGTTCGCCGGCCGCCAGCAGATGCTGACGACGGTGCTCGAATGCCTGCCCGCCGGGAAGAGCGGAGAACCGTCCGGCGGACGCGAGCAGATCGCGCGAGGTGCGGAGGCGACGACCGGCCGGGCGGGGGCGGCCGACGAGCTCGTCCTGGCCCGCGCGGCGGGAGACGGCGAGACGCTGGAACGCGAGATCACGCGCGGCTACGACATCGCGTTCGTCGGCATCGACCGGCCCGTCGCCGCCAACGCCCGGCACTTCGAGGAGAGGCTTCAGGAACTGCTGGCGAAATTCGCCGGCCCCGTGGCGATCGCCGTCAACGGCACCGGCGCGGCCGGCCCGGCCGACATCCCGCTCGACATCCTGCTCCCGGCCAGCGGCACGCAGGATGCGCGGCTTGCCACCGAGATCGCGCTGTCGCTCGCTCATGCCAGCAAGGGCAAGGTCACCGCGCTGCACGTCTTCCACCCGCAGGACGACACTGCCCTGCTGCGCGGGCGGGCGCGACGTCACGGCATGTCGGTGCTGGTCGACGTGCATCGGCTCGGCAAGCACAGCGGCGTGCCGGTGAAAGGGCTGACCGCGACCAGCCTGCATCCCGAAGCGGAGATCCGGCGGGCGTTGCGGGGCGGACGCTACCATCTGATGGTGCTCGGCACCTCCCTGCGGCAGGGCGAAACCAAGTTCCTCGGCCCGCGCACCGCGACGCTCCTGCGCGTCATCCGCACGCCGGTCCTGCTCATCGCGCGATGAGCGCTTCAGTCGCTCTGCTACCGAAAGGGTGAGCACGCCGCCGCCGTTGCCGTCATACTTTTGACATTCGGCTTCGGGGAGAGCGTCGTCGCATGTCCAGCAAGTTCACGCGTTACATTCTGATCGCCATGGCCCTGGGCATCGTGATGGGGGCGGTGGTCTACGACTACATGCCCGAGAACCGGGCCGAGATCGCTTCCTCGGTCAACCTGGTCGCCATGCTCTTCCTGCGGCTGATCAAGATGCTGATCGCGCCGCTGGTGTTCGCCACGCTGGTCGGCGGGATCGCGCATATGGGCGGCGGCTCGCGGCTCGGTCGCATCTTCGCCAAGACCATGGGCTGGTTCGTGACGGCCTCCTTCATCTCGCTGCTGCTCGGCCTGGTGATGGTCAACCTGCTGCAGCCCGGCGCCAACTTCCCCGGCACCCTGCCCGACAAGGGCCAGTCGACCGGCCTGCCGGTTTCCGCCTTCTCGATCGAGAAGTTTCTGACCCACCTCATTCCGACCTCGATCGCCGACGCGATGGCGCAGAACGAGATCCTGCAGATCGTCGTCTTCGCGGTGTTCTTCGCCGTGGCGCTCGGTGCCATGCCCGAGCGCGCCAAGCCGATGCTGAGCCTGATCGAGGATCTCGCCCACGTCATGCTAAAGGTGACCGGCTACGTGATGCTGTTCGCGCCGCTGGCGGTGTGGGCCGCCATCATGGCGACGGTGTCCAAGAACGGGCTCGGCGTGCTGTGGAAGCTGGTCGTCTTCATGGGCGGCTTCTATCTGTCGCTGGTCATCCTGTGGGTGCTGCTGATCGCGGTCGGGTTCGTGGTGATCGGACCGCGCTACCGCAACCTGCTGCGCCTGATCCGCGAGCCGCTGATGATCGCCTTCTCGACCGCCAGCTCGGAGGCGGCGTATCCGAAGACGCTGGAGGGATTGAATCGCTTCGGCGCCTCCTCGCGAATCTCCAGCTTCGTGCTGCCGCTCGGCTACTCGTTCAATCTCGACGGCACGATGATGTACTGCACCTTCGCCAGCCTGTTCATCGCGCAGACCTATCACATCGAGATGTCGCTCGGCACGCAGCTCGCCATGCTGGGAACCCTGATGATCACGTCCAAGGGCGTGGCGGGCGTGCCGCGTGCCTCGCTGGTAGTGATCGCCGCGACGCTCAGCCAGTTCAACATCCCCGAGGCCGGCCTGCTGATGATCATGGGCATCGACACCTTCCTCGACATGGGTCGCAGCGCCACCAACGTGATCGGCAACTCGCTCGCCACGGCCGTCGTCGCCAAGTGGGAGGGCGAGCTTGGGCCCGAGCACGATATGGGATCCGGCGACGCCGTACCGCCGGACTCCCTGCCGGGCGACCCGGTGCGCGCCTGATGCGCCTCCCGTTCCTCGCGGCAGGCGTGCTGCTGGCGGCAGCCCTTCTGCCTGGCATCTCCGCCGCGCAGGACGGCGGCCTCGGCCCGACACTGGCCGGCATCAAGAGCCGCAACGCGGTGCGGCTGGGCTATCGCGAGGCCTCGCCGCCCTTCTCCTTTCTCGACCAGGCCGGCCGGCCGATCGGCTACAGCCTCGAGCTGTGCCAGGCGATCGTCGAGGAGATCGGCGTCGAGATCGATTCGGCGGCGCTTGCGATCGAGTCCGTGAAAGTGACGCCGGAGACCCGCATCCCCGCCGTGGTCGACGGCCGGATCGACCTCGAATGCGGTTCGACCACGGCCAATGCCGAGCGGCGCCAGCGCGTCGCCTTCTCGCCGCTGATCTTCGTCGCCGGCACCCGGCTGATGGTGCCCAGGGCAGCGAAAATCTCGGGCATCGCCGACCTCAAGGGCAAATCGATCGTGGTCACGCGGGGCACGACCAACGAGCAGGCCGTCGCCACGGCCGACCGGAAGCTCTCGCTCGGACTGCGGATCGTCACCGCCGACGATCACGAGCAATCGTTCCAGATGCTGTCCGACGGCAAGGTCGACGCCTTCGCCACCGACGACGTCCTGCTGCACGGCCTGATCGCGCGCCACAAGGCGCAGGACAGGTTCGCCGTCGTGGGCGACCTGCTGTCCTACGATCCCTACGGCATCATGTTCCGCAAGGGCGAGCCGCAGCTCGCCGCTGCGGTCGAGCGCACCTTCCGCAAGCTCGCGACCAACCGCGATCTCCTGCCGCTCTATCAGAAATGGTTCGTGGCGCGCCTGCCGACCGGCGAGAAGATGGGCATCGCGATCTCGCCGCAGCTCGAGGAGAGCTTCAAGGTGCTCGACCACGGGCAGTGAGCGCAAACCGAAGGGGCTCCTCTCCATCACGGATGGCCATCATCGTTCCCCAGCGCAGCGAGGTCTTCCGCTACGCTCGGCACGCAGTCAGTCGAGGCGTTCGAGCTTGGTCACTTCCTGCGGCGGCAGCTCGGACAGATAGAGGTTGCCGTCGGCATCGCCGCCCAGCCCGTGCGCGCCGTTGATCGCGCCGCGGCAACGGCCGACCAGCGTGCCATCGAGCGTCAGCAGGCTGATCCGCGGGATCTGATCGGTCACGAACACCAGGTCGCGGTCGTCGATCCAGATCTGCATCGGATGATAGAAGTCGCCCCACTCGGCGACGAAGTTGCCCTCGCGATCGAACACCTGCACGCGGTTGTTCTCGCGATCCGCGACCAGCACGCGGTCGCGGCGGTCGAGGGCGATGGCGTGCGGGGTGGTAAAGGCGCCAGGGCCGCTGCCGGGGCCGCCCCAGGTGCGGATCAGGCGGCCGTCGGCCGCGAAGCGATGGACGCTCGAATTGCCGTAGCCGTCGGCGACGTAGATCTCGCCGTCCGCGGCCTGCGCCGCCGCGGTCGGATGGTTGAACGGCGCATCGAGCGAGGGCCAGTGCCGCCGGCCGAGCGCCTGCACGAGCTTGCCGTGCCCGTCGAAGCGAAGCACCTGGTGCGCGTCGCGGTCGGCGACCAGCATGCCACCGTCGGCCGACGGGTTGATGTAGTGCGGCTCGGCCAGCGTGCCCTCGCCCCACGCGCCGACCTGCCGGCCGTCGCGATCGAACACCAGGACGGGCTGGTCCGCGCCGCGCTGCGCGACATGGACGTGGCCTTCGCCGTCGACCGTCAGGTCGGACAGGAAGCCGAAGCCCGGCGCGTCGGGTTTCGCCCATTTGCGGTGGATGGCGTAGCGGCGTTCGCCGAGGATGACGGTATAGCGCTCGTCGGACATCGTTCGGGTTCCTCCAGGCGAGGACGCCAGATAGGCAGGGAGCGTGCCAACGGGCAAGATGGCGCATGCCCGACCCGATCCCGTCCGACCGCCTGGTGCTGCACGGCAGCTTCACCTCCAGCTCGACCTACAAGCCGATGCTGTTCCTCGCGCTAGCCGGCCTGCCGTTCTCCTTCCGCACGGTCAATCTCAAGAACGGCGTGCAGAAGCAGCCGGCGCATCTCGCGATCAACCGTTACGGCCAGGTGCCGGTGCTGCGCCATCGCGGGCTGACCCTGGTGATGTCGAACGTGATCCTCGACTATCTCGCGCGCACGACCGGCAAGTTCGAGGCCGACGGCGAGCAGGACCGCATCCATGCCCGCGAATGGCTGGCCTGGGAGAACGATGCGATCACCAACGTCGCACGCGTCCGCCACTTCGCGCGCTTCCGCCCCGACGTCTCGCAGGAGATCGTGAACTACTTCCGGCCCGGTGCCGAAGCAGCGCTCGATTTCATCGACAAATCGCTGGCCGGCCGCCAGTGGCTGGTCGGCGAGCATTGCACCATCGCCGATCTCGGCTGCTTCGGCCGCCTTGTCTTCATGGCCGAAGGCGGGATGTCGCTCGACAACCGCCCACACGCGGCGGCCTGGCGCGAGCGCATCATGGCGATGCCGGGCTTCGCGCTGCCCTACGACCTGATCCCGAAGAAGGACGCGGAGTTCGATTGAGGCATTGCCTTTCGCCGGGGCGCGTCAGTAGTCCCATTCCATCTTGACGCCGACCTTGCCGGTCGAGTCGGCGCCGATGTCGCCCTGGATCTTGGTGTGCGGCAGCACCTCGATCTCGACCACGCCGCGGCTCGAATCGGCGGAGGCGCCTTGCCGCGCGCCGACATAGACGCCCGGAGCGACGTAACGACCGCCCTCGATCGACGTGCCCGACATGCCGCCGGACCCTGAGTTGATCGAAAGCTGGTCGAGACCCAGCCCACCGCGCAGCTTGCTCAGGAAGCCGCCGCCGACCGGCTGCTTGCCGGTCAGCTCGGCGAGCGCCTGCGCGGCATTGAGCAACTCGAACGGGCTGAGGCCCGAGGCCGGCTTGCCGAACAGCAGCATCGCCATCGCCTCGTCCTGCGGCAGGGCCGGCGACGAGGTCAGCTCGATCTTCGGCGCGCGCGCCGAGCCAGTGATGTTCACCTCGATGGTCGTGCCCTGCACCGTGGTCGTGGCGACGAAATCGAGCAACGGATCGATGGTCGTGGCGCTGACCAGCGAGACGTTGCCTCGTGTGAAGCTGAGGCGGTGGCCGACGAGGTTGAAGTCGCCGCGGCGCAGCGTGAGGTTGCCGAGCACCGCGGGGGCCGAGGGATCACCCGTGACGGTGAACTGGCCACCGACTTCGGCATTGAGGCCGCGGCCGCGGACGAAGATGGCCTGCGGCGCCTGCACCGTGAGATTGAGCCGCACGCCGTTGTCGGCCGGGGGACTGGCGCCGGCCGGTGCGGGCGGGGGCGGCGGAGGCGGCGGTGGCGCGGCGACGGATCCGGGCGCGATCGGGCCGTTGATCTCGCGCACCGCCACGGTGGGAAAGGCCGCCGCTTGCGACGCGGCGATCGAAATCTCCGCCCGGTCGATCGTGATCGGCCCCGTCACGTCGAAGCCTGTGAGCGAGGAGCCCGCGATCCTGACTTTCGCCGACGCCGTGGCGAGCAGGTCGGGCCGGTTGACCACCAGCGCGCGGGCGGACGTGACCGCGAGATCGACGGGGAAGCCCTGGCCTGGATCGAGCCGCACCGAGCCGGTCGCCGAGAGGCTGCCGTTGCCGGCGGTCTGGAAGTTCAGCCGCTGGAGCTGCAGCGTGTCGCCCTGCAGCGCCATCAGCGCTTCCCCTCCCGTCAAACGCAGGCCGGCGTCCGGCAGGGACAGCGTCGCATTGGCCAGCGATATCGTGCCGCTGCCGGTGATCCCGCTGTTGGCGATGTTCAGCGTCAGATTGGGGCGCACGCTGCCCGTGACGTTGCGCACGGCGAGGCCCAGCGCCGGCGAGAACGGCGCGAGCTCCGCGCTGCCGGCGATCTGCACGGTCGCCGTGCCCTGGCTCACGGCCGATTGGCCCCTGATGGTGAGATTGGCGGCCGCGCCGGCGGACACGCGCGCGTCGACGGTGGCCTGCTGGTTGGCCATCGAGGCGCTACCCTGGATGGCGAATGCCGGCAACAGCGCCGTCTCAGGCCGCCGCACGCGCAGTCCATTGGCGGAATAGGTCGCCTGCACGTTCGGGCTGGCGAGCGCGCCGGTCACGCGGGCTTTGGTCTGCAGCGTTCCTTCGAGCCCGGTGCCCGGCGCGAAGGCATCGACCAGCGCGAGCGGCAGGCCGGTGATGTCGATCGCGAGATCGCTGGCGGCGGGATCGACCACGCCATTGACCGCGAGCCTGCCGCCGCCCAGCCGGAACGTGGCCGGCTCGACGGTCACCCGCTGGCCCGCCACCGTGACGCGCGCCGGGGCATTGAGCGCCAGCGGGATGCCCTTATAGCGGCCGTCGAAGCGCTGCAACCCGACGCGGATCTCTTCGGGCGTCGGCTCGATCTTCGCCGCGAGGCTGGCATTTGTGATCGCGCCCGCGACGGCCAGGGTCACCTCGAACGCCTTGAGGTCGCCCTTGATCGTGGCGTTGGCGCGACCGATGTCGGCCACGCCGCTCAATCCCTCCGCCTTGATCGTGGCGTCGGCGGCAGCCCTGCCCATCGGATCGTTCACCGTGGCGTCGAGCTGAAGCGAGCCCACGCCGGTGGCGCCGCTGCGCAGCCGGTCGCCGCGCAGGGCGATCTTCACCTTGCCCGCCGGATCCGGCTCGGTCTCGATGTCGATGTCGAGCGCGCCGGCGAGCGGCGTGCCGAGCAGCGGCGCGAGGTCCTCGAGCCGCGTCATCTTCAGGCGGCCGCTGCCTGTCGCGCCCTTCGGGGTCACGGTGAGATCGGTGACGTCGACCGAGGCGCTCGCCCACCCTCCTTGCAAGATGGGCACCTTCACGCCGCCGTCGGCGTCGCGCTGGAACCGGCCGTCGAGCGTCACGGGCTGGTTGGCGAGATCGCCGTCGGCCTTGAGCCGGCCGCGCACCGCCTGCCCGTCGAGCGTGGTGTCGAGCAGCAGAGCCAGCTTCTTCGAGGAGATACCGCCGCGGCTGAGATCGGCGAGGTCGATCGAGAATTGCAGGTCGCCGCCGCTCGGTGTCAGAACCACCTTGCCCTTGGCCGACGCCGCGCCGCCGACATCCTCCTGCAGCAGGCCGAGCTTCGGCAGGGCAAGGGCCATGTCGATCTGGCCGGTGCGCTGCCGTCCGCTGCCCGACATCTCGAAGGTGAAGCCGGGGCTTGCGATCGCGACCTTGTCGAGCCGCCAGGCTTCGTCGGCCTGCAGGGCGGCGTTGCCGCTGAGCTTGATCGTCTCGCGCAAGAGTCCAGGCGGCGCGCCTTCCAGGGCGAGCTGGTCGAGCGTGCCCTGCCAGCCGACCTTCTGGCCGTCCTTGCCGCTCTGCGCGGTCAGCTCGAGATGGCCCTTGCCGGCGAGCTTCGTGCCGGCCAGCACCGAGAAGGCGGAAAGATTGTCGAGGTCGATCGTGACCTTACCGTCGGCCGCCTGGGTCGACGGCATGAAGCTGCCGCCGCCCTTCAGCGCGGCGAGCGGTGTGGTGGTCTCGAACGACTCGACGACCAGCCGCCCGTCCGGGTCGAGGCCAAGGCGCGCAGCGAGTTCGACATGGCCCGGCGGCGGCGCGCGCTCGCCCAGCATGGGCAGCGCCACATCGTCGGCCGAGCCCTTCACCGTGGCCGTTGCCTTGGGCTTCTTCGCGAGATCGGAGGCCGCCGCCTGCACGTCGAGCTTCAGGTTGCGCCACTTCACGCCGCCGGCGAGATCGCTCAATGGGCCGGGCTCGGGCACCTGCAGGTTGGCCGTGGCGTCGAGCTTGTCGGCGGCGGTGTCGTAGCGGGCCGTCGCTCCGAGCTGCACAGGTCCGACCTTCAGGTCGGCCTGCTTGACCACGAGCAGGCCGGCATCGTCGAACGTGGCCTCGCCGGTCAGGGTCGCCGGCGCGCGTAGCATCCGCGCGATCGGGCTGTCCGGCAGCCCCGGTCCGGCCACGCCGAGCTGCAGCGAGAGAGCGGTCGCCGTGCCTTCGCGATGCCAGCGGGCGGTGCCGGTCGACGTGACGGCGTCGCCGGCGGCGGCGCTCAGCTCGACGGTGCCGTCGCCGCGATCGCCCTTGGCGGTGAGCTTGAGCGACATGCCATCTAGATCGGGCCGGCCGATCATCGCCGCGACGACGCCACCTTTCGACGATTCCTCGGCGACGATCTGGCCGTCGACGGAAAACCGGTCGAGGCTGAAGCCGAGATCGGCCGACACATGCGCCGCCGGGCCGTCGGTGCGCGTCATATCGAGATTCACGTGGCTCGGCGTGCCGTCGGCCGTCAGCAGGCCGTTGCCCGCGACCTTCCAGCGGGAATCGACGCCGCCCAGCTCGGCGCCGACATGGAGATCGTCGATCGACAGGGAGCCGAGATCGATCCCGAGCGGCACGCTGATGCCGGTATTGGTGACGGCGGCATCCGTCCTGCCGTCGCTCGGCTGCGGCGGTCTCAGCACCTCGACCTGGCGGGCGGCGACCTGCTCGATGCGGACGCGGCCGGTGAACAGCGAGCGGAACGACCAGCTCACACGCGCATCGCTGATTCCCAGCCACACACCCTTCTTGTCGCGCAGCTCGATCCTCGCGACCTGGACGTCGACAGGTATGAAGCCGCCAATCCCCTCGATCCTGATCGAATCGGAGGAGGCGACCGCGGCGACCAGCGCCCTGCCCGGCGGGGTCTGCAGCCCCGCGAACACGCCGCCGAGCACGACGACCACACCGCCGGCCGTCCAGGCGAAGAAGCGACCCCAGCGCATCAGAAGGCCTGCCCGATGCTGACATAGATGCCGAACGGGGCATCGCCGTCGCGCTTGTTAAGAGGAATGCCGACATCGAGTCGCGCCGGCCCGAAGTCGGTGTAATAGCGCACGCCGGCGCCGGTGCCGACTCGCGGGGCGAACTGCGAGAAGTTCGGCAGCGTGTCGGTATAGGCGCTGCCGGCGTCGACGAAGGCCACTGCGCCGAACGACTTGCCGATGCGCTGGCGGAACTCGACGCTGCCCTCGATCACGCTGGCGCCGCCCAGCGGGTTGTTCCACGCATCGCGCGGACCGGCGCTCTGGTAGGCGAAGCCGCGCACCGAGCCGCCGCCGCCGGCATAGAACAGCTTGTCGAACGGAATGTTGTTGGCGGTGCCGCCGGGCATGCTGCCGAACGAGGCACGACCGGCCAGCACCGACCGCCCGTTTCCGCTCACGTCGAGATAGGTCGTGCCGGTGAGGCGTCCGATCACGAACGGATTGCTGGGATGGTTGAAATCGTAATAGGGCGTCAGGTTCAGCGTCAGACGATAGCCCTTGGTCGGCTCGACGTCGCTGTCGGCCTGGTTGAGGATCGCCTGCATCGGCATGCCGAGCAGCTTGTAATAGCCGGGGATGCCGTAGCGGGTGACTTGCGAGATCTCGCCGGAGAAACCGGCCCTGACGCGCCAGTGTGGATCGATGATGCGATCGAGGCCAACCGCCAGCACCACCGCCTTGCGGGTATAGGCGTCGTAGATTTCGTTCACCGCGGCGGCATTGGCGGTGGCATCCTGCTGCTTGAGCCACCAGTCGGGTTTGCGGAAGTCGATCTTGAAGCTGTAGCCCATATCCTGGGTCACGTTGCCCTGCCCCAGGTGATTGACCTCGGCCGAGAGCTTGAGGCTCTCCGCCTGGCCGAACAGGTTGCGATGCGTCCAGTAGCCGTTGACCGCAAAACCGCGAATGGTCTCGTAGCTGAGGCCGAAGCCGATCGTGCGCGGCACGCGGTCGGTGAGCTCGACATCGATCGGCAGCTCGCCGTTGGCGTCCAGTTCGGTGGCCGGCCGGATGCGGACCGAGTTGAACACGCCGAGTGCGGTCAGCCGGTCGCGCAGTGCGGAGACCTTGGCAGGGGTATAGGGATCGCCCGGCTCGAACGGAACGCGGCGCTGCAGGTAGGTCGTGTCGACCTTCTCCGTGCCGGAGAAGCGGACCTGGCCCATGCGGGCCGGCGGCCCGGGCTCGACGGCGTAGGTGACGCGAGCATCGCGCGTGGCGTGATCGATCAGCACCTCGCGCCGCGTCACGTTGGCCAGGGCATAGCCGTGGTCCTTCACCTGGACCAGGATCTGATCCTGCGCCGCGATGATCAGCGAGGCATCGGCGGGCTTCCCCGGCTCCAGGGCCAGCTTGCTGCGGTCGAGGCCGGGATAGCCGACCACGGCGGGCGGTCCCAGGATGGCCACGTCGGTGACGCGATAGACCGGCCCGGTCGCGACATCGAACACGAAGTGGATCTTGTCCGCCTCCGGCGTCTGGTCGATGACGTCCAGCGCGGCGGCGTCCTCGACCGGCCGGTTGGCGACGGTGGCGGTGATCCTCGCATCGTAGTAGCCGCGGGAGCGAAGGGCCGTCGCAATGCGCTGCCGCCGGGCCTGCGCGCCCTGCAGCAGGGCAAGGCTGTCGCCTTCCAGCGGCTGGTCCTTGTCGAGGCCTTCGGTGAGGGTCTTCAGCTCCTCCGTCATCCCTTCGTCTCCGACGACCGTGAGGGAGAGATCGGCGGTGCGCGCATGGGCGACCGACAGCAGGAGCCCGAGCACTGCCATTGTGGCCGGCAGGCGCCAGAGCCACGTCATCCTGGGAGTTGGTCCGGCGCGCATGACGACAATGTGCAGAATTAACGCCCGAAATGGGAGGGGGATGCGTCAGCCGACACGCATTAATCGCAAGCGCGGATCGAGCAGGTCGCGCAGCCCGTCGCCCAGCATGTTGAGGCCCAGGACAGCCAGCGCGACGGCAAGGCCCGGCCATAGCGCCAGTTCCGGCGCCTGGAAGATATAGGTCTGGGCATCGCGCAGCATGCGGCCCCACGACGGCACCGGCGGCTGCGCGCCGAGCCCGAGATAGGACAGGCCGGCTTCGGCCAGGATCGCCACGGCAAACTGGATGGTGGCCTGCACGATCAGCACGCTGGCAATGTTGGGCAGGATGTGGCGCCAGGTGATCCCGAACGGCCCCTGCCCCAGCGCCGTGGCAGCGCGCACGAAGTCTCGGCTCCACATCGCCAGCGCTGCCCCGCGCGTGACCCGTGCAAATACCGGGATGTTGAAAATGGCGATAGCCAGGATCGCATTGCGGGCGCTGGCGCCCAGCACCGAGGTGACCAGGATGGCGATCAGCACGGCGGGAAAGGCGAAGATCAGGTCCGACGTACGCGACAGCGCCTCGTCGACCCAGCCGCCGCGTGCGGCAGCCCACGCGCCGAGCGCCACGCCGAGTGACATGCCGATGCCGACGGAGATCAATCCGACGGCGATGGAGGTCTGCGCACCCACCATGATTCGCGACAGCACATCGCGGCCGAGATGATCGGTTCCGAGCAGGTTCTGCGGGGAAGATGGGAGCAATTTGTAGCGCATCCGCAGCTCGTCGACCGGGAAAGGCGTCCAGACGAGGGAGACCAGCGCGGTGCCGACGAACAGCAGCAGCAGGACGGCGCCGATCTGAAAGCCGACATGGCGGCGGGAACGCGCGATGAAGCCGCTCATGCCGCGACCCGGGGCCGCGGATCGAGCAGCACATAGGCGACATCGACCAGCAGGTTCACGGCGAGCACCAGGATGGTGAACAGGACGACGACGTTCTTGATCACGACCAGGTCGCGGTTGTTGATCGAGTCGTAGACGAGTTGCCCGACCCCGGGCAGCCGGAAGACGCTCTCGATGATCACGGCGCCGGCGATCAGGAAGCCGGCGATCAGCCCCGCCACCGTCGTGACCGGGATGAGCGCGTTGCGCAGCGCATGGCGGAACAGCACGACGCGCTCCGGGGCACCCTTGGCTCGCGCGGTCCGGACATAGTCTTCGCGCAGCGTGTCGAGCATCGCCGAGCGGGTCACCCGGGTGAGGATGGCGATCTCCGAAAGCGACAGCGCCAGCGCGGGCAGGACCAGCGCCACGACCGATCCGCGCGGATCCTGCCGCCAGCCGGGAAAGCCGCCCGACGGGAAGACCTGCCAGGTCACGGCGAAGAGTAGCACCAGCACGATGCCGAACCAGAAATTCGGGACCGAGATGCCGATCTGCGTGAAGCCCATGACGCCCCAGTCGCCCGCGGTGCCGTGCTTCCACGCGGCGAGCACGCCGAGCGGGACGGCGACCAGCACGGCCCAGGAGAGCGCCAGCGCGCCGAGCGGCAGGGTGACGGCGAGGCGGTCGCCGATCAGCTTGGCGACCGGGGTGCCGTAGGCGTGGCTGTTGCCGAGGTCGAAGCTCAGCAGCCCGCCGATCCAGTGCAGGTAGCGCACGGGTAGCGGCTGGTCGAAGCCGTATTGCGCGCGCAGCGCCGCCAGCGTGTCCGGCCGCGCCTCGGTACCCAGCATGACCAGCGCCGGATCGCCCGGCAGCACCTCGACGACGGCGAAGACGACGACCGTCGCGAGCGCCAGGGTCACGAGCGCGGCGGCAAACCGGCGGGAGAGGAAATCGAGCATCAGCGCAGGACTCTCGCAGCGCCATGCGCAGCTATCGCCTGCAACCCCCTCACCCCACCTCTCCCCCTATCGGGGGAGAGGAGAATGAAGGGAGGCGAGGCGGGTTCACTTCCAGGACACGCCCGTGAGATCGGTCGCCGGGGTGGGCGAGTTCTCCCACATGCCGACCAGCTCCTTCTTCCAGACGCCGATCTTGGCGAGCTGGTAGAGGTAGCCGTTCACCGCGTCGCGCGCGATGATGCGCTGGCAGTCCTTCAGCAGCTCGTCGCGCTTGGCGAAGTCGGTGGCGGCCACGACCTCGCGCCACTTCGCCTTGAACTCCGGCGAGTCGTAGTTCCAGTAATAGCCGTCGCGCGCATAGCGATCGATGTCGTTGGCCTCGGTGTGGGCGACGATCGTGAGATCGTAGTTGCGCTCCTTGAACACCTCGGACAGCCACTGCGGCCACTGGAGCTGGGTGATCGCGACCTTGATGCCGATCTTGCCGAGCTGGCTGGCGAGAACCTCACCGGCGCGCTGGGCATAGCCGACCGGCGGCAGCTTGAGGCTGGCCTCGAAGCCGTTCGGATAGCCCGCCTCGGCGAGCAGCGCCTTGCCCTTGGCAACATCGAACGGATAGGTCCCGGTCAGGTCGACATAGGCCTTGTTGTGTGGCGCGAAGTGGCTGCCGATCGGCGTGCCGAAGCCGGACTCCGCGTCGATCAGCTCGGCGCGGTTGATGGCGTGCGCCATCGCCTGACGCACCTTGAGATCGTTGAACGGCTTCTTGCCGTTGTTGGTCGCCAGGATGACCTCGCCCTCGGTCGTGCCGACGACGACGGCGAAGCGCGCGTCCTTCTTCAACCGCTCGACCAGCTCGGGCGCCTGGAAGCCCGGGAAGGTATCGACGTCGCCGGCGAGCAGGGCGCTCACCTGCGCAGAGGGATCCTTCACCACCTTGAAGATCACCGTCTCGAGCTTGATCGAACCGGCGTCGCGGAAGGTCGGCGCCTTCACGAGCGTGATCGAATCGCCTTCCTTGCGCTCCTTGAACTGGAAGGCCCCGGTGCCGACCGGATGCTTGTCGTTGGTCGGCGCGGACTTGGGATGCTGGATCGCTGCATCGCACAGGGCGATGTTGTAGAGCAGGTAGGAGTTGGGCGTCTTCAGCGTGATCTTCACCGTCGCCGGATCGACCGCCTCGACCGAGGCGATGTCGGTGTAGAGCGACTTGGCCGGCACGGTGGAATCGGCGGCGAACAGCCGGTCGATGGCGAACTTCACGACCGAGGCATCGAGCGCCTCGCCGTCATGGAACTTCACGCCCGGCCGCAGCTTGAAGGTATAGACGAGGCCATCGGGCGAGATCGTCCAGCTCTCCGCGAGGCCCGAAACGATCGCGCCGGTGCGGTCGATGCGCGCCAGGCTCTCGAAGATGTTCTGGTAGGTGATCTCTCGGATCGCCGCGGCGGCATTCTTGTTGGGATCGAGCACCGGCGGCTCGAGCGACATGCCGACGACGAGCCTGTTCTTCGCCTGCGCCCAGGCCTCGGGGCCGAACGCCGGAAACACCGCGAACGCAGCCGCGGCACCGATGAAGGTGCGGCGTGGAATGCTCTGCACGAAACCCTCCTGTTTGTTGCCGGCAGTCTATCAGCGGCCGAACACGTCCCGCCAGCTGCGCGCCATTCCGAGCGTCACGGCGCTGTAAACGCCGCGTGCCACCGCGCGCGCGAGGCAATCCGCAGCCACCGTGCCGAGCTCGCCCAGCGCCAGCGGATCGTCGCCGAGATCGTGCGTGCCGGTGGCGACGGCGAAGACCGTGTCGCCGTCCTGCGGTGTGTGCACCGGACGGATCGCGCGGGCGAGCCCATCCTGCGCCATCATCGCCAGCCGCCCGGCCGACGCCTTGTCGAGCCGCGCATTGGTCGCCACCACGGCGATGGTGGTGTTGGCGCGCGGATCGCTGCGTGCGGCGTCCGCCGGATCGTGCGTGAGATCGGCGCGATCGTGCGGCACGCGCAGCGCGAGGCCGCGCTGGGGAGGCGGCAGGCCGCCGAACTCGCCGTCCTGCTCCAGCGCCCAGGCCCAGAATTGCGGCTGGTCGCCCATCGTCGTGTAGCCGCGCGAGTTCACGGCAACGAGCGCGCCGACCTGCAGGCCGGTCGGGCGATCGACCGCCGAGGCGCTGCCCAGCCCGCCCTTGAGATTGCCCGCTTTGGCACCCATGCCCGCGCCGGCATTGCCCAGCGCGAAGTCGCGCGCCGCTGCACCGGTCGCGCGATGGGCGAGCTCGCGATAGGGCGGCCAGTCCCACTCCTTGTCGCCGCCGTTCAGCAGGTCGAACAGGATCGCGCTCGGCACGATCGGCACGACCACGCCGCCGACCGCCAGCCCGCGGCCGCGCTCGCGCAGCCAGCGCATCACGCCGTCGGTCGCGCTCAACCCATAGGCCGAGCCGCCGGAGAGGCAGATCGCATCGACCCGATCGACCCGGCACGACGGATCGAGCAGGTCGGTCTCGCGCGTGCCCGGCGCACCGCCACGCACATCGACCGACGCCACGAACGGCCGCTCGCCAACGACGACACTGACGCCCGAGCGCAGGCGATCGTCCTCGGCATTGCCGACCAGCAGTCCGTCGACATCGGTGATCAGGTTACGCGGGCCGGGGGTGAGCATGGAGCGTGTCCTACTGCGGAGATTTGGACATCATCCGATATCTTCCCAAGCGCAGCGACCAGCGTTCAAGGGCTCGACCTAGAGAACGATATCCGCGTGATGGCGAAGCTCCGAGCTTACATTGTGGCCCATGGGCTCCAGGATCACCTTGACGCCTTCCCTGCGTACAAACTTGAACGCCGGGACAAAATTGGAATCACCAGTCACCACAATGATGGCACGAACCAGTTCGCGCAACGCTAG
>CAMFJT010000067.1 GCA_945957125.1 uncultured Rhodospirillales bacterium | reverse complement strand
GCGCCACGGAGTGGCGCGGTCCCAGCGAAGATCTACATGGGCGGCAACGCAAGACCTCGGGCCTCGATGACGGCCTGGGTGCGGGAGCGGACGCCGAGCTTGCGCAGGATCACGGTGACGTGGGCTTTCACGGTCGGCTCGCCGACTCCCAGCTTGTAGGCGATCTGCTTGTTCTGGTCGCCGTGCACCATCAGCGCCAGCACGCGCCACTGCTGCGGCGTGAGCTGGGCGGCGCGCTGGGCGAAGCTGTCGGGTTCGGCGGCTTCCGGCGGCGCCAGGATCTCGCCGTCGAGCACCGCCTGCACGGTGGCGGCGATCTCCTCGAGCGAGGCCGACTTGTCGACATAGGCGGCGGCGCCGAGGTCGTAGGCCCGGCGCGGGATGGCCGCATCGCGTGCCGCCGAAACGACGACGATCGGTACCGTCGGCCGGTCGGAACGCAGAAGGGCGAGCCCGGTGAGCCCGTCCATGCCGGGCATGTCGAGGTCGAGGAGGAGGGCGTCGGTTTCGGGTTGCCGGTCGAGGGCCGCCTCGACCTCGGCGAGCGTGGCCGCCAGCGCGATCGCGGCGCCGGGAAAGGCATGCGCCAGTGCGGTCCGCAGCGCGTCGCGGACCATCGGGTGGTCGTCGGCGATCAGGAAGGAGCGCGGCTCGGCCATGGTGAGGATTCCCCTACGACTAAAGTCTAATGCCGCTCGGACGCCATATGTAGTGAAATAGGGCAACAATAAGTCGAGGCGTCCCCAGAAGGCGCCGGTGTGGGGAAACGAAGATCGGGCCGGCAATCCGCCGATCGATGGCATCTCTTTCGCCGCGCGCGTCGGGCACCTCGTCAGGGTTCAATGACGCGGGAGTTCCAGGACATGGCAATGGCATCGACATCCGGCAGCACGCCGCGCCCGATGACGGCGGAGGACCGCAAGGTCATCCTCGCCTCATCGGTCGGCACGATCTTCGAATGGTACGACTTCTACCTCGCCGGCGCGCTGGCCGCGAACATCGCTGCCAACTTCTTCTCGGGCGTCAATCCGACGGCGGCCTTCATCTTCACCCTGCTCGGCTTCGCCGCCGGCTTCGCGGTCCGCCCGTTCGGCGCGCTGGTGTTCGGCAGCCTGGGCGACCTGATCGGCCGCAAGTACACCTTTCTCGTCACCATGACGCTGATGGGCATCTCGACCTTCGTCGTCGGCCTGCTGCCGTCCTATGCGTCGATCGGCATGGCCGCGCCGGTGCTGTTCATCGTCTGTCGCCTCATGCAGGGCCTGGCGCTCGGCGGCGAGTATGGCGGTGCCGCGACCTACGTCGCCGAGCACGCGCCCCATGGCCGCCGCGGCTTCTACACCTCGTGGATCCAGACGACGGCCACTGTCGGCCTGTTCGTCTCTCTGATCGTGGTGTTGGCCCTGCGCCTCAGCATGACTCCGGCGCAGTTCGCCGAATGGGGCTGGCGCGTTCCGTTCCTGCTCTCGATCATCCTGCTCGGCGTGTCGGTCTGGATCCGCTTGCAGCTCGAGGAGTCGCCCGCGTTCGCGCGCATCAAGGCCGAGGGCAAGCACTCCAAGACGCCGCTGCGCGAGGCCTTCGGTCGCTGGGAGAATGCCAAGATCGCACTCCTCGCGCTGTTCGGCGGCACCGCCGGACAGGCCGTGGTCTGGTACACGGGCCAGTTCTACGCCCTGTTCTTCCTGACCCAGACGCTGAAGCTCGACGCCACGACCTCCAACATCGTGATCGCCGCCGCGCTTGCCATCGGCACGCCGTTCTTCGTCTTCTTCGGCTGGCTATCCGACAAGGTCGGCCGCAAGCCGATCATCCTGGCGGGCTGCCTGCTCGCCTGCCTCACCTACTTCCCGCTGTTCAGCGCGCTGACCAACGCGGTGAACCCGGTGCTCGAGCAGGCGCTCGAGAAGTCGCCGGTCGTCGTGACCGCTGACCCGAGCGAATGCTCCTTCCAGTTCAACCCGACGGGCACGGCGAGCTTCACCAGCTCGTGCGATATCGCCAAGTCCTTCCTGGCGCGCAACTCGGTGAACTATTCGAACGTGGCGGCTCCGGCCGGCACCGTGGCGTCGATCAAGATCGGCGACAAGGTCATCGCCTCGTTCGACAAGGGCAAGGCGGGCGCCGACGCGGCAGCGAAGGAGAAGGCGTTCAACGATGCCGCGACCGCCGCGATCCGCGCTGCCGGCTACCCGGCCTCGGCCGATCCGGCCAAGGTCAACATGCCGATGGTGATCCTGATCCTGACCATCCTCGTGCTCTACGTGACGATGGTGTACGGGCCGATCGCGGCCATGCTGGTCGAGCTGTTCCCGACCCGCATCCGTTACTCCGGCATGTCGCTGCCGTACCACATCGGCAACGGCTGGTTCGGCGGCTTCCTTCCGCCCACCATCTTCGCCATCGTGGCGGCGACCGGCAACATCTACTCCGGCCTGTGGTACCCGATCGCGATCGCGGCGATGACCTTCGTCATCGGCTTGCTGTTCATGCCGGAGACCAAGGACCGCGACATCTACCAGCACGACTGACCGCCTCCCTGCGGTGAGGCGAAACGGCGGCCCCGCAAGGAGCCGCCGTTTTTCTTGTCGGATCCGATGGTCAGATCGGGGCGATCGAGCGGTACTTGGGCGGGTGGTCCATCGGGCGGCGCGGCAGGGTGCCGGCGAAGACCTCGGCGAGCCGCAACCGGGTGTCGCGCGGGTCGATGATGTCGTCGATGCCGAAGCCCTCGGCGCCGCGCAGGGCGCCGATCTTCGTGCGGGTCTCGTCGATCATTTCCTGGCGGCGCTTCATCGGATCGGGCGCGGCGAGGTATTCCTTGCGGAAGGCCACGTCGATGGCGCCCTCGATCGACATGGCGCAGATCTCCGCCGACGGCCAGGCGAAGCAGGCGTCGGCGGCGAAGCTGCGCCCGCCGCACATCGCGAAGTAGCCCAGCCCGTAGCCCTTGCGCACCACGATCGACACGCGCGGCACCGTGGCATGGCCCCATTCGTAGACCAGCTTGGCGCTGCGCCGGCCGAGCGTGCTGCGCTCGGCGCTGGAGCCGATGGAGAAGCCCGGCACATCGATGAACGACACGATCGGCAGGCCGAAGGCGTCGCACAGTGCGATGAAATGCGCACCCTTGTCGCAGGCGTCGGCGTTGATCATGCCGCCCAGCCGCTGCGGCTGGTTGGCAAGGATGCCGACCGGCCGGCCGCCGATGCGGGCCAGCGCCGTCACCATGTTGGCGGCGAAGGTCGGCTTGAGCTCGAAGTAGCTGCCGTCGTCGGCCACCAGGCGCAACACCTTGCGCACGTCGTAGGCCTTGCGGGTCGAGACCGGAACGAGGTCGAGCACGGCATCGTCGATGCGGCCGACCGGCGGATGGTCCCGCAGCATGGCGCACGCTCGGGCGTTGCCCGGCAGGTAGGAGAGGAACCGGCGCGCCGCATCGAACGCTTCGTCCTCGCTGGCGACGCCGAGATCGGCGAGACCCTGGCGGTCGACCTGGATGTCGGCGCCGCCCAGAGCCTGCGAGTCGAGGTCCTCGCCCGTGGCGGCCTTGACCAGCGCGGGGCCCGCGATGCCCATCGTCGATCTGCCGCGCACCATGACCACGAGATCGGCCATGCCGGCATAGTTGGTCGGCCCGGCGAAGCCCGCGCCGAGCATCAGCGCCACCATCGGCACCCAGCCCGAGGCGCGGGCGAAATTGTGGAACGTGGCATTGGCGTTGGCGAAGTGGCGGGCATCCTGGCCGTCCTGGATGCGATGGCCGCCGCCGTCGAGGATCATCACCAGCGGCAGGCCGCGCGTGATCGCAAGCTGCAGCGCGCGCTGGATCTTGGCGCTGCCGAGCCGCCCGATGCTGCCGCCGAACACGGCGAAGTCCTGCGAGAAGACGACGACCGGCCGGCCGTCGATCAGGCCCGTGCCGACGACCACGCCGTCGGCCGGCGACAGGGTGCGCGCGGGCGGCGCCGCGCCGCTGTCGCCGTCTTCCGCCGCGACCAGGGCGCCGATCTCGTTGAACGACCCGGGATCGAGCAGCCGGTCGAGGCGGCTGCGGGCGCTGAGCGAGCCGCGCTTGGCGAGGCGCGCCATCGCCGGCTCCCGCGCGTCGTCCATCAAGGTGGCACGCACGGCTTCGATGCCGTCGATCAGATCGCGCATGGTGACATCGTTGGGCATGGTCTTTCCTTAGGCTGAGTCATCCTCTTGCGGGACGCCCGCGCTCCGGCAAGAGGATGGACGTCATGCCAGCCGCTCGCGGCGGACGCGGATGCCGGCGGCTTCGCGGTCCCAGGTGTCGGCGGTGACGCCGGCCTCGCGCAGCAGGTTCTTCTGCACCTTCTGGGTCGGTGTCTTGGGCAGCTCGGGCAGGATGCGCACGTAGCGCGGCACCATGAAGTGCGCCATGCGCGGCAAGAGGAACTGCAGCAGCTCGGCGGGATCGATGGTCTTGCCGGCGACCGGCGCCACGACGGCCAGCACGTCATCCTCGCCGAACTCCGACGGCACGCCCACCGCCGCGGCCTCGCGCACGGCGGGATGCGCGTTGACCTCGGCCTCGACCTCGAAGGAGGAGATGTTCTCGCCGCGCCGGCGGATCGCATCCTTCAGCCGGTCGACGAAGAAGAAGTTGCCGGCCTCGTCGCGGCGGAACGCGTCACCGGTATGGAACCAGCCGTTGCGCCACGCCCGCGCCGTCGCCTCGGGATTGTTGTGATAGCCGTGATTCATCGACCACGGCACGTCGCTGCGCACGATCAGCTCGCCGACCGTGCCGGGCGCCACCTCGCAGTCGTTGTCGTCGACGATGCGCGCATCGATGCCGGCACGCGGCCGGCCGCAGGTGCCGCGGACCTGGGGGTTGCGCTCGGACACCAGCGGCCACGATGTCTCGGTCATGTTGAAGGTGGTGTAGACGTCGACGCCGAAGCGCTCGGCGAACACGTCGGACGCATCGCTCAGCGGCACCAGCACGACCTTCTTCAGCGGATGATCGCGGTCGCGCGGGGTCGGCGGCGCCTTGAGCAGGAACGGCACCATCGCGCCCAGCAGGGTGAGGCAGGTCGATTGTGTGCGGCGCGTGATGTCCCAGAAGCTGTTGGTATCGAACGCCTCGACCAGGGCGATCGACGCGCCCTTGACCAGCATGCGGTAGATCGCGCCGGTGCCGCCGGCATGGAACAGCGGCAGGTTCACCAGGTTCCGGTCGCTCGAATCGGCAGCGTAGAAGGCGTGCGCGGCCGACGCGGCCTGCAGGTAGGAGCACAGCACGCCCTTGGAGGGGCCGGTCGTGCCCGAAGTGTAGATCACCGACTGGGTGTCCCACGGCATGATCTCGCGCGGGGGATCGGGTGGCCGGGCGCCGGCGATCCGCAGGGCGTCGGCGCCGTCGAGTGGCACACGCTGCTCGAGCTGCGCGGTGTCGATCGCGTCGAGGCGGGGCAGGAGCTCCGGATGGGCAATGATCAGGCGCGCGCCTGAAGAGCGGACGGCGTGCTCGAGAAGCTTGCCGCGGTAAGCGAGGTTGAGCGGCACGTAGATCGCGCCGAGATAGTTGATCGCGAACCATACGCGGAGCGCATCGGGTCCGTTGGGCAGCCAGGTGAGCACCGTGTCGTCCTGCCTCACGCCGTGGGCGGCGAGCGCGGCGGCCGTCTCCTGCGTCGCGCGCAGCAGCTCGGCATAGGTCCAGCTCTCCCCGGTCGCAGCGAAGACGGCGAATATCTTGTCGGGCGTTTCCCGGGCGCGCCGCTCGAGCAATGGCCGCAGCACGCATTCCCCCGGTGCGGGGATGCGCGGATCGTGCCAGCGTCGGCTCACCGGCTCCTCCGTGCCTTCGCGCTGCCCAGCCGGTCGCGGCAATGGGCCAGCAGGATCGCCTTGGCGCGGGCGAGGTCCTTGTGCGAGCCGTCCATCAGGTATTGCATCATCAGGCCGCGCATGGCGGCGTGCAGGAAGCGCGCCTCGGCCTCGCAATCGATGTCCTTGCGGATCTCCCCGCTCGCCTGTCCTTCGTGCATGTGCGCCACCAGCCCGGCCGTCCAGCGGCCGGTGAAGGCGGCGACCGGCTTCTTCATCTCGGGCATCACCGATT
Organism: uncultured Rhodospirillales bacterium; assembly: GCA_945957125.1. Taxonomy (GTDB): domain Bacteria; phylum Pseudomonadota; class Alphaproteobacteria; order Reyranellales; family Reyranellaceae; genus Reyranella. Next base: position 19,558 of record CAMFJT010000067.1, on the reverse strand, counting down.
GCGAGGCGGTGTAGATCGCATGCAGCGCGGCGGTGGCGGAATCGCTGCGATCGACGCTGGCGAGATGGGCTTTCACGCGCAGCTCGATCGCCTCGAGCCCTGCCTTGCCGGCAAGCGTCGTGGCGAGGTGATCGCGGAACCACGACTCGGTCGCGGCGAGCAGCGCGCGCACCAGCCCGAGCTTGGTGCCGTAGCGCTCGACCGGCAGGCCCCGACTGTATCCCGCTTCGATGCCGACCTCGGCCAGGCTGGTGCCGGCGACGCCGTGGCGGGCGATCAGCCGGGCAGCGGCGCTCATCATGCGGCGATCCGATTCACCGCGGCGGTCGGCCTGCGAGCGCCGCCCTTCGATCGCGATTTCGTTCGTCGAGACAGTCATTGCGGCGGCGACGTTAGCACTTGCTTGTCGATTAGCAAGTATTAGGCTCCCTCGACGTACGCGAGGGAGGAAACGAATGAAAAGGTTCTGGACGGCGACGCTGGCCGCCGCAGGCTGCGCGCTGGCGATCGGCATGACCTGGCAGGTCGTGGCGCAGCAACCGGCGTTCCCGACGAAGCCCATACGCCTGATCTTCGGCTTCGCGCCCGGCGGCTCGGGCGATCTCGCCGCGCGGCTGCTCGCCGACGTGGCGACCCGCACGCTGGGCCAGCACGTGGTGGTGGAGAACCGCACCGGCGCCAACGGCATGATCGCGGCCGAGGCGATCGCCAGGAGCGCGCCCGACGGCTACAGCATGCTCTACTGCACGACCGGCAACATGACGATCATCACCGAGCTGCCCGGCACGAAGCTGGCGGTCAACCCGGCAACCGAGCTGATGGGCGTAAGCCAGATGCTGCGCTCGACCTTCGGCCTGGTGGTCGGCAAGGACAGCCCGTGGAAGACCACCAAGGATATCCTCGATGCCGCGCGCGCCAAGCCGGGCACGGTGAGCTACGCGAGCCCCGGCGTCGGCTCGGTGCAACACCTCTCCGGCGAGCTGCTCAGCCAGAAGACCGGCGTGAAGATGGTCCACGTGCCGTATCGCGGCTCGCAGGCGGCGATCCAGGATCTGGCGAGCGGGCAGACCGGCTTCTCGATCACCAATCTCGGCGACACGATCCCGCATATCCGCCAGGGCACGCTGCGGCTGATCGCGCTCGGCGATCCGCTCGGGCGGCAGTTCTTTCCGGACGCGCCGATGATCGGCGACGTCGTGCCGGGCTTCGAGACCTATGCCTGGTTCGGCCTGTGCGGCCCGGTCGGCCTGCCGCCGGCCGTGATCAAGCGCTGGGAGGAGGCGATGAAGGCCACAGTCGACGATCCGACGGTGAGCAAGAAGCTGCTCGACAACGGCATGGTGCCGGCCTTCGCCGACTCCGCGGCACTCAACAAGACGATGGAGGAGAACCGGCGCGGCTACCGCGAGGTGATCCGCGCCGCCGGCATCAAGGCCGAGTGATGGCCGCCGACCAGACCTCCGCGCCGCCGCGCGTGAGCCTCGACGAGGTTCGCGCGGCGCATGACGCGTTGCAGGATGCCGCCCGGCCGCAGACCGTCGCCCGGCAGCGCAAGCGCAACCGCTGGACGGCACGCGAAGGCATCGCCGCCCTCGCCGATCCGGCCAGCTTCGTCGAATATGGTGGGCTGGTGCGGCCCGCGATCGCCGGTATGGAAGGAGCGGCGGACGGGCTGGTGATGGGGACGGCACGGGTCGACGGGAGGCCCGTCGACATCGTGGCCTACGACTACACCGTCTACGCCGGCACGCAGAGCTCGAACAACCACGCCAAGATCAGCCGCATGTTCGACCATGCGCTGCAAAATCGCCTGCCGGTGATCTGCTGGCTGGACGGCGGCGGGGCGCGACCGCACGACATGAAGGTCGAGGGCCGCGGCTCGGCGGAGACCTTCGTCATCTTCTCCCGCTTGTCGGGATTGGTGCCCACCGTCGCGATCCTGCCGGGGCGCGCCTTCGCGGGGCACGCCAACCTCGCCGGCATGTGCGACGTGCTGATCGCCACCCGCGACAGCGCGATGGGCATGGCGGGACCGCCTTTGGTCGAGGCGGCGCTCGGGCTCAAGCTTTCGCCGGAGGAGATCGGCCCGTCCGACGTCCACTTCGCCGCCGGGGCCATCGATATCCTGGTCGAGGACGAGGCCGAGGCGGTCGACAAGGCCAAGCGATATCTCGCCTATTTCGGCCCCCCTCTGCCCCCGGGCGAGGCGGCAGACCAGACCGCGCTGCGCGCGCTGGTGCCGGACAATCCGCGGCGCGCCTACGACGTGCGCCGGGTGATCAACGGATTGGCCGATATGGGCAGCGTGCAGGAGCTTCGCGGCGGCTACGGGCGCGCGATGGTGACGGCCTTCGCCCGGCTGGGCGGCCGGACGGTCGGCGTGATCGCCAACCAGCCGATGTTCCTTGCCGGCGCGATGGACGGCCCGGCCTGCGAGAAGTCGGCGCGGTTCGTGCAGATCTGCGACGCCTTCGACATCCCCCTCCTGGTGCTGTGCGACACGCCCGGCCTGATGGTCGGGCCGGAGATCGAGAAGACCGGCCTGGTGCGGCGCAGCGCCCGCCTGCTGGCCGCCATGGCCAACGCGACGATCCCGATCATGACGGTCGTGCTGCGCAAGGCCTACGGGCTCGGCTACTACATCATGGGCTCGCGCCCGTTCGATCCGGCGATCCTGCTGGCCTGGCCGACGGCGGAGTTCGGCGGGATGGGTCTGGAGGGCGCGGCGAGCATCATCCATCGCAAGGAGCTCGAGGCGATCGACGATGCCGGGCAGCGTGCGGCCGTCCATCGCGAGCGTACCGACGCGCTCAAGCGCTACAACACCGCGCTCGAGGTCGCCGCCCGCTTCGGCTACGACGACGTGATCGACCCGGCCGACACGCGCGCGATCCTGCTCAACACGCTCGCCACCCTGCCGCCGGCTCCGCCGAGGGCGACCCGCAAGCGGATGATCGAGCCCTATTAGGCGCCCACCCGACGACGGGGGAGGGAAAGTTCGAGCAGCCAAGGCCTCGAAACCATCCTCGGTTTCTTCTAGGATCGCATCCATGAACATCGATGCGATCAAGATCGGCCACAACCCGCCGGAAGACGTCAACACCATCATCGAGGTGCCGATCGGCGGCGAGCCGATCAAGTACGAGATGGACAAGGCGGCGGGCACCCTGGTGGTCGACCGCTTCCTCTACACGCCGATGCGCTATCCGGGGAACTACGGCTTCGTGCCGCACACCCTTTCCGAGGATGGCGACCCGATCGACGTGCTGGTCGCCAATACGCGGCCGATCATTCCGGGCGCGGTCATGAACGTGCGGCCCATCGGCGTGCTGCGCATGGAAGACGATGGCGGGGGCGACGAGAAGATCATCGCCGTGCCGACCTCGAAGATCACGCTGCGGCACGTCAGCGTGAAGAGCCATGCCGACCTGCCGGAGATCACGCGCCAGCAGATCGAGCACTTCTTCGTCCACTACAAGGATCTCGAGCCGGGCAAGTGGGTGAAGCTGCTCGGCTGGGGCGGCGTCGACGAGGCTCGCGCGCTCATCTTGGCCGCGATCGACCGCGCCAAGGCACATGATCGTACCAAGTCCCGGTGACGCTGCCTGACGTCTCCGTGCTCATGTCGGCCGTCGATGCGGTCGGCACCTTCGCCTTTGCCTTGAGCGGCGCGGCGCTTGCCGTCCAGAAGCGCTTCGACATCTTCGGCGTGCTCTTCCTCTCCTTCGTCGTGGCGGTCGCCGGCGGGGTGGCGCGCGATGTGCTGATCGGCGCCGTGCCGCCGGCGGCGATCGCCAAATGGCACGGCTTCGCCATCGCCATGGCGGGCGGGCTGGCGACCTTCCTTGCCTATCCGCTTGTTCGCCTGCTCAGCCGCCCGGTGATGCTGCTCGACGCCATCGGACTTGGCCTGTTCGCGGTGACCGGTGCGCAGAAGGCGCTGGCCTACGGTATCGACCCCGTCATGGCCGCGGTGCTCGGCATGATCTCGGGCATCGGCGGTGGGATGGTCCGTGACGTGCTGGCGGGCGAGGTGCCCTTCGTGCTGCGTACCGATCTCTATGCCGTCGCCGCCCTGGCGGCCGGCGCCATCGTCACGGCGGGCAACGTGATCGGCGCGCCGCCGGCCTGGGCGATGCTGCTCGGTGCTGCCTTCTGCATCTTCCTGCGCGTCATGGCGCTGTTCCACGGCTGGCGTGCACCGGTCTCGCGCTGGAGCGGCGATTGAGCGCTGTGGCTTGCCCGGCCGGATGGAATCCGACAATGAACGGGCCATGGCGGACGCTCTGACCATCTTTTGCCTGGGGCTAGTGCTGCTGGGTATGGTGCCGACGGCCGCATCCTTCGCCCAGTTCGTTCTCGTGGGCGCGCACGGCATCTGGAACCACTATGCGAGGTGCCGCGATCACACGCCGCGCGTGGCGTTCGTGCTGCCGGCGTGGAACGAGGCGGACGTGCTGGGCGCCAGCATCGATTCGCTGATGGCCATCGACTATCCGGCCGGCGCATGGCGGATCTACGTCGTCGACGATGCCAGCACCGATCACACGCCCGAGGTGATGCAGGAGAAGGTGGCGCAGTATCCCGGCTCGGTGTTCCACCTTCGGCGGGAGAAGGGAGGGCAGGGCAAGGCGCATACGCTCAATCACGGGATAGCCATCATCCTCGAGGAGAGCTGGGCGGAAGCGGTCATGATCATGGACGCCGACGTGCTGTTCGAGCCGGTCACGCTGCGGCGCATGACGCGGCACCTCGCCGATCCCAGGATCGGCGGCGTCACCGCCTACGTGAAGGAGGGCAGCTATCCCGGCAGCCTGCTCTCGCGCTTCATCGCCTTCGAATACATCACCGCCCAGGCGGCGGCGCGACGGGCGCAGAACGTCATGGGCGGCCTCGCCTGCATGGCGGGCGGCGCGCAGCTTCATACCCGCGAAAACCTGATCGCCATCGGCGGCGCGATCGATACCAGCACGCTGGCCGAGGATACCTTCACCACCTTCAAGACCCAGCTCGCCGGCCGGCGGGTGCTGTTCGAACCCAATGCCATCGTGTGGGCCGAGGAGCCCGACAGCATCACGGCGCTGTGGAAGCAACGAGTGCGCTGGGGGCGCGGCAACCTGCAGATCAGCTCGGCCTTCCTCGATCTGTGGTTCCGGCCCTGGAAGAACAACCTGCTCGGCGATCTGGCGTTCGGGGTGCTGTGGTTCAGCGTCGCCGCGATGCCGCTCTTCATGCTCGCGGGCTCGATCGGCCTCGTCGGCCTCTACCTGCTCTGGACCCCGCTGGCGTTGAAGGCCTTTGCCTGGACATGGGGGGCGACCTTCGTCAGCTATCTCTTCCAGACCCTGTTCTCGTTCGCCATCGATCCGGCGGAGGCCAAGCGCTCGTGGTTCGAGGGCCTGGCGTTTCCGGGCCTCCTCTCGATCGGCGTCATGATGCTGGCGTTGCTGAAGCCGTTCGACAGCCTCACCTGGGCGCACACCGACTACTGGTCGTGGGCCGATCTGCTTGCCCTGATCGTCCTCGGTTGGACGGCGATCTCGACAGCGGCGGCCTGGGTCATCTATCGGCTGGACAAGGCGGGCGTGTCCAAATGGCTGCGCGACCCGCTGCTGGTGCTGTTCGGTTACGGTCCGCTGCTGTGCGCCATCGCCTGCGGTGCGATCGTGGCCGAGCTTCGGAGGTCCGACCTGAAATGGGACAAGACCGTGAAATCGGGCAAGGTCAGGATGCCGGGCCAATGAACGATTACGAGCGGCTGCTTCGCCAGGACAGCCGCAACGAAAGCCGGATCTTCTGGTGCGAGATCGGTATCGTGCTCTTCGTGGGCGCGCTGGTCGTCGCCTACGTGATGATCACCTGAGGGCTTCGCCGGCCAGCTCGACGATCTCGCAATTCGCCATCGGCCGCGCGACCTCGGTCGCGCGAAAGTCCTTCATCCAGTCGGGCGAGACCTCGAAGCCGCGGCGCAGCCCGGTCAGGAAGCCGCTGAAGAACTGGCCGTGTCCCACGGCGATCGCCGATTCGCCGCCGAGCGCGCGCAGGCGCCGGTGGAAGGCCTCCAGGCGCGCCACGAACGCGCGGAACGATTCGGCGTCCGCGCCGTCCAGATAGTCGGGATCGCATGCCTGCCAATAGGCATCGACCCAGGGCTGACGGGTCTGCTTGGTCGTGCCGACGCAGCGCGCCGGGCTGAGGTAGGTGAGCTCGTGGATCGGCCATGTTTCGCAGGGAGCCAGCGGCCAGCGCTCCCGGATCGGGGCGGCGGTCGCCTGCGATCGGATGAAGGGCGAGACGATCAGCAGGTCGGGCGGCTCGCCGACCCGATCGGCCAGGGCGCGTGCCTGGCTGCGGCCGAGCTCGGTCAGCGGCACGTTTGCGGCTCCCGTGGCCGGCAATCCCGCGTTCGAGGCGCTTTGACCGTGGCGCACCAGCCAGGTCATCGCGGGGGGCATAGCGCCTCCCATTCGGCCGGGTCGAAATAGTGCTCCGTCCAGTAGCGCACGACCATCAGTTCCTTGAACGGGATCAGCTGGTCCGGTACGGGCTTGCCCGCCAGCTCGTCGGCCATCAGCTTCGGCATGTCGACGCCCGCCGCGCCGGTCAGGGGAAGCGTTCCAGGATAGCGCGGATTGACCTCCAGCAGCTTGAACACACCGTCGGCCGCGCGCTTGAACTGGATGTTGGCCGTTCCGCGAATGCCGATTGTCTCCGCCGTCTTGACCGCCGAGGCGACGACCTCGGGCAGGTCGATCGTGCGCGATGCGATGGCGATTCCGGAATCGACCTTCATGCGCTCGCGCGGCACGGCGCCGATGACGCGGCCATCGCGGCGGACATAGACGTCGACCGAATATTCCTCGCCCGGCAGGAATTCCTGCAACAGGAACGACCCGTCCTTCGGGATGGTGTCGAGATCCTCGCGGCTCTCGATCTTCGCAACGCCGCGCGAGCCGGCACCGGAGCGCGGCTTGACCAGGAGCGGGAAGCTGTGGGCGCGCTCGGCCACCGCCTGTGTCAGCGGCTGGTTGTCGGGGATCGGCACGATGCCCCTGACCTTGTCGAGCAGCAATTGCTTGTCGCGGCAGATGCGCAGGCATTCCACCGGCGAGATGGGAAGCTGGATGCCGATCGATTCGAAACGCTCGCGCACCGCTGCAAGCGGCGCCAGCTCGGCATCGACCGTCGGCAGCAGCGCATCGATATGGCGCGTCTGGCACTCGCGGTGCAGCACGTCGATCAGGCGAGGATCGTCGCCGCGCGGGATGATCAGGCGGCGGTCCGGTGGAACGAGATAGAGACCGCTCGCGAGCGGGTCCATGTCGGCCATGTGCAGCTCGTGCTCCGAGCCCAGGCTCTTCCACACGCTGATTGCGGCGGCGCCCCCGGCGCCGGTGATGAGGATGCGCATCGGAAGCTCGCTCGAAGGTCAGCCGGCAACGACGGAAATGGGCTTCGACGCCGCGGTGTCGTCGGAGTCGGCCACGGTGTTGCCGTCGCGCTGGCGGACGATCCTCATCGGCTCGGCGAGAACGTAGCCGGCAAAGCGCCCCCAGTAGCGCGCGGTCGACAGGATGACGTCGGGCTCCAGTGCCTCCATGCGCGCAGTCTGGCTCTTGTAGCTGTCGATCGCCTCGATCTTCTTCTTGATGAAGTCGGTGATGTCGATGAACAGGTTCGGCCGGAACTCCACGGTCGAGGAGGGTGCCTGATAGCAATAGACGTTCGGCACGCCGCGTGCGGCGACCAGGGTCGCGGCGTGGACGGCGCGGTGGTCCTGGTGCGTGTCCTCGATGCAGTGGGTGTAGACATGCGTCGGCTGCAGCTGCCGTACCGCGTTCTCGATGATGCCGATCGTCTCCGGGCCGGAACTCATCTGCGTATCCGGCAGCGAGCCGATCTCGAGCTTCGCGCCGAGGAGCGCGGCGGCGCGGTGCGCCTCGACGGTGCGCTGGTTCACGTCGCCGCCCGCCGCGCCACGCGACAGGGTGAGGATGTACAGGGCATCGCCCGTCGCTTGATGCTTGGCCAGGGTGCCGCCGCAGCCGATCTCGACATCGTCGGGATGGGCGCCGATGGCCAGCACCCGCTTCTGCTGCTTCTGGCGCCGCGTGCTGACGGCATTGGCCAGCAACAAAGCCTGCTCCATGAACTCGGCCGGCGTCTCGGGCTTGAACAGCAGCGCATCGATCCGGCACTTCACGGCCTGCCGCATGAATTGCGGGCTTTGGTCGGCCGTCAGCACCAGGGTCGCAACCCAGCGATAGCTCGACTTGATCTGCTTGAGAAGCGCGAAGCCGCCGGGCAGGACCGGATCGACCGCCACGAGATCGTAGCGCCCGTTTGCGACCATCTGCGCTGCCGTGTCGGTATCGGCCGAGAAATCCAGAAGGGCCGTCTGGCAGGTCGCGAACTCCCGGCGCAGGGAAAGCGAGTCCTCGTCGTCCTTGTCGATCAGCAGGATGCGCAACAGGTTCTCGGGGCGCGGCTGGACCACGCTGAGCCGGGCCTTCTCGGGTGTGGGATTAGCCATGGTCAGCCTATTGCTCGGAGTTACCAGTTGAAACGCAGGCCGAACGTGGCGCGCGTGTCGTAGTTTATCGAGTTGTGCGCGACGGCGAGCTGAAGGGCGATCCGGTCGGTGAGCGGCAGGATCGTCCGCGCATGCAGGTCGACGTTGTCGATGAGCGGGCTGTATCCGGCGCCGGCAACGACCAGCATGTTGCGCGGCCCGTGGTAGGTGATGTCGGCGACCCAGCTCCAGATCTGCTGATAGCTGTTGAAGATCGCCTGTGCGGCATTGAACGCCGTGACGCTCACTTCCCACGAATCCGAGAGCGAGGCGGCGAGGCCGGTGCGGATCAGGCGGCCGTCGTACTGGTAGCCGCCGAACGCCTGCCGATAGCCGCCGAACCAGCGCAGGTAGTCGGTGAGGTAGACTGCCGCGCTGCCCTCGAGCCAGTGCTCGGCCGGCAAGGTCTTGTGTCCGCGATAGTCGTAGGTCAACGACACGCTGTAGGTCAGGGGCACCAGCCGATGATAGCCGGCGCGCAGGTCGTCCGAGGGCAGGACGGAAACGCCGATGGCGGACAGCGTCACGAGCTCGTCCGTGAAATGCGTCCAGCCGGCTTCGAGCGTGTCGAACGCCGAAACGCCGATCAGGCCCGTTCCACCGAATCCCCATGACGTCCCGCTGCCGGTCGAGACGAAGGCGCCGCTGGCGTCGAACAGGTAGCGATAGACGGATTCCGACTTGGACAGGCCGATCCTGGCCTCCTCGTTCTGCGGATCGAGCGTCAGGACCTGCTCGAAGCCTGCCCGTCCCTGCTCGCGCTTGCGGTCGGCGAGCGCCAGCCATGCCATGCCGTTCAGGGCTTCGGTATCCTTCGCATCGGCCGCAAGCAGCTTGCGGTAGATCGCCCGTGCCTCGTCGAGGCTGTTCTGGCTGCGCGCGACCCGGGCGAGGCCGAGCAGCGCCGGCCGGTTGTCGGGCTCGTGCTTGAGGACGCTATCGTAAACCAGGCGCGCCTCGGCGGCGTGCCGGGCTTCCAGGGTGAAGCCGAGCTCGAGTGCAGGATTGATGGCCTGCGGATCGGCCTGGTGGGCTTTCTGCAGCAGCTCGATGGCCTGCGCCGTGTCGCCGGCGTCGCGCGCCATGACTCCCTGGAACATGAAGATGCGATAGTCGTTCGAGCCGGCAGCGCGGCACGCGGCGAGCAGCCGATCGATGGTGGCGACCGGACGCGGCTGTTGGCCGAACAGCCGTTGCGCCTCGTCGATCTCGCAGCTCTGCTGGGCGGCGGCGTTCGATGTGAAACCGATGCCCAAGGCCATGGATCCCAGCAACGCCATGCCGAAAGCCCCGATCCGCTTCTTTCGGATCAGCATGGAATCGAACGGGGTGCCGAGCCTGTCATCTGGGTAACGCAAAAGCGCATTGGCCCGCCGGAGTCAATGATCGACGCGCGAGCCGGGCCGGGGGCGAGGGGCTCGCCGCGCGACCTTCCGCTTGTGCACTGGCGAAAAAGCAGGCACGCCTTCTATGTGCCGATTTCCAGCCGCTTCGTCATTCAATCCACGATCGGCTTGCTCGCCGTAGGATTCCTGACGCTTCTCGCCATCGTCGCCATGACGATCTGGCTCGGCGAGCGTTCGCAGGCATATTTCAACGATGTGATCGAGGCGCGCGATACGCGCAGCGCGGCGGTCGAGCTGCGCAGCGCCCTGCAAGCCGCCGAGTCGAGCCAGCGCGGCTTCATCGCCACCGGCAACGAAATCTACCTGGCGCCCTACGGCACGGCGAAGGCCATCGTGGCGGATCAGCTCGAGATCCTCAAGCGCGCGCTGGCGCCCTATCCAGAGACCGAGGCCATGGTCGGTCGCCTCTCGCTCGTCCTCGGCGAGAAGCTGTCCGAGATGGACCGCAGCATCGCTCTCAAGACCGAGCTCAAGGATGCCGAAGCGCTGGCGGTGCTGCGCACCAACCGCGGCAAGGCGCTGATGGACGAGGCGAACGTCTTCCTGACGGGCATCATCCGCGCCGCCGACGAGCGGCTGACGGCGGGCGTGGGCGAGCAGCGCGCCAATGCGCTGATGCTGCGCTGGGTGTCGATCGTCGGCGCGATCGTCATCGTGCTGGTCGTTGCCGGCGTCATCATGACGGTGGGGCAATATACCCGGGAGATCGCCCAGGCGCGGGACGAGGTGCGCCGCCTCAACACCACGCTCGAGACGAGAGTGGCCGACCGCACCGCCGAGCTGGCCCGCTCCCGCGACCGCGCGGAGGTGCTGCTCGCCGAGGTCAACCATCGGGTCGCCAATTCCCTGTCGATGGTGGCCTCTTTGGTCAAGCTGCAGGCCAATGCGGTGACCGACGAGACCGCGAAGAGGGCGCTGGCCGAGACGCAGGCCCGCATCTATGCCGTCTCGCTGATCCACACCCGGCTCTACACCTCGGGCGACGTGCGCTTCGTGGCGCTCGACGAGTACCTGTCGAGCCTGCTCGATCACCTCGAAGTCTCGATGCGCAGCGAGGGCCACGGCGCGTCGCTCAGCCATGAGCTCGAGCCGCTGACGCTGCCGACCGATGCCAGCGTCAACCTGGGCGTCGTGGTGACGGAATGGGTGACGAACGCCTTCAAGTACGCCTATCCCGACTGGCGGGGCGAGGTGCGGGTCCGCCTGCGGCGCCTGGCCGACGGGCGGGGCGAGCTGGTGGTCGAGGACGACGGCATCGGCCGCAGCGATTCCGGCCCGGTCAGGGGAACCGGCCTCGGCACGCGCCTGGTCAAGGCGATGGCCGCCACCATGGGCGCGGAGATCGACTACGGGCCGCGGCGGCCGGGTACGGTCGCGCGCCTGCTCTTTCCGTTGCCGCTTGTGTGATTCGCGCCCGACACCGCGCTGTAATAGAATCTTCACAATGAGGTCAATCCGAGGGGCGTCGCTCCTGTCGATCGGCCTGCTCGCGGCAAGCGTCGTCGCTGCCGTCGCGCAGGATGGCCCGCCCGGCATCACCGTGCCGACGGCGTTCGCGCCGTTCAACGCCGACGCGCCGCGCTGCCAGCCGCCACCGGGGCTCGAACGCGTCCTGGGCTTCGCGCAGGACAACGAGCGTCAGTTCATGCAGGGCGTGCGCCGGGGATTGTCGCTGGCCGCCCAGGACAGAAATCTCGCCTTCCGCGTCGCGGTTGCCCGGGACGATCCGGCGCGCATGATCGAGCAGGTCGAGGAATTCCGGACGGACAAGGTGGGCGCCGTGGTGGCCGCGCCAGTCGACGCCCCCTCGCTCGCGCGCAGCCTGCAGCGGGTGATCTGGTCGGGCGGCTATGTCGGTACCGTCGTTCCGCCGCCGGCGACCTCCCTGCTCAATGCGCCGCAATATCTGACCGGCAAGGTTCTCGGCGACGCGGCCGCCGCCTACATCCGCTACCGCCTGGGCGGAAAGGCGAAGGTCGTGCTGCTGACGCACGACAGCCTGCAGTTCCTGGCGCCCCGCTTCACCGCCATGCGCGATGCGCTGAAGGGCATGCCGGGGGTGACGATCGTGGCCGACATCTCGCCGCAGACGGTGAACAACGAGGGCGGCTTTGCGACCATGCGGACCGTCCTGCTTGCCCATCCGAATGTCGACGTCGTGCTCGGCGCCGATACCGTGGTGCTGGGGGCGCTTGCCGCGCTCCGTGCCGCCGGCAAGGCGCGGCCGGACCAGTTCCTGGGCGGAATCGACGGCGAGCCCGAGGCAGTGGCGGAGATCAAGAAGGGAAACAGCCCCTACAAGGCGAGCGTCAGCCTTGCTTCTCCCGTCTTCGGCTACGCCATGGGCCAGCACGCCGCCGACTGGCTCGAGGGCAGGAGCATTCCCCAGGCGATGGATACGCTGCCGATCGCGCTGTCGCTCGACAACATCGCGGGATACGAAGCCGACCTGGCCGATCCCGGCGCGGTCTACGCCGATCCGGTACGGCGCGCGCGCTATCTCAGGATGTACGGCAACATCTGCTACGACTCGCGCCACGAGTACGTGAACTTCCCCTGGTCTTCGGAGAGGAAGTGATCGGAAGGATCAGCCGCGGCTCGTCCAGAAGCGGGTGAGCCCCGCCGCATCGCCGGCGAAGAGGTTGCGGTCGCAGAAGTCGAGGCCCTTCACGGCGCGGGACTGGGTGCCGTAGGCGGCATCGCTCTCGCGCTCGTCGGCGACGTACTGCCAGAGCCGCCAGCCGCGATCGGCCCAGGCGGCCGGCACTTCCGGCTGCTCGCGATAGTCGGCCAGCCAGAGATCGCAGCGGGAGACGATCGAGGACGACGTGACCGGCTTGTCGAGTGTCATGTTGGCACGGCCATAGCGCACGCCGTTGGCCCATTTCGGATGGGTGTACACGATCGGCAGGCGGCCGGTCGCCCGCTGGACGGCGAGTACGAAGGCCTCGGCCTGCGCCAGCCGCATGGTGTTGCGCGGATTGCCCTCGTTCGGCTCGAGATCGAGCGCCATCAGGGTCTTCGGTCCGGGTTGGGTAGCGGCCAGGAAGGACGCCGCCTGCTGCTCGCCGGAATACTGCCGGGTGCCGAAATGATAGCTGCCCCACAGCAGGCCGGCCGCCTCCGCCTGCCGACGTCGTGGCGCGTAGGACGGATCGACCCAGTCGCCGCCTTCGGTCGCCTTGTGAATCACGCCCAGGATGTTGCTGCGGCGCACGAGGTTGAAGTCGCTGACCCGGACATTGTGGCTGATGTCGATCACCGCATCCAGCCCGGGCACGGCGGGATAGTTCGAGGATCCGCTGGAGGAGTACGACGTCGTCTGCTGGCTCGAACATGCCGCGACGGCGGGCAGGGCGGTCATTCCTGCGAGCATGGCCCTGCGGGAGATCATTCGGTACGATCCATCGGTCAAATGTTGCTTCCGGCAAGATAGCAGGGTCTTCGGAAAAGGTCAGGCGTCAGTGCGCAGGCTGGGCGGCCGGCGTTCCGTGATAGGCTCGTCACCCAGCTTCCCCGGGGGATCATCGCATGGCCGACCGCTCGACTGTCCTGATCGCCGGCGCGGGGCCGGTCGGGCTGACTCTCGCCAACGAGCTGGTGCGGCGGGGCGTAGCGGTGCGCATCGTCGACAAGGCCGCCGCGCGCACCGACAAATCGAAGGCGCTGGTGCTGTGGAGTCGCTCGCTCGAGCTGTTCGACGACGCGGGCTACGTCGAACCGTTCCTCTCCGCCGGCATGCCCGCGCACGGCGCGCAGATATCGACCGGCGACGAAGTCGTCGCCCGAGTCAGCCTCGATTCCGTCGACAGCCGCTTTCCCTATGCCCTGATGATTCCGCAAAGCGAGACCGAACGCATCCTCGAGGAGCGGCTGGCCGCGCAGGGCGTGACGGTGGAACGGTCGGTCGAGCTGACGGCCTTCGCCGACGACGGCCTATCGGTCGAGGCGACGCTGAAGAAGGCCGATGGCGCTTCCGAGACGCCCGACGTCGATTGGCTGGTCGGCTGCGATGGGGCCCATTCGGCGGTACGGCACGGGCTGGGCTTCGCGTTCGAAGGCTCCACGCAGGAGAGCCAGTGGGCGCTTGCGGACGGCCACATTTCCGGGCTCGCGCCGAACGACCGCTTGCACATCTTCTGGCACCGCGACGGGATCCTGGCCTTCTTCCCGATCGTCGGCGACCGCTGGCGGGTGGTGGCCGATCTCGGGCTCGCGACCGGCGGCGCTCAGCAGGCCGACCCCACCCTGGCGGAGATCAACGCGCTGCTGGCCCATCGCGGCTCGCCGTCGTTTGCGATGTCGGCTCCGGTCTGGCTGGCCGCGTTCCGCATCAACGAGCGCAAGGTGAGGGACTATCGCAAGGGGCGAGTGTTCCTGGCGGGGGATGCCGCGCACATCCACAGTCCGGCCGGGGGCCAGGGCATGAATACCGGCATGCAGGACGCGTTCAATCTCGCCTGGAAGCTGGCGTTGGTCATCGGGGGCGGCGCCAAGGCATCGTTGCTCGACAGCTACTCGCCGGAACGCACGGCGGTGGGCGACAGGGTGCTGCGCAATGCCGGCCGACTGACCGAGGCCGCGACGTTGCGCAATCCGCTGCTGCAAGGCATCCGCAACACGCTCGCGAAGTTCGCCGCCGGTTTTCCGGTGGTCCAGCACAGGATGGCGAACCAGCTCGCCGAGATGGATATCGGCTATCCCGACAGCCCGTTGACGCTGCAGCACGGTTCCGTCGCCATGGGCCCGAAGGCGGGCGAGCGCTGGCCGCACAGGCTGCCGCCGGCTGCAGCCGGCGCAAGGTTCCTGGCCGTCGGCCCGGCCGAGGCGGCGACGGCACTGGCCGCGGCTTTCCCCGATCTCGTGGTCGCCGCGCCGGCGGGTGATCCCGGCCATACCGTGGCACTGCGGCTGATTCGGCCCGACGGTTATGTCGGCTTCGCCGGTACGGCCGATGACCGGCCGCTCGCCGAGGCGTATCTCGCCAGGCTGGCGGTGCGCTGACGGTCTGGCGAGGCTTCGGGCCAGCGGAACTCAGCGCGTTGCGATCCGGAACACGACCGTGCCTTCCAGGGTGGCGCGCGGCCCGAGCCGTGTGCGGTCGACCTGGCCGAGCCCATGGCTCCACGGCTCGACGCAAAAGAAGCGCTCGCCGGCGGGCATGAAGAGCACAAGGTTGGCGAAGGTCGCGCTGGCCGTCATGTCGAGCCGCAGCCGCCGGCGCGGCCAGAGGAGGGTGGCGCGGCCGTCCCAGCCCTCGAAGCCGGTATTGAGCGCCACGTCGTTCACCCTGCGGCCCTGGCTGAAGTCCCACGCCGGCGGCACGGCGACCCGTTCGGTCGGCATCACCTCGGCATCCATGAGCCACACGGTTTGCGAGCGGCAGGAAAGCTCCGAATCGACCTCTCGCACGAAGAAGGGGTGCAGGCCCAGCCCGCCGGGCACGGGCCGGTCTTCGAGATTCTCGAGCGTCATGCGGATCGTCAGGCGATCGTCCTCGAGCTCGAATTGCTGGCCGGCCCGATAGCGGAACGGCCAGCCGCCCCGTTCGCCGGCTCTCTCGTGCCGATACGAAAGCGTCGCCGACGTTCGGTCGTTCCGCTCGACCTCCCAGCCGTTGGCCCAGCCGTCGCCATGCATTGGGTGGCGCGCGCCGGGCCAGTTGGGCGCAAGCCGGATGGTCTGGCCCTCGAAGTCGAGCCGGCCGTCGCGGATGCGGCCGGCGAACGGCACGAGCGGGTAGGCACCGCCGTTGTTGCCCTTTCCGCTGGCGATGTCGGCGGCAGCCATGGGCCGCAGGATGTCGACGCCATCCGCGGCGAAGCGGGCGATCGTGCCACCGGCGGCCGGCGCGAGATCGAGCTCGAGGCGCGCAGTCTTCAGGGACAGCACAGGCATGGTTCGTCTACCTTACATGCACGGAAATGCCGTTGGGGAGAATTGGATGGGCCTCGTCGCGGTCGACTGGGGAACGAGCTCGCTGCGCGGCGCCCTGATCGGCGACGACGGGCGCGTGCTCGAAGAAAAAAGCGCGCCGCGCGGCATTCTGACCGTACCTGCCGGGCAGTTCGCCGCGGTCTTCGATTCGCTATTCGCCGCCTGGATGCAGCCGGCCGGCCGGCTCTGCCTGATCTCGGGAATGGCAGGGAGCCAGCAGGGCTGGGCCGAGGCGCCGTACGAGACCTGTCCCGCGGGCCTCGCCGATCTGGCGCGGCGGCTATGCTGGATCGAAAGCGGGCGCATCGCCATCGTTCCCGGCCTTTGCGACGAACGCGACGGCGTGCCCGACGTGATGCGCGGCGAGGAAGTGCAGATCTTCGGCGCCATCCGGCTCACCGGCATGACGAACGGCTTGTTCGTCCTGCCGGGCACCCACAACAAGTGGGCGACGGTGCGCGAGGGGCGCGTGACGGGCTTTCGGACCTGTATGACCGGCGAGTTCTATTCGCTGCTGAGCCAGCATTCGATCCTGGCGCGCACGCTGCAGGCCGACGCCGCCCTCGACGAGGCCGCGTTCCGGCGCGGCGTGGCCTGCACGGGCAACGGCGAAGGGCTGCTGCACAATGCATTCGGTGCCCGCACGCTTGGCCTGTTCCGGCGCATGCCGCCCACTGCGTTGGCCAGCTATCTCTCCGGCGTATTGATCGGCGAGGAAATGCGGGCGCAGCCGTTGCAGGGGATTCGCGAAGTCGTGCTGATCGGTGCGCCGGCGCTTACGGCGCGCTACGCTCTTGCCCTGAAAACCGTCGGCATCGACGTCCGTGCGCTCGGCGCCGAGGCGACATGGGCTGGCGCCTACGCCCTTCACACGGTCCTGAACGCCGGACATTCCCGATGACCACGCCCCTCGCGAAGTTCGACTCCGCCATACGCGATCTGCCGCTCGTGGCCATCCTGCGCGGCCTGACGCCCGCCGAGGCGCCGGCCGTCGGCGATGTCCTGATGGAAGCCGGCTTCCGGCTTCTCGAGGTGCCGCTCAACTCGCCCCGACCGCTGGAAAGCATCGCCCTGCTGCGCCAGCGCTTTCCGCAGGCGCTGGTCGGCGCGGGTACGGTGCTGCGCGCGCCGGAGGTGCGCGAGGTGGCGGCGGCCGGCGGGGAGCTGATCGTGGCGCCGAACTTCAATCGCGCGGTGGTCGCCGAGACGACGCGCCTGGGGATGGTGAGCCTGCCGGGCGTGATGACGCCGACCGAGGCGTTCGACGCTCTGGACGCCGGCGCCACCGCCCTCAAGCTCTTCCCGGCGGAGCTCGCCTCGCCGCCGGTAGTGAAAGCGTTGCTGGCGGTGCTGCCGCCGGGCGCGAGGCTGTTGCCGGTCGGCGGCATATCGGCGGAGAATATCGCGGCGTGGCGAGCCGGCGGCGCGGCCGGGTTCGGTCTCGGCTCATCGCTGTTTCGGCCCGGAGACGATGTGCCGACGGTGCGGCGCAAGGCGTCGGCGCTGGTGACCGCCTGGCGCGAGCAGCGCCCCTGAAACTGAGCGAGGAGCCCGCGATGCTGGCCGAGCCCGGACATTACGATTACGCGCCCTATAGCGGGCGGCCGCGCATCGTCTGGCCGGGCGGCGCACGCATCGCCGTCTGGCTGGCGCCGAATATCGAGCACTACGAGCTCGAGCCGCCGAACAATCCCCGCCGCGTACCGTGGCCGCGGCCGGTGCCGGACGTGCTGAATTATTCCCATCGCGACTACGGCAACCGGGTCGGCTTCTGGCGCATGGCCGATGTCATGGCCAGGCACGGCGTGCGCGGCAGCGTCTCGCTCAACGTTGCCGTGTGCGACCATTATCCGGAGATCATCGAGCGCTGCTGCGAGCTGGGCTGGGAGCTGTTCAGCCACGGCACCTACAACACGCGTTACTTCTACGATCTGTCGGAGGACCAGCAGCGCGCGGTGATCGCCGACAGCCGCGAGACCATCCTGAAATACAGCGGCCAGTCGCTCGACGGCTGGTTGACTCCGGCCATCACCAACGACGAGACGACGCAGCACGTGCTGGCGGAAGAGGGCATCAAGTACACGCTCGACATGGTGCACGACGACCAGCCGATGCCTGTGAAGGTGCGCAACGGCCGGTTGATCTCCGTGCCCTACTCGCTGGAGGTCAACGATGTGCCGCTGTACCTCAATCGCAACACCCCGGTGGAACGCTACACCGCCATCGTCAAGGCGCAGTTCGACCAGCTCTACGCCGAGGGTGCCGAGAGCGGCACGGTGATGTGCCTGCCGCTCCATCCCTTCCTCAGCGGCCAGCCGCAACGCATTGCCGCGCTCGACGAGGCGCTCGCCCACATCGTGGCGCATGACGGCGTCTGGCTGGCGACGGGGCGCGAGATCGCCGCCTGGTACACCGAGCATTGCTACGACGCTTTCGCGCAATGGTTGGCAGCCGGAACGCCGGGAGGGCGCCGATGAGCGGCCCGGGCATCCCGAACTACCTCGACTATCCGTGGCGCCGGCGCGGGCTCGATCACGACCGGTTCGGACATCGTAACCTGCCGCAGGCGAAACCCGTGACGTGGCCGGGCAAGGCACGGGTGGCCCTATGGGTGGCGATTCCCGTCGCCCACTTTCCGATGGACATGCCGCGCCAGCCGTTCGTAGCGCCGGGCGGCGTCGACCGCCCCTATCCGAGCTATTGGGACTACACGCAACGCGACTATGGCAACAGGGTCGGCATCTATCGGTTGATGCGGGCGCTCGACGCGCGGGGATTGCGGGCAACGGCGCTGCTCAACTCCGCGGTCGCCGCGCGCTATCCCGCACTGGCGGCCGAGATCGCCGCCAGCAGATGGGAGGTCGCCGCGGCGGGAGTCGACATGGGCCGGTTGCATCATGGCGGTCTGGCGCAGGCCGACGAGCGCGCGCTCGTCGAGGAATCCGTCGGCGTCCTGCGCGGCGCCTTCGCGTCGAGGATCAGAGGCTGGCATTCGCCGGCGCATTCCGAATCGATGCGCACGCTCGATCTCGTGGCCGAGGCAGGGCTCGACTATGTCGCCGACTGGATCAACGACGACATGCCCTATCCGGTGAACACGGCAAGCGGCACGCTGACCGCGATGCCGCTGGCCTGGGACCTCTCCGACCTCCATCTGCTGTTCCAGCAGCACATGGATACGTCCGAGTTCGTCGATCAGGTGCTGCGCGCCTTCGGCACTCTCGACGCCGAAGCGGAACGGACGGGCGGCGGCCGGGTGCTGACTCTGACGATCACGCCCTGGCTGATGGGCCAGCCGCATCGCATCGGGGCGCTGGGCGCGATGCTCGACCGGATTCTCGATCGGGCCGGCGTATGGCCGGCGACCGGGGGGGAGATCGTCGACGCCTGGCGTGCGGGAAACTGAAGGATCGCCGGGGGTCGATCCGGGCCCGTTTTGGGGGATTGTCAAAAAATCGAATTTTTAGGTTTGACACCCCGCAAACCCGCTCATATAAGCGCGCCTCCCAAGGCGAACGGCGCCGACGGAAACGCCCCGAAGAGACGGGGCGGCGGGCGAAAAGCCCGTCTCGAAGCGCCGAACGAGCTGAGGGTCTCGACCTTGTGGTTGAGTGTTCTATGCATCGTTGGATGGGAAAGGGAT
>CAMFJT010000066.1 GCA_945957125.1 uncultured Rhodospirillales bacterium | reverse complement strand
GCAGGTGGAACTTCTCGTAGCCGTGGCTGGCGAAGGCGATCGGCGCCAGGCAGCTCGTCGCCGTCTCGATGCCGAGCTCCTCGCGCAGCTCGCGGACCAGCGCCTGCTCGGGCGTCTCGCCGGGATCGACCTTGCCGCCGGGAAACTCCCACAGGCCGGCCATCGACTTGCCCGCCGGACGCTGCGCGATCAGCACGCGGCCGTCGGGATCGACCAGCGCCACGGCCGCGACCAGCACGAGCGGGCGCTCGCCGAGCGGCGGCGGGCCGCCCGGGCAGTCGTCCTCGAACGCCGGCGCGCTCAAGAACGGTAGCTGCCGTTGATGTCGATGTAGCCGTGCGTCAGATCGCAGGTCCACACGGTGGACCGGCCGCGGCCGATGCCGAGATCGATGTCGATCACGATGTCGGTGCCCTTGATGTGCTTGGCCACCGGCGTCTCGTCGTAGTTGGGCACGACCTGGCCGCCGTCGGTGATGCGCACGCCGCCGATCGAGATGCGCAGCTTGTCGCGGTCGGCGCGTTCGCCCGACTTGCCGACCGCCATGACGATGCGGCCCCAGTTGGCGTCCTCGCCCGCGATCGCCGTCTTGACCAGCGGCGAGTTCGCGACCGCCAGCCCGATCTTGCGTGCCGCGCCGTTCGAAGAGGCGCCGCCGACATTGATGGTGACGAATTTCGTCGCACCCTCGCCGTCGCGCGCCAGCATCTGGGCGAGGTCGATCAACACCTCGTCGAGCGCGCGCTTGAAATCGACCAGCACGGGATCGTCCGCCTCTTCGATCGGTGCGTGGCGCGCAGCGCCGGTAGCCGCCAGCAACAAAGTGTCGCTGGTCGAGGTATCACCGTCGACGGTGACGCAGTTCAGCGACTTGTCGGTGGCATCGGCGAGCAGCTTCTGGAGCACGCCGCCCGGTATCTTGGCGTCGGTGAAGACGAAGCCCAGCATGGTCGCCATGTCGGGCGCGATCATGCCGGAGCCCTTGAGGAAGCCGTTCAGCGTGACCGTCCGCTCGCCGATCTTGGCCTGGCGGGTCGACAGCTTGGGGAACGTGTCGGTCGTCATGATCGCGGCGGCCGCGGCGGCCCAACCGTCCTCGCGCGCGCCCTTGATCAGCGCCGGCACCACGGCGGCGATCTTCTCCCAGTCGAGCGGCTGGCCGATCACGCCGGTCGAGGCCATGAACACCTCGTTGCGCGGGCAGCCGAGCGCCTGCGCCACCGCGCGCGTGCTCTCCTCGACCGCCTTGTCGCCCAGCTTGCCGGTGAAGGCGTTGGCGTTGCCGGCGTTGACGATGATCGCCCGCGCCTTGCCGCGCGCCAGGTTCTTCTTGCACCAATCGACCGGGGCTGACGCGGTCTTCGACTTGGTCAGCACCCCCGCGATGGTGGCGCCGGCCGGCAGCAGTGCCAGCATGACGTCGTCGCGCCCCTGATATCGGACCCCGGACGCCGCCGTAGCCAGCTTGACGCCGGCAATGCGCGGCAGCGTCGGCGTCGTCTTGGGCGCGAGCGGCGATACGGCAGGCTTCATGGACATCGATTTCCCCTCGCGGCCCGCCGTTTCTCCGAGTCGGCGGCCGAACGCCGCAGACTACACCAGAAACGCCGCAAAACGTGAGTTCTACTTGGGGGGTGCCGCGGGCGCGGGCGCTGCCGGCGTCGCGGGCTTGGCCGGGGCCGGGTCGGGCTTGCTTCCGTCGATGTTGAACTTCTCGATCTTGGCGCCGGCGCGGAGCTGGTCGATGAAGGCCGTCACCGTCTCGCGGGCGAGGTCCTCGCGGAGCTGCTCGGCCATCTCCTCGAAGGAGGGCGGCGGCGCCTGGCGGCGATCCTCGACCTTGATGACGTGGTAGCCGAACTGCGTCTTGATCGGCGCCTCGCTGACTTCGCCCTTCTTCAGGGCGAACGCGGCGTCGGAGAACTCCTTGACCATGTCGCTGCGCTTGAACCAGCCGAGATCGCCGCCCTCGGCGCCGGACGCCTTGTCGGTCGACTTCTCCTTGGCGAGCTTCTCGATCGGCGTGCCCTTCTTCAGCTCGGCCAGCAGATCCTTGGCTTCCGCCTCGGTCGCCACGAGGATGTGGCGCGCATGCACCTCCTCCTCGGGCGGCATCGACTTCAGCTTCTCCTGGTAGCGTTGCTGCATCTTGTCCTGCGTGATGCGCTTGGCGATCTCGCGCTGCAGCCAGTAGTCCTGGATCACCTGATCCTCGACGAACGACATCCGCTTCTTGAAGGTGGCATCGGAGTCGATCTTGTTCTTCTTGGCGTCGGCCACCACCAGCTTGCTGTCGGCGATGCGGTCGAGCAGGGCCGGAAAGACGCTGGCCAGCGGCATGCTGCGGAACTGCGGCGGCAGCGCCTGCTGCGCGATCTCGAGCTCCGACAGGTAGATCGGCTGGCCGTTCACCGTGGCGACCACGGGATCCTTGGCGGCCGGCGCGCTGAGCTGGGGCGCGCTCTTCGCAGCAGGAGCGGCGGGAGCGGCAGCCGGCGCGGGAGCGGGCGTCGCCGGCTTGGCGGCCGGCGGCGGCGTCTGGGCCGGTGGAGTCTGGCCGGCCGGGGATTGCGCCGGTTGCTGGGCGGCCGCGAGGCCCGCGAACGCGACCGCTGCGCACAAGGGAACGACGGTGCGCAGCACGCGCAGACACAGGCTCATGGACGACTCCGGACGAGGTTTCGAGGCGCGAGGGCGGGCGCGCCCCCGTTTACACAGCCCCGCGCGGGACTAGCAAGAGTTGCCGGCGGGCGACGCCTTGAATGGCGATCAATTGTGCCAATTTTTCGTGAGACGACTTGTCTCGCCCGACGATCCGGGGCCGCTTGCGTTGACACTGCCGGACCGGCTCTCTATCTCTCCTAGGCAGGGCGGGCCGGGTGCCCGCCTAAGTCTTTATGATATCGAGGTTTTCATGCTCGGCGCTCTCGCCCGAAGCTTGTTCGGGACGGCCAATGACAGGATCGTCAAAGGCTTCGACAAGCCGGTGGCGAAGATCAACGCGCTGGAGCCGGAGTTCGCGAAGCTCTCCGACGAGGCGCTCCAGGGCAAGACAGTGGAGTTCCGCGAGCGGCTCGCCAAGGGCGAGACGCTCGACGACCTGCTGGTAGAGGCTTTCGCCACCGTGCGCGAGGCCGCCAAGCGGACGCTGGGCCAGCGGCCGTTCGACGTCCAGCTCAAGGGCGGCATGGTGCTGCACCAGGGCAAGATCGCCGAGATGAAGACCGGCGAGGGCAAGACGCTGGTCGCCACCCTTCCGGTCTATCTCAACGCCCTCGAAGGCAAGGGCGTGCACGTCGTGACGGTGAACGACTATCTCGCCCGGCGCGATTCCGAATGGATGAGCCAGGTCTACGGCTTCCTCGGCCTCACCACCGGCGTGATCGTGCACGACATGTCCGACGAGCAGCGCGCCCATGCCTATCGCTGCGACGTGACCTACGGCACCAACAACGAGATCGGCTTCGACTATCTGCGCGACAACATGAAGTACCACGTGGACGCCATGGTCCAGCGGCCCTTCAACTTCGCGATCGTCGACGAGGTCGATTCGATCCTGATCGACGAGGCGCGCACGCCGCTGATCATCTCCGGTCCGGCCGAGGATTCGTCCGAGCTCTACCGCCGCGTCGACGCCGTCATCCCGCGGCTGGCCGCCACCGACTTCGAGAAGGACGAGAAGGCCCGCCAGGTCACCTTCACCGAGGGCGGCGTGGAATCGGTCGAGGAGATCCTGCGCGCCGACGGGCTGCTGCCCGAGGGCATCAGCCTCTATGCGCCGACCATGGTCTCGGTGCTCCATCACGTGACCCAGGCGCTGCGCGCCCACAAGCTGTTCAGCCGCGACGTCGACTACATCGTGAAGGACGGCCAGGTCGTCATCATCGACGAGTTCACCGGCCGCATGATGCAGGGACGGCGCTACTCCGAGGGCCTGCACCAGGCACTCGAGGCCAAGGAGCAGGTCGAGATCCAGCGCGAGAACCAGACGCTGGCCTCGATCACCTTCCAGAACCTGTTCCGCATGTATCCGAAGCTCTCGGGCATGACCGGTACGGCGCTGACCGAGGCCGCCGAGTTCTCGGAGATCTACAAGCTCGAGGTGGTCGAGATCCCGACCAACGTGCCGGTCGCCCGCAAGGATGCCGACGACGAGATCTACCGGACCCTGGGCGACAAGACGCGTGCCATCGTCAAGCTGATCGGCGAATGCCGCGCGCGCCAGCAGCCGATGCTGGTCGGCACAGTGTCGATCGAGAAATCCGAGGAGCTGTCGGAAGCGCTGAAGAAGGCGGGTATCCCGCACAACGTGCTGAATGCCCGCTTCCACGACCAGGAAGCCCAGATCGTGGCGCAGGCGGGCCGGCCGGGCGCCGTCACCATCGCCACCAACATGGCCGGTCGCGGCACCGACATCCAGCTCGGCGGCAATGTCGAGATGCTGGTGCAGCAGAGCATCCCGGAAATCGTCGCGAAGTTCCCGGACGAGGCGGCGCGAAATGCAGAGATCGCGCGGGTCGAGGCAGAGATCCGCGCCGGCGTCGAGCGCGACCGCGCGATCGTGCGCGAAGCGGGTGGCCTGTTCGTCGTCGGCACCGAGCGCCATGAGTCTCGCCGCATCGACAACCAGCTGCGTGGCCGTTCGGGCCGCCAGGGCGATCCCGGCGCGTCGAAGTTCTTCCTGTCGCTGGAAGACGACCTGATGCGCATCTTCGGCAACAACAAGGTGCTCGACTGGGTCCAGAAGAAGGGCATGGCCGACGACGAGGCGCTGACCCATCGCTGGCTCAACAAGGCGCTGGAGACGGCGCAGGGCAAGGTCGAGGCGCGCAACTTCGAGATCCGCAAGAACCTGCTGCGCTTCGACGACGTCATGAACAGCCAGCGCAAGGAGATCTACAAGGAGCGCATCGAGCTGATGGCGACCGAGGACGTCTCGGAGACCGTCGCCGGCATGCGCCGCGACGTGGTCGACGGCATGGTCGCCCGCGCCGTTCCCGAAGGCGTCTATGCCGAGCAGTGGAAGATGGCGGAGCTCAAGGACGAGGTCCGGCGCATCTTCGGCCTCGACCTGCCGGTCGACGAATGGGCCAAGGAAGAAGGCATCGCCGAGGACGGCATCAAGGCGCGGCTGAACGATGCCGCCGATCGCCTGTTCGCCCAGAAGGTCGCGCAGTACGGGCCGGAGGTCTGGCGCCAGGTCGAGAAGAGCGTGCTGATGCAGCTCTTCGACCAGGGCTGGAAGGACCACCTGCTGCATCTCGACCATCTGCGCCAGGGCATCGGGCTGCGCGCCTACGGCCAGAAGGATCCGCTGAACGAATACAAGCGCGAGGCCTTCAACCTGTTCAGCGACCTGCTGACCGGTCTGCGCGAGCAGGTGGTCAACGTGCTGGCCAACCTGCAGCTGCGCATGGAGCCGCCGCCGATGGAGCCGCGGCCGCAGGAGATGCACGAGGTTCACGAGGACCCGACGCTGGCCCTGGCGCAAGCCGACGACCCCGCCTTCGATCCCGCCGACCCGTCAGGCGGCGGCGTGGCGACCCTTCACCGCCCGCGCCCCGGCACGCAGGCCGATCCCAACGATCCCTCGACCTGGGGCAAGGTCTCGCGCAACGCGCCGTGCCCCTGCGGCTCGGGCAGGAAGTTCAAGCACTGCCACGGTCGCGTATAAGCGCGACCTGCCGGTGAGCCGGTCTAAGCCGACTTATTTCCCGCACCCTCCGCCTTGCTGAGGGCGGCGGAGGGATCTTGCGAGAGGTCGGCTTCCAGGAATGCGCCGGAATGCGGCAAGGCCACCGCCAGGTTGTCCGCATCCATTATCTGAACCGACAGATTGTGCCCCTGAACCCCCAGGACGTGCCCGCCCCGCTGGCGATCCCGCGAAAGCAGGTGCAGGTGATAGCCGGGCACGTTGAAGTTTCGGGCGTACGAGGGAGACCAAAAGCCGAGCAAGGTGCCCTCGACCTTGTCCATGCCGAACTCGGCCTGGTGACTGGTCGCGGCAACCAGGCCCACGCCGGGAGCCGCCTTGCAAGCGACGCGGTAGGTTATCCGGTCGAATGTACCGTCGATGCGGACGGCGGCGAACAGGTTCGCAGAGCGGCGCATGCGATCCAGCTGCGCGCACAGATCGTCCCAGCCGGTCACGGACGACAGGATGGCGGATCGATCCGCCTTGAAATCGGCACTGACCCAGAACGGTGCCGTCTCGCCGTCTGAGGCCTCCACGACCGAGCCGTCGGCCTTGGCGTGCCACACGCGGCCGTCGAGCATCAGCCCCTCGCCATCGAGCGAATCGTAGGTGCCGAGCCCGAAGTTGCCATGGCGCTTGATCGTTCCGACCGTGACGCACCCCTGGTAGACGCCCTGCACGAGCGCGGTCGCGGTCGAAACCTGGAACACCGTGTGATGCTCGACTTCCAGCAGGCGTGCCAGCGCTTCCTGGACGACATGATCGGGCGTCGAACCGGTCAGCCGGCATCGCTCCCTCAGGGCCGACTCGAGGGCGCTGGAGATGCTGACGGTCAGCGGGCCGCAGCCCGGGACGGTGGACGTGGCCATGGTCAGTTGATGAACTGCTGGACCACGTCCTGCATCAGGCGCAGGTTCTGGCTGTAGTCGACCGGCACGTTGATGAGGACCGGCACGTCCGACTTGAAGGCCTCGTCGAGGATTGCGGCCAGCTCGTCGGCGGAGCGGACGTCATATCCCTTGCAGCCGTAGGACTCGGCCATTTTAACGACGTCGTAGGTGCCCAGCTCGACACCGACCGTTTCGCCGTAGTGCGCCTGCTCCTGAAATGCGACCATGTCGTACGAGTGGCTGTTCCATATGACATGGACGAAGCGGGCACCGACACGCACGGCGGTTTCCAGCTCCATCGACGTGAACAGGAAGCCGCCGTCCCCCGACGTCGACAGGATGCGTGCCCGGGGATAGAGCAGCGCCATCGCGATTGCCCATGGGATGGAGACGCCCAGCGTCTGCTGGCCATTGCTGACCAGGAGCTGGCGGGCATGGTCGGCCACGCAGTAGCGGTTGGTCCAGATGTAGTTGGAACCGACGTCCAGCGCGACGTGCGTATCGGGCGTCATCTGCTTCTGCAGCTCGTGGACGAGGCGCAGCGGCGCGACGGGAAAAGCATTCAGCGATTGGCCTTCGGCGATGGTCGCCCTCACCTGCGCTCGCGCGTCGGCGGCCGCCTGCTTGTGGGCAGCGTCGATCGGCGGTGATAGGCGCGCGGCCAGGGCTTCCAGCGTCGCCCCGATGTCGCCGATGAGCTCGACCTCCGGCATGAAGGCGTTGTCCTGGTCGGCCGGAATGACATCGACGCAGACGACCGGCCGCGTGTTGCCGGCATTCCAGATCGACGGGTCGTATTCGATCGGATCGTAGCCGATGGCCAGGATGCAGTCGGCGCGGTCGAGCAGCTTGTCGGCCGGCTGGTTGCGGAACAGCCCGATGCGCCCGGCATAGCCCTCGTGATCGTCGCCGCCTGCCCAGGGGCCGGCGCCCTGGAAGGTCGACACGAAGGGGATGCCTGTCTTGCGCAGGAACGCGACAAGCGCCGCGGCGCTCGCCTGGGAGGACGACTGCATGCCGAGTATCGCCATGGGCCGCTTGCTGGCGTTCAACCGGACAGCGGCTGCCTCGATCGCAGCGTGGCCAGCCGGTCCCATCGCCAGCCGCCGGCCCCACGCGGCATCGGCGTTGCCCGGGAAATCGGCCAGCCCGACATCGCGCGGCAAGGAGACGAACGCCGCTCCGGGCCTACCGCTCTCGGCGATTCGGATTGCATTGCCCATGACCTCCCCGACCTGGTCGGCCGTAACCATCTCGGCCGAGAACTTGGTCGCTGCCTTCATCAGGGTGACCGTGTCGAGCGATTGGTGCGTCTTCTTGAGGCGTTCGCCGACCGGGACCTCGCCGCCGATGGCGAGCACTGCATCGCCCTCGCTCGTGGCCGTGGCCAGGCCCGTGACGAGGTTGGTGACACCAGGGCCGGAGGTCGCGATGCAGACGCCGACCTTGCCGGTGAGACGGCCGAACGCCGCCGCCATGAAGGCCGCGTTCTGCTCGTGCCGACACAGGATGAGGTGGATCTTCGAATACTTGATGGCGAGGAAGAGACTGTCGATCTTGGCTCCCGGCACACCGAAGACGTGCGTTACGCCATGGTTCTCGAGAAGCCGGACGATGGCGTTCGAACAGTTTCGTGGATTATTCGGCTCGACCATGATGCACCTACACCGGGTGTAAGGGATGGGATCAAAGGTGACTGCAATCAGCAGACCCGTCCCGAATCCACCGACTTAGCGGTCGGACCGACGGTTACGACATCGCTGGCATGTCAGTATTTCGCCGTCTCCAGACCCGCAAGCCTCCATTTCAGCGATCAGAATGAAGGGGGACGCCACGATGGCGGGCCGCACCGGACGGCCACGATGGTGAACCGTCGATCGCATGATATAGTGACTCCCATAGCGAGCCGGGCAATTGAACGAGCAACCTCCCCCGTCTTGGGAGAGATGGCGCGGCAATCGGCGGCGGAGGGGCCGGAATCGCGGCAGCGCTTGAGCATGCCCCTTCGTCCGCATGAAGGGCGGCCACCTCCCTCGAAGACAAGGGAGAAGCGAGACGTCGTGCGAGTGCCCTGCGGTTACGAGGGGGTGAGTATCATGCGTAGGGGATTTGGGTTGAGGGCCGTTTCGGTCGTCCTGGCAGCGATGACCGCAGCATTCGCCGCGATGCCGGCGGCGGCACAGGACAAGAAGATCACCTTGCTGATCTGGTCGAGCACCTGGAACGGCCTGATCAAGCCGCTCGCGGCCCAATTCACGAAGGAGACCGGCATCGCCGTCGACATCGAGGTCGAGGCCTCGTCGATGGAAGGCCTCGTCAAGGTCCAGGCGATGCGCGGCAAGCCGACAGCGGACGTGTGGTTCACCGCGCAGGGCGTTGCCGAACGTGCGGCGAGCGATCCCGGTCTCCTGGCGCCGATGCCGATCGACAAGCTCAGCAACTGGAAGGACGTGATCGCGGGCGGCACCAGCCCGACTTTCGCAGCCGCCTATTACTATCCCTTCGGCATCGTCTACCGGCCCGACCTGGTGCCCGGCGGCAAGATATCCTCCTGGGAGGATCTGTGGGGCCCGGGCTACGACAACAAGCTCGCGCTGCCCGCCCCGTCCTTCTTCTCCGGCCGCATGATCCTGGTATCGTCGCTGCTGGCGGGCGGCAGCATCGACAACGTCGATCCCGGCATCGAGAAGCTGAAGAAGATCAAGAAGAACGTCGCCTTCTGGTTCACCTCCGATCCGCAGGCACGCAAGGCGCTGGCGCAGGGCGAAGTGGCCGTGATGGTGACCTCTTCCTCGACCGTGAAGACGCTGGCCGACCAGGGCGTGACCGTGAAGATGGTCAGCCCCAAGCCCGCGCCGATCATCTTCGAGGGCGTCACCATCCTGAAAGGCGGCAAGGAAGACCTCGCCGCCCAGTTCGTGAACTACATCCTGAGCCCGCAATGGCAGAAGACCATCACGGAGGTCTGGAACATGGGACCGGTGAACAAGAACGTGCCGCCCGCAGGCAAGTTCGCCGATGTCCTGCCCAAGGACGGCGATGCCGTCACGTTCAACGAGACGACGATCAACGAACGGCTGGCGGGTTGGACCGAGAAGTTCAATCAGGCCATCGGCCAGTGAGTTGAGCGCCTTCTTGGGCGCAGACCAACCCCGAGGCTGCAAGCTCGAAGTCGAGGGCCTCGCCAAGAGCTACGGCGGCGTCGCGGCCATCGCGGACGTCACGCTCGCGGTGCCGCCCGGCGCGCTGATCACCCTGCTGGGTCCTTCCGGCTGCGGCAAGACGACGTTGATGCGCAGCATCGCGGGCTTCGTGGTTCCCGATCGCGGTCGCATCGCCGTCGACGGGCGCGACCTGCTCGCCCTGCCTCCGGAGCGGCGCTCGACGGCAATGCTGTTCCAGAACTACAGCCTGTTCCCGCACATGACCGTCGAGGCCAATGTCGGCTTCGGATTGCGGATGCGCGGGCTGCGGCGTGCGGAGGCAGCCCCGCGCATTGCCGACGCGCTGCGCCTCACGCGCATCGCGGAGCTGGCCGGTCGCTACCCCGGCCAACTCTCCGGCGGGCAGCAGCAGCGCGTTGCGCTCGCCCGCGCCCTGGTCACGCGCCCCGACATCCTGCTGCTCGACGAGCCGTTCGGCGCGCTCGACCAGAATCTGCGCGAGCAAGTCCAGATCGAGCTGCGCAAGCTGCAGCAATCGCTCGGCATCACCACGCTGGTCGTGACCCACGACCAGCTCGAAGCGCTCACCCTCTCCGACCTGGTCGCGGTGATGAACGCCGGCCGCATCGAGCAGATCGCACCGCCGGTCGAGATCTACGACCGCCCCGCGACCGCTTTCGTCGCGCGCTTCATGGGCGTGGAGAACCTGCTGCCGGTGGCTCTGGGCTCGCGCGATGGTGCCACCGTGCGCGCCTCCGCGGGCAAGCTGGAGGCGACCGTCTCGCTCCCGCGGGAGGCCGGCCCGAGCCTGCTCGCCGTGCGGGCCGACGCCGTGCAGCTGCAAGACGCGGCACAATCTGGAGCAGTCTCCGCCCGGATATCGTTCGCGACCAATCGTGGACCTTCCGCGCTGTACGAGGTGACCACCGACGACGGCCAGACCCTGCAGGCCAGCGAGGAACGCCGGGGCGCTGCGCTGCGGGCGGTCGGAACCAAGGTCGGCGTCCGTCTCCGCGACGAGTCCTGCTGCCTGGTGAAGGCCTGACCGCATGCGCGCGCGGCCTTACCTGCTCCTGCTTCCCGCGCTGCTCGCCCTCGGACTGTTCGCGGCGGCGTTCCTGTCATTCGTCACGATAAGCTTCGAGACTGCCACGCCCGGCACGATCCTGACCCACGGACCGCCGACGCTGGCGAACTATCGCTCGGTGCTCGCCTCGCCGCTCGCCCGCAGCACCGCCCTCGACACGCTGCGCCTTGCCGCCCTGATGACCGTCCTCACGGCCGTGCTGGGCTACCCTCTCGCCTATGTGCTCGCGCGCTCCACTTCGCGGTGGAAGCGCCGCCTGGTGCTGTTCGGCCTGATCGTCACGTTCCTGTCGGGCGGTGTCACGCGAGCCTATGCCTGGCTGATCATCCTGGGCAATCGCGGCCTCATCAACCAGATGCTGGCGGCGCTCGGCCTTCCGACCTTCAGGCTCGTCCACAACGAGACCGGTGTGGTGATCGGCGTGGTGCACTTCCTCCTGCCGTTCTTCGTCCTGACGCTGCTTGCCGCCCTGAAGAACATCCCCCTGTCGCTCGAGGAGTGCGCGCGCAATCTCGGCGCGTCGCGCTGGCGGGTCTTCTGGCATGTGGTGCTGCCGCTCTCGATCCCCGGCCTCGTCTCGGCCGCGTCCTTGAGCTTCGCCGGCGCGCTTTCGGCCTTCCTCTTTCCCGAGCTGCTCGGCGGCGGGCGGGTGCACATGGCCTCCAACGTGATCTTCGAGACCATCCTGACCGACTTCAACCTGCCGCGCGTCGCTGCCATGGCCGGCCTGTTCCTCGTGCTGGCGCTGGTCGCACTCGGCCTGTTGGGCGCGCTGGAACGGCGAAGTGCCCGCCTCTGGGCGGGCGGCGCACGGTGAGCCGGCCTTGAACGCGCTCCGCTCCTACTCGCCGCAGGTCGCTCTGCTCGCCGCGGCTGTCATGGCCTTCGTGCTCCTGCCCGTCGCCTTCATCACGCTCTACGCGTTCAACGACGCGGGCTATCTCTCGCTGCCCCCCAAGGGGTTGACGCTGCGTTGGTTCGTCAACTTCTTCGAGAGCGCACGCTTCCGGGCCGCCCTGGAGGCGAGCCTGATCGTCGCGGCCGTCGTGACGCCGGCGAGTCTCCTGATCGCAGTGCCTGCCGCTCTCGCCCTCGTGCGCTGCCGCTTTGTGGGCCGCGACCTGGTCAACTCGGCGATCATGTCTCCACTGGTCGTGCCGGGTGCGGTGATCGGAATTTCATTCCTCAGCCTCTCGACACGGATCGGCACGGGAATCGGGCTGGGGCCGATCATTGCGGCGTTGGCCTGCTTTGCATTTCCCTTCGCCGTGCGAGCGCTGGTCGCCAACCTGCATGGCCTCGACCCTCGCCTCGAGGAGGCGGCACGCAATCTCGGCGCCCCGCGGTGGAAGGCATTCGCGTTCGTCACCCTGCCCCAGCTGCGCCCCGGCCTGCTGGCCGGCGGCATCTTCGTGTTCGTGGAGGCGATCGACAACTTCTCGATCGCCGTCTTCCTCACCAACTCGCGCACGACCACGCTGCCGGTCGAGGCCTTCTCGTATATCCGCGACTACGACGATCCTACGGTCGCCGCCATGGCCGTCCTGCTGATGAGCTTCAGCATCGTGCTGGTCTTCCTGATCGATAGGCTGGTCGGCCTCGACCGCTTCCTCGAGCTGAAATAGCCTCAGCGTCGCGGCACGAAGCGAAGCGCCACGCCGCAGGCCTCCTGCGGCGGCACTTCGACGGCCCCGTCGGGCGGTCGCCGATGCGGCACCTGCGCACCCGCCAGGAAGGCGGCGGTCTTTTCCGGATCGTCCACGAACAGCTCGAGCGCCGCCACGAAGGGTGGCCTGGGCCTGAAGGAGATATCGGGAAACAGCGAAGCGAGCGACGCGGGCGCAACGAAGCGCAGCGTCGCTTTGCCCGCTGCGACGGCGAGGCCGCCACCGGCGGCATCCTTCATCTCGACACCGTAGAAACCGGCGAAAGGACGGGCCATCGTCGCGGGATCGTCGGCGACCCCGACCAGGCCGGCAATGCCTCGCGCTCCGTTGGCGTGCGACAGGTTCTGGCCGCGCCACATCAGCTCCGGTGTGAGGCGCTGGTTCACATGGATGCCCAGCCCCGGGAGCAGCTTGTGCACCGGCAGGTAGATCAGACGGAAGCGTGCCGTATCGTCACCTTCCGGCCGATGATGATCGAAGACCGGCAGCGGCTCGACGCCGGCCGCCTGCAACGTCTCGTAGGCGGCATCGGCATCCCGGGTCGCGAGCGCCAGATCCTTCAGCCCGTCGCCCTCGGCGTCCAGCCGGGCGAAGCGGGCGGCATTGCGCTCGTTCCGCTCGAGCGGCACGAGCAGTTCGAGGTAATCGTCCTCGAACATCATGTTGTAGTTGGCGGTGCCGACGGCCTTGGGATGCAGGTAGTGCTGCGACAGGCTGAACCCGAGGCGGCGGTACGCGGCGGCCGCCGCTTCCAGGTCTCTCACCCAGACGACGCAATGACTAATACCGGTGATGGGACTGCTCATACCGACCTTCAGCGCAGTGAACTCCGGTGCACTTTATTCGATTCACCGGGCTTTGCATCGGCGCCCTTGCCCGGCCTGTCGCCGCAACGCTACGGCGAGGGCCTCAAAGTCATCTCCGCGATGCCGTCGGCGAAGTTCAGGCCGGCGTTCTTCTGCGCGAAGGCGACCGATTCCAGCACGATCTCGTTGTTGCGGCCGCCGAGCAGCCCCGCCGTTCCCGCCGAAGCGCCCGCCGACAGCGATTGCTGGCCGCCCGCGAACTGGCCGTCGAGGACGCCGGTGCCCCGGTCGGTGCCCAGCGAATAGACGTGCCACAGCACGTGCGCGGCCTTGGTGAAACCGATGTCGATGCCGAACTTGGTGATCGAGCCGCGGTACGTCTCGGCGGCGCCGGACGTGGTCACGAACACGCAGCTGAGGTCCTTCGACGAGCCGAAGATCAGGCCGTAGCTGCCGCTCACGTTGCAGTTCAGCGTGCCGATGTAATACTTCGTCTTGGTCAGGAACTGCTGCGCGTGCGCGGCCCCGCCGATGGCCTGCATTGCCACGATCGCTGCCGCAGCAGCTACAATACGCTTCATCACCTTACGCTCTCCTCGTTCGATTTGATCTCTTGCCGGACCGCGGGCTTCCCGCCCGCGGCCCGGCGAGGCTCAGCTCACCCGCTTGACCGGCGGGATGACCCACGACCCGTCGAGGATCGACGGGGCGTCCTCGTCGGGCCAGTAGAGGCGCAGCATCAGGATGAACTTGCCGGCCGGCGCGGGCAGCCAGTTCGACTCCTTGTCGGCACCGGGCGAATCCTTCTGCAGGTAGAGGTCGATCGAGCCGTCGGCATTGGCCTTCAGCTCCTGCCGTGCGCTGATCGAATAGCGGTTCAGCGGATTGGCGACGAAGAAGTAATCGCCGTCGTACATCGTCAGCGACCAGAAGCCGCGCACCGGCGGAAGCTGGCCCTTGTCGAAATGCATGACGTACTTCTCGCTGCCGCTGTAGGCGCGCGCGAGCAGCCCGTTGCCGTCCTTCTGCGAGGTCGGATAGATCGCGTCCTGCGGCCGGTTGGCCCCCAGCCCGATCGCCGTGATCAGCGCGCGCTGCAGGTAGTTGGTGCCGTAGATCCCAGTCTTGGTGGTGAACGCCCAGCCGTTGATGTCCTGGATATCGCCGCCGCTGAACTTGAAGTGCAGCATGATGCGGTCGAAGGCGAGCGACGGCACGCGCTTGGCCGCGATCGCGTCGAACTTCGAGGCATCGAAGTCCTGGCCGGGCACCAGCCCGATGCGCGCCATGCGCGCCACCATGGGCGCGTCGGCGGCGGCCGGCGGGTTGGTCTTCATGAGCTCGGCGAGCAGCGTGAAATAGGCCTTCACGTCGAGCGCGTTGACCTGGCTGCGCACCGCCGTCTTCATGTCGATCGACGGATCGACCTTGCCCTCGGGCGGAGTGTAGCTCTTGCCCCAGGCGCTGAGCGGCACGAGCTGGCAGGCGTCCTGGATGGCGTGGACTTCCTTGTAGTCCTCCGGCGTGCCGGTGCAGTAGATGCGGCCCAGGATCCAGACGATGTTGGTCGGCGCCTTCACCTGCTTGACGCCGGCCGGCAGCGTGCCGCTCCAGCCGGGGCCGGTGATGGCATAGGTCTGCGCTCCGGTGCCGGTCGTGCGCGTGCCCGGAACGCTGAACACGTTGGTCCAGCCGTCGAGCATCGGCAGCAGGAAGTAGCGTCCCTTCATGTCGGGCGTGCTGATCACCCACGGCTCCTTGCCGACATCGACGAAGGCGGTCGTGTACAGCGTGTCGGCGTTCGGCGCGGTGACGTCGCGGAACGCCGACGTGGGGTACTCGCGCATGCGGATGAGCTGGCCCATCGGCGCGCGCGTGCCCTCCGGCTTGGCGACGTTGGTGAGGACGCGGCGCGTCATCTCCATGGTCACCAGCGGATAGCCGTAGGTGTAGGCCTCGATCGCGATCGCGAACTCCTCGGTGCCCTCGGTGAGATCGGAGAGCAGGCCGCCTTCGGCGCGGGCGCTGGCATCGAGGCTCGCAGCCGCCGCGAGGCCCAGGCCGCCGATCGCGGCAGCCCGACGTGTGATGGTCATTTCAAGTCTCCTTGTCTCGCATCGAACCGGTTGGATGGAAGTCGGTCAGAATTTCACGGTCACGCCCACGAGCGGGCCATGAATGAGAAGGTTGAGGCTCGACGCATCGGGCGTGCCGCCGTTGAAGCCGACATTGGTCGACAAGGCGCGATAGCCGGCGAGGGCGGCGATCGCATAGCCGTCGAACTGCCATGTGTAGCTGTAGACGCCGACGAGCTGCCAGGACAACCAGGCGCTGCCCGGGATGCCGAAGCCGCCGATGTCGCCGCGTACCATGACTTCCTGGCTGGGCGTGAACCAGTGCCGCAGGCGCAGGCCGACCAGCGGATCGGCCCAGTACACGCTTCCGGTGTCGGCGATCGCATACGACCGGCTGCGATCGAGACGGCCCAGGCGCGGGTCCGAGAAATCGAGCGCGCCGGTGACGTCGAGCGCCACCTGCGCCGAGGTGTTCCAGTAGCGCAGGCCGGCGAAGCCATCGAGCGTGGTCGACACGCCCTCGGTGCCCGACCAGCGCGCGAGCTCGTAGAAGGCGCCGCCTTCGATGATCGTCAGCGCGCTGGTGACCGCGCCGCTGGTCTGGGTGCTGAGCGACAGGCCGCCGATCGGATTGGCATAGGTCGCCGCCGATTTCGGGATCTTCACCCGCGACCAGACGAAGTCGAGATACGCTCCGAACCGACCCTTGGCGGCTTCGAAGTAACTGTCCCAGGCGAGCACCGAATCGCTCTTCTGGAAGATCTCGATGATGTTGGCGTTGAAGTCCACGGTATTGCCGCGCGCCGTCACGCTGCCCGACAGGCTGGTCGCCCAGCCGTAGAGGGTGACGCCGAAATGCCAGTCGTCCGCCGACTTGCCGTTCGCCGTCCGGGCGCCCGGGCCGGCTGGCAGGGCGGTCTGCACCGTTACCGGAGCCGGCTCGGGAACGGCCTGTGCATGAGCATCGACGGTCGTGAGACCGAAAGCACAGGCCGCCCCGACCCACGCCCACCGGATCGCGCTCATCGCGACCCGCCGAAAATTGCGCTGCACGACGTCATTCTCTCTCCTGGCGATGGCCTTCGCTTGCGCTGCCCCCTATCCGGAGGGCAGCAACGGCGCAAGCCTTACGGGGAACGCCCCGCCGCGGGCGCCTCTGTACGGCATGCGCCGCTCGACCACTTGATGCTTTGCGACAAAGACGCGTTCGATTCACCGGCAGCCTCATCCCAAGCGGCCATGAACTTATTGTTGCACTCGTTCGCCGACGACGTGGCCCCGGCCAGAACCCTCGCCCCGAAGGTTGACGTCGAGAAATGTTATATTATAACATCATCGCGTCAATCAGGGAGATGGCGATGGTGCGACGGTGGGGAGGATATGCGGCGGCAGCCGCGGCGCTGACGGCAACGCCGGCGCTTGCCCAGACCGATCCCTCCCCCGCCGCAGCACCCAACCCCGCGCTCGGCATCACCGTGACCGCAACCCGGCTCGACGATGCCCGCAACTCGATCCAGCCCAGCCTCGGCGCCTCGCGCTATGACTTCACCCGCGGCGTCATCGAGTCCATCCCCCTGGGCGAGCAGGCGCCGCTCAACCAGGTCCTGCTGCGCGGGCCGGGCGTGGCGCAGGACAGCTTCGGACAGGTCCACGTGCGCGGCGACCACGGCAACCTGCAGTACCGGCTGGACGGCGTGCAGCTCCCCGAGGGCCTGGCCCTCTTCAACAATGCGATGTCGACGCAATACGCCCGGAACCTGTCGCTGATCACCGGCGCCCTGCCGGCGCAGTACGGCTTCCGTACCGCCGGCATCGTCGACATCACGCTGAAGTCGGGGACGACGGATCCCGGCACCGAAGCAGTGGGGATCGCCGGCTCGCGCAACTACCTGCAGTCCGCCCTCACCTACGGCGGCCGCTCCGGCGCGATCGACTACTTCGCCACCGGCCAGTTCCTGCACAACGGCGTCGGCATCGAAAATCCGACGGCTTCGGACATGCCGCTCCACGACGACACCGACCAGTGGCACGCCCTGGGCAAGGTGACCGGCATCGTCGACGAGCAGACTCGGGTGAGCTTCATTGCCGGCGGCTCGAGCGCGCGCTACCAGATCCCCAACAACCCCGGGCAGGTCCCCGGCTTCGTCGTGGCCGGTGCGAGCGATCTCAACAGCGCGCTGCTCGACCAGCGTCAGTGGGAGGACACCTGGTTCGGCATCGCCTCGCTGCAGAAGCACTACGCCTCGGCCGACCTCCAGATTTCGGGCTTCGCCCGCTATTCCAGCCTCGCCTACAAGCCGGACCCGTTCGGCGACCTGATGTTCAACGGCGTCGCGCCGTGGGCCAACCGCACCAGCTTCGCCATCGGCGTGCAGGGCGACGGCAGCTGGAAGATCGCCCCGGGCCATACGCTGCGCGGCGGTTTCCTGGTGCAGCGCGAGCACACCACCAGCTTCGCGAACTCCCAGATCCTGCCGGTCGACGCCACCGGCACGCCGACCAGCGACCAGGCGCAGGCCATCATCACGGGCGCCGACAACATCGGCTGGACGTACGGTCTCTATCTGCAGGACGAATGGAAGCTCTCCCCGACCGTGACGGTGAATTACGGCCTGCGTTTCGACGCCGTCAGCGCCATCACGCCGGAGAACCAGCTCAGCCCGCGCATCAACGTCGTGTGGCAGCCCAACGACGTGCTCACCGCGCATGCCGGTTACGCGCGCTACTTCACCCCGGCGCCGCTCGCCCAGGTCAACAACGGCGCCATCGCCGCCACCCTCGGCACGACGGCGGCGCCGATGCAGACTCTCAACGATCCGGTACGGGCCGAACGCGCACACTATTTCGACGCCGGCTTCGAGCTGCAGCCGCTCGAGGGACTGAAGCTCGGTATCGACGCCTACTACAAGATCGCCACCAACCTGCTCGACGAGGGCCAGTTCGGCGCGCCGATCATGCTGACCTCGTTCAACTACGCCCAGGCTGACGTCAAAGGCATCGAGCTCACGGCGAGCTACGACAACGGACCTTGGTCGGTCTACGGCAATCTCGCCTGGTCCGAGGCAAAGGGCACAAACATCAATTCCGCGCAGTTCAACTTCGACCCGGCGGAGCTGGCTTTCATCGCGCAGAACTGGATCTATCTCGACCACAACCAGAGCTGGACCGGCTCGGCCGGTGCCGCCTACACCTTCAACCATGGTTCGGACTGGGCGACGCGGGTGTCGGGCGACGTGCTCTACGGCAACGGCCTGCGCAAGACGGTCGTCACGCCCAACGACGAGGCGCTGCCGCCCTATGCCACGGTCAACCTCTCGCTGGTGCAGAAGATCCCGATCAAGAACACGCGCGGCACGCAGATCCGCTTCGACCTCCTCAACCTGTTCGACGCCAGCTACCAGTTGCGCGACGGTTCGGGTGTCGGCGTCGGAGCGCCGCAGTTCGGCATGCGCCGCACCTTCCTGGTCGGTCTGACGCAAAAATTCTGACTCGAATCCATGCTAGACCGGACGGCATGGACACTCCGGATTTTCCCTTCGTCGTGCCGCTGCAGGGCGGCTCCAACTTCCGCGACCTTGGCGGCCATCGCACCGCCGACGGCGCCACCGTGCGCCGCGGCGCGGTCTTCCGCTCCGCCCATCTCGGTGGGCTGACCGACATCGACCGCGCCGCGCTGGGCCGGCTCGGCGTGCGCACCATCGTCGATCTGCGCGGCGTGGCCGAGGCAGCCGAAACGCCGCACATGATCGAGGGCCTCGCCTGCAAGGTGGTGGGTGCGCATATCGAGCCGGGTGTCGGCGAGAAGATCCGCGGCGCTGTGGCCGACGGCAGCGCCAACCCGTTCCTGATGATGCAGTTCCTGACGGATCATTATCGCGACTATCCGCGCCGCTGCGCGCCAGGCTTCCGCACCCTGTTCGCGACCCTGAGCGACGGCACACACCGCCCGCTGGTGTTCCACTGCACCGCGGGCAAAGACCGCACCGGCTTCGCCGCGGCGCTGCTGCTCACCCTGCTCGGCGTCCCCTGGGACGACGTGATGGCCGATTACCTGCGCACCAACGAGCTGTGGGTCGGCCATGTCGGCCGCTATCCCGAGCTCGACCTCGACACCCGCGCCGCCATCGTCGAGGCGCGCACGCCCTATCTCGAAGCCGCCTTCGCCGTGGTGCGCGACGATTTCGGCACCCCGGAGGCCTTCGCCGAAAAGGCCCTCGGCCTCGACGCTGCCGCCCGCGAACGGCTGAAGGCGGAGCTGCTCGACTAGCCTTCGCCGGGACCGCGCCGGCGCGTGGCGCTCATGACAGGAGCGCCACGCAGTGGCGCGGTCCCAGCGAAGGCGCCAGTATCGCGACATGCCCTACGACACGCCCGAGCCGTTCAAGGTCGACATTCCCGAGCGCGCGCTGATCGACCTCGACGAGCGGTTGCGGCGCTGGCGGCCGACGACGGCGATCGACGACAGCGGGACCTGGGCCTCCGGCACCGATCCCGAGTTCCTCGACGGGCTGGTCGACTACTGGCGCCATGGCTACGACTGGCAGCGCTGCCAGGAGGCGATCAACCGCTGGCCCAACTACCTGGTCGATATCGGCCCGCAGCGGCTGCACTTCATCCGCGAGCCGGGCAGCGAGGTCGCGGGCGCGCCGCGCCCCATGCCGTTGGTGATCACCCACGGCTGGCCGGGCTCGATCGTCGAGTTCCTCGACGTGATCGACAGGCTCGCCCATCCCGAGCGGCACGGCGGCGACCCGCTCGATGCCTTCGACGTGATCGCCCCGTCGTTGCCGGGCTACGGCTTCTCCGGGCCGCCGATCCGCGCCGACGGCACCACGGGCCCGATCGGGCCACGCGCCATTGCGGGCCTGTGGCACCGGCTGGTGCACGAAAAGCTCAACTACCGCCGGCCCTACGGCGCGCAGGGCGGCGACTGGGGCGCCGTTGTCTCCTCATGGCTGGCATTCGACCATCCGGCGACGGACGGGGAAGACGGCTCGAAATCCGGCGTGGCAGGACTGCATCTCAACATGATGGGGCTGCGGCCCGGCATCGACCTGAAGACCGCGAGCCTCAGCGCCGCCGAGAGCGCGTGGCTCGGCCGGATGGGCGCCGCGCTCGACGACAAGACCGCCTACCAGCGCATCCAGGCGACGCGGCCGCAGACGCTCGGCGTGGCGCTCGCCGACTCGCCGGTCGGGCTGGCGGCGTGGATCGTCGAGAAATTCCGCGACTGGAGCGACTGCGGCGGCGATCCTGTCAACAGCTTCCCGATGGACACGCTGCTCGACAACATCATGGTCTACTGGCTGACCGGGACGGCGGGCACGGCGACCTGGCTCTATCGCGGCGTCGCCGAGCAGAAGCCGCGCGCCCTGCCGCCCGGCGCGCGCGTGCAAACGCCGACGGGCTTCGCGGCGTTCCCCGCCGATCTCGCGCCGGCGCCGCCGAAGGAATGGATCGAGCGCGCCTACGACCTGCGCCGCCACACGGTCATGCCGCGCGGCGGCCATTTCGCGGCACTGGAAGCGCCCGACCTTCTCGTCGAGGACATCCGCGCCTTCTTCCGGCCGTTGCGGTTCGGCGTGGCCAACGACTGACGGCCCGCCCGGCGTCATGCTCTTGCCGGAGCGGGGGCACCCTGCCGGCTCATGAGTGAGCACATGCGCGCATATGAGCGGGCGGGACGCCCGCGCTCC
The DNA here is from genome assembly GCA_945957125.1 of uncultured Rhodospirillales bacterium. GTDB lineage: Bacteria > Pseudomonadota > Alphaproteobacteria > Reyranellales > Reyranellaceae > Reyranella. The sequence goes on along the minus strand of CAMFJT010000066.1, from coordinate 4,596 downwards.
GGCAAGACGACGATTCGGCTAGGCCAGCGTCGCCGTGGCCTGCGCCGCGATCGTGCCCTGGGGCGTCACGGTCCATAGTTCGGCGCCGTTGCCGTCGGCGGTCGGCCGGCCGATCACGTCGAACGGCGCGATATCGAACAGGGGCGCGCGGGCGCGAACCGACAGCGTGCGGATCGCGCGGCCGGGCATCGAATCGCGCAGCAGGTCGAAGATGCATTGCTGCGCGAACGGGCCGTGCACCACCAGGCCGGGATAACCTTCCGTCTCCAGGCAGTAGGTGCGGTCGTAGTGGATGCGGTGCGGGTTGAACGTGATCGCAGAATAGCGGAACAGCATCACCGGCCCGGGCGTGACGGTGCGCCGCCATGGCACGTCGGTGGGCGCCGCTTCACGCACCGGCGTGCCGCTCTTCTCCCCGGGCTTGGGGTCCTCGCGGAACACCGTGCTCGCCGCCTCGGTGAGGGCCAGCCCGCGCGGCGTGAAGATACGCCGGGTCTGCGTGGTGACGATCAGCGTACCGGTGCTGCCCCGGCGGAGCTGGATGTCGCTGAACTCGGTCTCCCGCCGCAGCCGGTCGCCGACCCGGATGTCCCCGTCGAAGGTGAAGGTCGAACCCGCATACATGCGCCGCGGCATCGGGATCTCGGGCAGCACACCCCCGGTGAAAGCCGCGCCGTCGCGCCCGAGCTGGGCCGGCCGCGCGTAGGAATGCAGGAAGCAGAGATGCCAGCCCGGCGCGATCGCCTGGCCCTCCTGCGGCGCCTCCTCCGGTCGGTCGAAGGTGGCGATCATGGCCTCGAGCGGCGCGCGCGTGACGACGTCCTCGTCCTCGATCCTGCGGCCGAGCTGCTTGCGCAGCGGTTCGATGTCGACGGTCATTGGCGCTTCCTCCCGCGTTTGCCGCCAGCGTAGACGATGCCCGAGGGGTTCGGGCAGTGCCGTTCTGTGGGTAAGATGCGCGCGCGAAACCATCGTGACCGCGGGCTTGCGCCGATGTGAAACCGTCTCGCAAATCGCGGTTTCCAGCATCGCCGGCTACAATCTCCGATCGTTTTCTAAAATATGTTATATCGCATTAGCTGTATTGCGTATCGAGGCCGAAACATCGGCACGGGCCGAGCGCAATGAACCTTCCGAAAAAGCTGAAACCATTGCGGTAAAACCATGTTTCGCGGCGTTAACATGGCTTTTTGACAGCACCATCCAGCGCATGGTCATATTTTTCGCTGCTATTTATTCAATTCATTTCAGGAGACCACGATATGCCGGCCACTAATAAGCCTTCGCGCAATCACGGTCGATTTGACGACGACGGCGACAGGAACGCGCCGGGCCACGATCTCGGCAGCGACGATGCCTTCGGCACTGCGCCGTTCAACACCGACAGCAGCCCACCGGCGGGAGCGGGCGATCCGCCGGCGGCACCGACCACTTTTGCCTCGATTTCGACCCTGTCCGATTATCTCGTCAGCGGCTATTGGGCTTTTTCGGGATATAAAGGAACGACGCCGCGACATTTCGATCACAGTAATATCACAGTCAATATCTCGGACCTGACGGCGGCCGAGCAGACAATCGCCCAAACGGTTCTCGGGCTGTGGCACGACGTCGCCAATGTGAATTTCTCGTACACCACCGGTTCTGCCGACATAACCTACATCAACGACGGCACCGGCAAGGCCGTGACGTCCTACAGCAGCGTGTCGAACAACCATATCGCGAGCTCGACCGTCCAGATCAGCTCGGACTGGAGCGGCGGCGCGTCGAACGGAAACTACAGCTACTTCTTCCAGACCTACGTTCACGAGACGGGTCACGCGCTGGGCCTCGGCCACCAGGGGCCCTACAACAACACCGGCGACTACAACACTCAGGCGCTGTGGACCAACGACACCTGGCGCTGGTCGGTGATGTCGTACTTCTCGCAGAACAACTACGGCAGCGACACCTACGACTACGTGCTCACGCCGGAGATGGCCGATATCTACGCCATCCAGAGCATCTACGGCGCCCAGACCACGCGCACCGGCGACACCACTTACGGCTTCAACAGCACGGCCGGCAGCTTCTACAATTTCTCGACCTATTCCGGCACGCCCGCCTTCACGATCTACGACAGCGGCGGCACCGACACGCTCGACGCATCGGGCTATTCGGTCGCCCAGACGATCGACCTGACCCCGGGCGACTGGTCCTCGATCGGCGGCGAAACCAACAATATCGGCATCTACCTGACGACCACGATCGAGAACGCCAGGGGCGGCTCGGGCGCCGACACCATCTACGGCAACGACGTGGCCAACACCCTGTACGGCAACGGCGGCGCCGACACCATGAAGGGCGGCGGCGGCGCCGACTATCTGTCGGGCGATGCCGGCGACGACACGCTCAACGGCGGCGACGGCAACGATTCGCTGTACGGCGGCGACGGCAACGATTCGCTCAAGGGCGCTGGAGGGGCCGACTACCTCAGCGGCGGCCTGGGCGTGGACACCGCCACCTACGACTACTCCTCGACCGCCGTCACCGTGAACCTGTCGACGAACGTCGGCTCGGGCGGCGACGCCACCGGCGACACCTACTCCAGCATCGAGAACGTCTTCGGCACGAGCGGCAACGACACGCTGACCGGCAGCTCGGACGCCAACACGCTCGACGGCAACGACGGCGACGACCTCATCCAGGGCTTCCTCGGCGACGACGTGCTCGACGGCGGCGCCGGCGTCGACACGCTGAGCTACGACCTCGACCGCGGCGTGACGGTCAGCCTGGCCGTCACCGCGGCGCAGAATACCGGCGGCTCGGGCACCGACACCGTGTCGAACTTCGAGAACCTGACCGGCTCGTACTTCAACGACACTCTGACCGGCAACGACGGCGTCAACGTGATCTACGGCACTGGCGGCAGCGATACGATCAACGGCCTGGGCGGCGCCGATACGATCTATGCCGGCCCGCCCAACACCTACTATGTCGAGCCGCAGAGCCAGAACAACTCGACGGTCGGCTCCGCGATCAGCCTCGACGGCTATTTCGTCCAGACCTACTCGCCGATCATCCAGAACTCGACGATCACCCCGCATGCCACGGTGCTCGCTACCGGCGGCGGCACCTTCGAGTACTTCAAGTTCACCGCGACGGCCGGCGCGACGGCGGTGTTCGACATCGACCAGACGGTCGGCATCGACACTTATCTCAAGTTGTTCGACACCGACGGCACCACGGTCCTGGCGAACCAGGACGACTATTCCACGGCCGATCCCGGCAGCGCCCCGCTGGTGACCTCCGGCGCCCTCCGCGATTCCTACCTCAGCTACACGTTCGCGACCGCCGGGACCTACTACATCCGGGTCGACGCCTATCCCGGCAACGTCGGACCGGCTGCCAGCTCGCAGTTCACCCTCAACGTGTCGCTGAGCGGCGCGACGCTGGCGACCCCGACGACCGGCTCGATCCTGAACGGCGGCGCCGGCGCCGACACGGTCTACGGCTCCAGCGGCAACGACACCTTCATCGACGACGACTTCGTCACCTTCGACACCTACTATGCCGGCGGCGGCATCGACACGATCGACTACAGCTCGGTCACATTCGCCAACAATTTGGTGTCGATCGACCTTTCGCAGCAGCAGACCGTCGTCACGGGCGGCAACACGGAAACCCTGGTCGGCTTCGAGAACGTCGAAGGCAGCCAGGGCGGCGAGCGGCTCATCGCCGGCAACAGCCTCGACAACGTCCTCGACGGCAACGGCGGCGACGACACGATAGACGGCTTCCTGGGCAACGACACGATGGACGGCGGCGCCGGCATCGACACGCTGAGCTACGCCCTCGATCTCGGCGTCAAGGTCAGCCTCGCCATCACGACCAACCAGAACACCGGCGGCTCGGGCACCGACAAGGTCGTCAATTTCGAGAACCTGACCGGCTCCTATTTCGACGACACGCTGACCGGCGACGCGGGCGACAACGTCATCCGCGGCGGCGGCGGCAACGACCGTCTCAACGGCGGCGACGGCAACGACACGCTCTATTCCGGCGCGACCAACGCCACCATCGTCAAGGCGCAGGCCCAGAGCAACTCCAGCCTCGGCACCGCCGTGAACCTCGACGGCCATTTCGGCCTGCAGGACAGCGCCTTCATCGCCAACGCCACGACGATCCCGCACGCCACGGTGACCGCCACCGCCTCCGGCAACTTCGAGTATTACAGCTTCTCCGTGGCGGCCGGCGCGACGGTCACGTTCGACATCGACCAGGCGAGCAACGCCACGCTCGACACCTATCTCAAGCTGATCGGCACCGACGGTTCCACGGTCCTGCTCAACGGCGACGACGCCGCGATCGACCCGGGCAGCGACAACGCGCACGAGTCGTTCATGACGTACACCTTCGCCACGGGCGGCGTGTACTACCTGCGGGTCGATCAGTACCCGGGCAACACCGCGCCGGCCGCCGGCTCGACCTACACGCTCAACGTCTCGCTCACCAGCGCCGTCGTCACGGCGGTCGCCGGCGGCTCGACGCTCACTGGCGGACTTGGCGACGACACCTATTATCTGGTCAACACCGGCGACAAGGTCGTCGAGGCCGCGG
>CAMFJT010000065.1 GCA_945957125.1 uncultured Rhodospirillales bacterium | reverse complement strand
GCCGATAAATTCACAAGCTCTCCGTGGCGCTCATGATCATGAGCGCCACGGAGTGACGCGGTCCCGGCGAAGACTCGCTACAGCGCGACCCGGGCGAGCGGCAGCGGCAGGCCGGGCACGTCCGCGCGAGTCCGGAAGACGCTGCCGCAATTCTCATGCGGGCCGCCGCGGGAGCCCGTGACGACGTAGAGGTCTCGCAGATCGTCGCCCGCGAAGCAGAGGCTGGTGACCATCGGCAACGGCACGGCGATATCCCGGCGATGCGAGCCGTCGGCATTGAACACGGCGACCCGACCGCCATGCGCATCGGCGACCCAGACCGATCCGTCCTGCGCCACCTTCATGCCGTCGGGCACCCTGTCGTCACCCAGCGCGGCGAACTTGCGCCACGGGCCGACGCTGCCGTCCGGCTTCACGTCGTACACCCGCACGTAAGGTCCGCGCGCGTCGCAGTGGTAGAGCAGCTTGCCGTCGGGCGAGAAGCCGAGCCCGTTGGTCAGCAGGACCCCGTCCGACAGGGTGCGCATCGAACCGTCGAGGTCGATGACGTGCAGGTGGCCGGGCTTCGGCGCCTCGCCGCCGAACACCCTAAAGGCGAGCGAGCCGACGTAGATGCGGCCGGCGGCGTCGGTCGTAAGATCGTTGAAGCCGGTCGCGCCGGGAATGGCATCGAGCGCGAGCAGCGACTTCGTCACGCCGTCGAGCAGCGACACGCAGGCGATGTCGCGGCCGCCGACAACGATACCGCCCGACTCATGCAGCGCCATGCCGCCGATACCGCGCCGCTTGGGAACGGCGGTCGAGATCGCGCCGGAACGGTCGAGCAGGAAGACGCCACCGTTCAGCACGTCGCTGAAATACAGGCCCCTGGCCGGATCCCACACCGGACCTTCGATCAGGCCGTAGCCGGTGGCGACTTGCTGCATGATCCACCTCTAGTGTGCGGCGAGCGGCGCGCTGGCGTCGGCACCGAAATAGGCATGCTCCAGCCGGTTGGGCAGATCGGCTTCGCCGGTCCCGGCCTCGAGCACGATCGAGCCGCGCGCCAGCGCGTAGACGCGATCGGCGACACCGAGCGCCTTCTCGATCAGCTGCTCGACCAGCAGCACCGCCGTGCCGGCCTCGCGCAAGCGGGAGACGGCGGCGAGCACGCGATCGACCAGCACTGGTGAGAGGCCGGCCGACGGCTCGTCGAGCATCAGCAAACGTGGCCGTGCCACGAGGCCCTGGGCGACGGCGAGCATCTGCTGCTGGCCGCCGGACAGGGTGACGGCGCGGTCGTTGCGCTTGGCGGCGATCTCGGGGAAGAACGCCAACGCTTCCTCGACCTGGGTCGCCCGCACGTCCCGCGCGAGGCCGTAGCCGGCGAGCAGGAGATTGTCGAAGACGGAGAGCTGCGTGAAAACGCGATGGCCCTCGACGACATGGACGAGGCCGGCGTTCACCGTCTCCCGTGGGCTGGCTCCGCTGATGTCCTTGCCGGCGAAGAGGACCCGCCCCGTGCACGGCAGCAGCCCGGACATCGCGCGCAGCAGCGTGGTCTTGCCCGCCCCGTTGGGACCGAGCAGCGCCACCGCCTCGCCGGCGGCGATGGTGAGCGCGATGTCGCGCAATACGACGATCTTGCCGTACCCGGCCGTCAGCCCGGTCACCTGGAGGAGAGGACCGTCTTTCACGGAAGACCTAGGCGCCGAGATAGGCACTGACCACCTCCCGATGCGAGCGGATCTCGGCGGGCGTGCCGGCGGCCAGGATCTTGCCGAGGTTCAGCACAGTCACGCGATCGCAGATGTCGAAGATCAGGTCGGCATGGTGCTCGACCAGCAGCACGGCGGTGCCGGCACGGCTGACTGCCTTGATCAGCGCGCCGAGCCGGCGGATCTCCTCGGCCGACAGGCCGGCGGCGGGCTCGTCGAGCATCAGGCAGGCCGGCCGCAGCATCAGCGCGCGGGCGATCTCGACGAAGCGAAGCTCGCTGTGCTGCAGCCGGTCGGCGCGCACCGCGGCGAGCGACTCGAGGCCGACCGTGGCCAGCGCCAGCATCGCGGCCTCGCGCAGATGTGCCTCGTCGCGGCGGTGGCGCGGCAGGGTGAGCAGCGATTCGGCGAAGCTGCCCTGACCGTCGATCGTGCCGCCGACCATGACGTTCTCCAGCACCGACGCCGCGCCGATCACCCGCGGCGTCTGGAAGGTGCGCGCGATCCGGTGCGGCGCACGCAGGTGCGGCGCGCCCGGCGGCAGCACGGACGAGCCGAGCGTCACCTCGCCCTTCTGCGGCGCGTAGTAGCCGGAGATCACGTTCAGGGTCGTGGTCTTGCCGCTGCCGTTGGGGCCGATCAGCCCGTGCACCTCGCCCGGCCGGATCTCGAGATCGAGGCCGGCGATGGCGCGCACGCCGCCGAACGACAGCTCGATGCCCTTGAGCGACAGCAGCTCGCCACGCCGCCGCTCGCCGAGCAGGCGCGGCAGCAACTCGGGCCGCGGCGCGATCTCGCGATGCTGCTCGAGCGGCCGGCGGTTGCGATAGTCGAGCAGGTCGGCGATGCCGCCGGGGATCACCAGCACGATCAGCAGCAGCAGCGCGGCGTAGAGGAACGTCGACCATTGCACCAGCGGCGCGGCGAACTCCGGCAGCACCGTCAGGATGATGGTGCCGAGCGCCGGTCCCAGGATCGAGCCGCGCCCGCCGATCAGGATGCCGATGAAGAACAGCACCGACATCTCGAAGGTGAAGGCGTCGGGCGTGATGTAGGACTGCAGCGAAGAGAACAGGCCGCCCGCCACGCCGCCCAGGGCGCCCGCGAGCAGGAAGACCATCATCAGCAGCCGGGGCTTGGCGACGCCCGAGGCCTCGGCCGCCACCTCGGCATCGCGGATGGCGATCAGCGCGCGGCCGTAGCGGCTCGACGCGATGTTGGCCGTCATCCACGTCGCGACCGCCGCCAGCAGGAAGCAGAAATAGTAGAAGCCCCAGCCGGGATCGAACGGCCAGGGGAAGACCGGCCCCGGCGTGCCGACGCCGCCGCCGGTCACGCTCTTCCACGCCAGCGCCACCTGCGTGACGATGGTGGCGAAGCCGAGCGTGGTCATCGCAAAGTAGAAGGTGCGGAGCCTGAGCGCCGGCAGCCCGACGATCACGCCGAACACCGCGCCGATCACGGCGCTCGCCACCAGCGCGAGATAAGGATGCCACGGCGCGCCGACATTGCCGGCCGTGAGCGCGGCGGTGGTGTAGGCGCCGAGCGTCAGCATCGACACCCAGCCGATCGCGATCTGACCGGCATAGCCGACCACGAGGTTGAGGCCGGCGCTCAATATCCAGTAGATGCAGGCACGCTGGGCGATGAGGCCGATATAGGAGTCGTCGAGCAGCGGCAGCAGCAGGCCCGCCAGCCCGAGCGCGATCCACGACAGCTTGCCCTCGAGCCGGCCCAGCAGGCTCGTGCCGCCGGGCCGCGCCGGCATGCGAGCAGCGGTGTCAGTCATGCGCCGCCCCTCACACGCGCCGGGCCGTCGCCGCGCCGGCCAGCCCTTCGGGCCGCAGCAGCAGAACGACGATGAAGACGGCGAATACCGCGACCGCAGCGAAGATGCCGCCGACCAGGAAGTTGGCCGCCTGCTGGAAGAGGCCGAGCGCCAGGCCGCCGATCACCGCGCCACGGTTGGAGCCCATGCCGCCCAGCGCCACCGGCACGAAGCCGTAGAAGTTCAGGATCGACTGGTTACCGAAGAAGGCGAGCAGCATCTGCGCGCCGGTGAAGCCGGCGAGCGCGCCGATCACGCCGGCCAGCGCGTAGCTGGCCATTCGCAGCCGGGTCTCGGGCAGGCCGAGCGCCCGGGCGGCGTAGCTGTCCTCGGCGATGGCGAGGAAGGCGCGGCCGATCAGCGTCTTGCGATAGAGGAACTCGAGGCCTGCGATGGTGACGGCACAAGCCAGCACCGGCAGCCAGAACTTCTGGTCTATCGCGCCCCAGATCGAGGCGGGGTCGATCGGGATCAGCACCGGGAACGGATAGGCCTCGGTGCCGAACTCGATGGCGACGACCTGCTGGATCATCAGCGCGAAGGCCAGGGTCGACAGCACGTAGAGATGCTGCTCGACGCTCTTCAGCACCGGCCGCACGGTCAGCACCTCGGTGACGATCCCGAGCAGCGCGCCGCAGGCCAGCACGAGCAGCAACGCCAGCGCGGCATTGATGCCCCACTTGTTGATGAAGATCGCGCCCAGCACGCCGCCCAGCATTCCCAGCATGCCCGCGGTGAAGCTGAACACGCGCGATGCCGAGAACATCACGTTGTAGGTGATGCCGATCAGCGCATAGACCGCTCCCACCGCGAGGCCATAGGAGACGATCGACTGCAACATGGTTCGCTCCGGTTACTCGAGCTCATTGGACCGCACGCATCCCTGCGCGCTCAGATCATGAGAGCGCAGGGATGCGCGCGGTCCAAGGAAGATACCTGCGTCAGCTGCTGTAGCCGGGCGCGATGTTGAAGGCGCCGTCCTTCAGCGAGTTGACCTCGCACATCACGACCTCGTCGTCGGGGAAGCCGTTGTGCTGCTCGGGCGTCCACGAGATGGTGCCGTAGATGCCCGGCCAGTTCTTCAGCTTGTTCCAGTAGGCGACGATGTCTTCGGGCTTGGTGCCGGCGGTCTTGAACGTCTCGGTCAGCAGCGCCATCGAATCCCAGCCGAGCGCCACCCACCACAGCAGCGTGTCACCGAACTCGACCTTGGCCTTCTTCAGCCGCTCGACATATTCCGCTGCGCGGGGCGGCAGCTTTCCGTTGGCGTAGCAGACCTGGCGGAAATTGTTCGAGTAGACCTTGTTCCAGTATTCGGGCTTCTCGAGCAGCGCCTTGGTCTGGCCGGAGCCGAGCGTGGTCTGGCCGACGATCGGCACGTCCCAGCCCATGGCGCCGCGCGTGTTGCAGATGCGCGACAGGAATCCGGCATTGACGCTCCACGGCATGATGACCTGCGCGCCGGCGTTCTGCATGCGCAGCAGCTCGGGCTTGAGGTCGGGGTTCGCCGCGTCGATATGGTTGGTGTAGACGACCTCGGCGCCCTTGGCCTTGAGCATGGGCACGTAGGTATTGACCGAGGCCGTGCCGTACCCGGTCGTGTCGCTGACCACCGCGACCTTCTTGAGCTTCAGCACGTCGACCGCGTAGTGGTTGGCGCCGCCGCCGATCTGGGTGTTGGTCGGCGCGATGCGGAAGGCCATCGGGTATTTCTTGACGTCGATCAGCTCGTCGACCCAGCACGGATGCAACATCGGCACCTTGTCGCGCGCGATCAGCGGCGTCGCGGCCAGCGCCTCGCCCGAATTGACCGGCCCCCAGATCAGGGCGACCTTCTGGCGCTGCGTCAGCTCGGCCACGGCGTTCACCGCCTTGGTCGGGTCGCTCTGCGTGTCGCGGCTGATCAGCTCGAGCTTGCGACCATTGATGCCGCCGGCATTGTTGATCTCCTCGACCGCGAGCTGGGTGCCGCGGTTCATCCCGACGCCGGTCGACGAGCTGGGGCCGGTCAGCGCCGGCAGGTAGCCGATCTTGATCGGCTCGTTGGCCGCGATGGCGGGTGCTGCGAGGCCGGTGGCGAGTGACACGGCGCCGGCCGCGGAGCCGGACAGGACTTGTCGACGCTTGATCGGCATGGTGTTTCCTTCCCAGAGACTTTCTTTGTTGCAGGGAGCATAGACGCTGGCCGATGGCGGTCAATGAAAGACGCCGTTAAGGTCTTCGACATGGCCGCCGAACGCGATGCCGAGACGCTGCTTGCCACGATCCTCGACGGGATCGGCCAGCCCTTCTACGCCGTCGACCGGAACTGGCGGATCTACCTGTACAATCGCGATGCAGCGCAGCATTTCGGCCGCAGCGCCGAGCAGATGATCGGCACGACGGTCTGGGAGAACTTCCCGCAGGATGTCGACGGCGAGCGCGGCCGCATCCTCCACGACGCGATGGCGCGGCGCGAGCTCGTGAGGGGCGAGACGATGTCGCTCGTCGGGCGCTACGTCTCCTACGTCATGTTCCCGCTGGGCGACGGGCTGGGCATCGTCTTCCGCGACGTGACCGACCGGCGCAATGCCGAACGGCAGCGCGAGCTGGCCGAGGAGGCGCTGCGCAAGCGCTCGGCCGAGCTCGAGGCGGTACTCGAGACCATCCCGACGGCGGTGTGGTTCACGACCGATCCCGAGCTGCGCAACGTGGTCGGCAACCGGCGCGCCACCGAGCTGCTGCGCATGCCGCGCGAGACGGACCTGTCGTCGGCCCTGAACCGGCCGGATCATTTCACCGTGTTCCGCGACGGCGCGCCTGTCGCGCTGGACGACCGGCCGCTGCATCGTGCCGCGCGCGGCGAGGTGGTGGACAACGAGCTGCTGGAGGTCCGCTTCGGCGACGACGATCGCAGGATGCTGCTGATGCGCGCGGCGCCCCTGCGCAACGCGGCGGGCGCGCTGCAGGGCGCCGTCGCAGCGGCCGCGGACGTGACCGAGCGGCGGCGCCACGAGGATCACCTCAGGCTGCTCGTCAACGAGCTCGATCACCGGGTGAAGAACACGCTGGCGATCGTGCAGTCGATCGCCACGCTCACGCTCAAGGACGTCGATCCGGCAGTGCGCATGGCCTTCGAGGAGCGCCTCCTCACGCTCAGCGCCGCGCACGGCCTGCTGGCGGACGAGAGCTGGGATGGCGCCCATCTCGCGGCCGTCGCCCGTGCCTCGCTGCGGGCCGGCCAGGAGCGCATCCGCTTCGAGGGCGAGGACCTGCGGCTCAGGCCCAAGAGCGCGGTGGCATTGTCGATGGCGCTGCACGAGCTCGGCACCAACGCCCTCAAGTATGGCGCGCTCTCGACCGAGGGCGGCATGGTCACGGTGCGCTGGTCGACCGATGGGGGCCGCTTCAGCCTGCGCTGGGAAGAGCGCGGCGGCCCGACCGTCGTCGCGCCAGCCCGACGCGGCTTCGGCTCGCGCATGATCGAGCGCGGCCTGGCTGCCGAGCTGCGCGGCGAGGCGCGCATCGAGTGGCGGCCGGAAGGCGTGGTCTGCACGATCGACACGCCGCTCGCGGCGATCCACGAGAAGGCCTGACATGCGGCGCGTGCTGGTCGTCGAGGACGAGGTGCTGGTCGGCATGCTGGTCGAGGAAATGTTGCAGGAGCTCGGCTACGCGGTGGCCGCGCTCGCTACGCACCTCGACCAGGCGCTGTCGTTCGCGCGCCGCGAATCGTTCGACCTCGCCCTGCTCGACATCAACCTCAACGGCAAGCAGAGCTTTCCCGTCGCCGACGCGGTCCGCGCGCGCGGCCTGCCCTTCCTGTTCGCCACCGGCTACGGCAGCCGCATCCTCGCCCCGCCCTACGCGGACGCCCCGATCCTCCAAAAGCCGTTCAGCCTCGAGGAGCTACGGCTCGCGCTGGAACGGATCGGGTCATAGCCGGGGAATTTTTCGGCCGATGGCGCGAAAGCGATCTGGCTGCACTCCTCAGAGTGAGGTGATTGGGTCGCGAGACCGGCATGATCCATTGTCCCTCGATAAGTTCACAACCTGTCAGGATGACAGGATCCCGAAGCGGGACGCCGCTGGATCGTTTGGCCCCTCTCATCGCTGGGACCGCGCCACTCCGTGGCGCTCATGTCATGATCATGAGCGCCACGGAGTGGCGCGGTCCCAGCCCATGATCACCCCGCCGGCGGGACCATCGTGCCCTCCGGCAGCGCGGCGCAGTGGTCGTAGATGTCGGACGGGCGGGTGAACCAGACCTTGTCCTTCTGCGGATGGTTGGCGATGTGCTGCAGCGCCTCGCGCAGGGCACGCAGGCGGTAGGGCTGGCCGACGATCATGGTGTGGAGGGCGATGCCGCAGACCAGCGGCTGCTTCGCCGATTGACGCAGCAGCTCCTCGAACTGGGCGATGATCATGTCGCGGAAATCCTCGCCCGTATGATGGCGCACCAGGATCTGCGGGCTGTCGTTGACCTCGATCGGATAGGGCACGCTCATCAGCGGCCCCGAGCGTGTCTTCATCCAGATCGGCTGGTCGTCGTTCGGCCAGTCCATCAGGAAGTCGTAGCCCGTCTCCTTCAGCAGGTCGGGCGTGACGCGCGTCGAGCCCATCCACGGCGCCATCCAGCCGCGCGGCCGCTTGCCCGACGCCTTCTCGATCGCGTCGCGGATCTCCTCCAGGAAGCGCTTCTCGTCGGCCTCCCACATGCCGCCGTGCCGCTCGGCGTTGGTTCGGCCATGGCCGATGAACTCGTCGCCGCGCGCCTTCAGGGCATCGACGATCTGGGGCGCATAGTCGAACACCGTGGTGTTGATCAGGTGCGCAGCCGGCAGGTTCAGCTCGTCGAACAGCTCGAGGCAGCGCCACACGCCGACCCGGTTGCCGTAGTCGCGCCACGCGAAGGTGCGCGGATCGGGCGGCGGATTTGCCACGGTCAACAGATGCCCCTCACCCGCGCCGAACGCGAAGTGCTCGATGTTGAGACCGAGATAGACCGCGAGCCGCTTGCCGCCCGGCCAGGAATAGTCCTTGCGACCGGTGATCGGCGAATAGGGATAACGGTCGTGATACGGCAGGCGGATCGTGTGCATCGTTTCCTCGCTGGGAGCGCGGCTCTCCAGAGCCGCTCTTCTTCTGGTTGCCCCATACCATGAGCGGCTCTGGAGAGCCGCGCTCCCAGCTCAGGACGACGACGGAGGCTCGGCAACCTCGGCATTCATCTGCCGGAAGCGGGCGACCGCCTCGGCGTGGAAGGCGCGCTCCTCCGGGCCGGCCTCGGCCAGCGGCCGGCGCTCCTCGTCGAAATGGCCGTAGCGGTCCGTGCCGCGCACCAGCATGGCGCTGACACGGGTCGGCATGGTGCAGCGCGCGTGGGTCGGGATGTAGCTGATGCCCAGCCCGACGCGACGCTGCGTCGAGCGATTGGGTCGCGAATTGTGCACCAGGTGCGTGTGGTGCAGCGAGAACTGGCCGGCCTTCACCGCCATGTAGGCGGTGCGCGAGCGGTCGACGTCGGCCGCCAGCGTCTGGCCTCGCGAGAGGAGGTTGTCGGTGTCCTGCATGTCGGCGTGGCGCAGCTGGCCGAGCCTGTGCGAGCCCGGCACGACCTCCATGCAGCCGGCCTCGACCGGCGCGTCGGTCAGCGCCACCCAGGCGGTGACGTGGCAGACCGGATCGAGCGCGAAGTAGGTCGCGTCCTGGTGCCAGCTCACATAGGCGCCGGTCCCGGGATCCTTCGGCCAGACCGAGAGATGGAACAGCCGGATGTCCGGACCGATCAGGTCCTCGACCGCGTCGAGGATCTCGGGCGCATGCACGATCTCGTCGACCCACGGGAACAGCAGGTGCGGCTTGAAGTTGTGGCCGCGCGTCATCTTCCGGCCCTCGGCACGCTCGAACGCCTGCAGCCGCTCGTGCCATGCCGCGGCGCGCTCGGGAGGAAAGGCGTCGACCGGGCAGATATAGCCGTCGCGCTCGTACTGCGCGACCTGCTCGGGCGTGAGCTTCCTCGTGGCAACGCGATCCTTGAGCTTCATGGGAGGCGAGCTTAGCCTGTCCGGCAACCTGCGCTGAATCCAAAAATCCCGGAGGAACGTCATGAAGGCTGCGGTGGATGGACTGCTGAAGGACAGCGTGGGCAAGGGCGAGGTGCCGGGCGTCGTCGCCGTGGCGACCGACGCCAAGGGCACGACGTACGAGGGCGGCTTCGGCAAGCGCGTGCTCGGCCAGGCCGCCGAGATGACGCCCGACACGGTGGTGTGGCTGGCCTCGATGACCAAGGCGATCACCGGCGCGGCGGCCATGCAGCAGGTCGAGCGCGGCAGGATCGGCCTCGACGCGCCGGCGAAGGAAGTGATCCCCTATCTCGGCGAGGTCGAGGTCCTCGAAGGCTTCGATGCTGCCGGCAAGCCGCGCACGCGCAAGCCGAAACGCGACATCACGCTGCGCCACCTGCTGACCCATACCGCGGGCTTCAGCTACGAGATCTGGAACGCCGACATCATCGCCTACCAGACGGCGATGGGCGTGCCCGGCATCACCGGCTGCGAGAACAAGGCACTCACCACGCCGCTGCTGTTCGATCCGGGCGAGCGCTGGGACTACGGCATCAACATCGACTGGGCCGGCAAGATGGTCGAGGCGACGTCCGGCAAGAAGCTCGGCCAGTACCTCGACGACGAGGTGCTCGGCCCGCTCGGGATGGACAGCACCGGCTTCTTCATCACGCCGGGCATGCGCGAGCGGCTGGCCAAGATCCACCATCGCGGGCCGGACGGCGCGCTCGCTGCCGACATGGCGCTCGAGATCCCGCAGCAGCCGGAATTCGAGATGGGCGGCGGCGGCCTCTACGGCACGGCCGGCGACTACGCGAAGTTCGTGCGCATGATGCTGAACCAGGGCCGGTCGGACCGCGGCGATCGGGTGCTGAAGCCCGAGACCGTGGCGCAGATGTCGAAGAACGCCATGGGCGACAGCAAGGTCGGCCTGCTCAAGACGGCGATCCCGCCGCTCTCCAACGACGCCGAGTTCTTCCCCGGCGTGGAGAAGCAGTGGGGCCTGTCCTTCATGATCAACAACAGCGCCGCCCCGACCGGCCGGTCGGCCGGCAGCCTGGCTTGGGCCGGCCTCGCCAACACCTACTACTGGATCGACCAGGCCCGGGGCGTGGGCGGCGTCTATGCCACGCAGATCCTGCCCTTCGCGGACACCAAGTCGCTACAGCTGTTCTACGCGTTCGAAAAGGCGGTCTACGACGGCTGAACAGGGCTGACGGGTAGCGTCTCGGCACGAGGTGGGCTAAGGGACGCGGCCGTGTCGCGTCCCGAGCCACCGCGTTCCGCCCCCGCCTTCGCCATCGCGCTGCTGTCGGTGGCCGCCTTCGCCTCCGCCGCCAACATGCGCGTGATCGACCCGCTGCTCGTGCAGCTCAGCGTCGAGTTCGGCGTGACGGTCGGCGCCGCCTCGATCGCCGCCACGCTGTTCCTGCTTGCCAACGGCGTGTTCGTGCTGGTGCACGGCCCGTTCGGCGATCGCTACGGCAAGATGCCGGTGGTCGCCATCGCCTGCCTGGCCGCCGCCGCATGCTGCGTGCTGAGCGCGTTGGCAAGCTCGCTCGGCCTGCTGGCCGTCGCCCGCTTCCTCACCGGGGTCACCAGCTCCGCCATCATCCCGCTCGCCATTGCCTGGCTGGGCGACAACGTCGCCTACGAAAAGCGGCAGGCGACCCTGGCGCGTTTCCTGACCGGCCAGACGCTGGGCCTGATGACGGGTGCCGCGATGGGCGGGGCGCTGGGCGACTGGCTGGGCTGGCGCGCGGTGTTCTGGGTGCTGGCGGCGATCTACATCGCCGCCGGTGCCGCGCTGTTCGCCGTGATGCGCGCACGTCCGGAAATCGCCCGGCCGGGCCAGCGCCCTCCCGGCTCGATGGTCGGCCAGATGCTGGGCGTTCTCGCGCGGCCCTGGGCGCGCACGGTCATCGTGATCGTGGCGCTGGAAGGCGGCGTCTTCTGGGGCAGCTTCACCTTCGTCGGAGCGGACCTGCACCATCGCTTCGGGCTGGGCTTCGCGGCGGTGGGATTGGCCGTCGCGGCGTTCGGCGCCGGCGGCTTCGTCTACGTGACGGTGGCCCACATCCTGGTGCGGCTGCTGGGCGAGCGCGGCCTGGTGCTGTGGGGCGGCTGCGGGCTGGGGCTGTCCTTCGCCATCCTGGCGCTGGCGCCCAACACGGTGGTGGCCTTCGCCGCGATCGTCGGCTGCGGCGTCACCTTCTACATGTTCCACAACACGCTGCAGACCCACGGCACGCAGATGGCGCCGGAAGCACGCGGCTCGGCGCTGGCGCTGTTCGCCCTCTGCCTGTTCGTCGGCCAGGCGGTCGGCGTGCCGCTCGCCGCGCCCATCGTCGACCGCTGGGGCGCCGTGCCCATCTTCTGGGCCGCCGCCCTGTTCCTGCCGGCGCTGGCCGTCTTCTTCGCCATATGTCTCCGCAGGCGCCGCGCGTAACCGTCAATACACTTACTTTGTTGACAGAAATCCGCCCAGGGCCGCCAATCGGCCCATGAGCGACCTCTCCTCCTCCGAGCAAAAGTTCGAGCCCTGCGATGTGCTCGTGGTGGAGGACGAGCTCTCCCTCGCCGAGACCATCAGCCAGTTCCTGGTGCGCGGCGGGTTGCGGGTGCGGACGGCACACGGCGCGGCATCGGCCCTGCGGACGGCGAGCATCGCGCCGCCGCGCGTGGCGATCATCGACTATCAGATTCCCGGAATGAACGGCCTGCACCTTGCCGCCAAGCTTCGCGACGCGCTGCCGACGCTGAAGACCATCCTGATGTCCGCCAACAATCTCGATTTCGACCGGGCGACGCTCGACAAGGCGGGCGTGAAGGTGTTCGTCAACAAGCCGATGCCGCCCGGCCCGCTACGGCAGGCCGTGCTGCGGCTGCTCCAGGCCTGACCTTCAGTTGGCCGGCGGCACTCGGTACTGGTAGGGCTCCTCGAGCATCTTCGCCTCCTCCGGCGTGATCGTGTACTCGGTCGCCCTGGCAGCCGAGCTCAACTGATCGAGATCGGTAGCGCCGATGATCGGCGCGGCCATGTAGGGCTTGCTCAGCAGCCAGGCCAACGCGGCCTGGGCGGGCGTGCAGTTCTTGCCCAGCGCGATCTTCTTCAGCCGCTCGACGATCTCCCAGTCGCTGTCGCGATAAGTGCCGGCCTGGACGTTGGTGTCGTTCTTCGCCCGCTCGGTGGCGCCGCCGCCGTCCTTGTGGCGGTTGCCCGCCAGGAAGCCGCGCGCCAGCGGCGAATAGGGGATGAGGCCGACGCCCTGCTCCTCGCACAGCCGGTTCATCTCGCGCTCTTCCTCGCGCTGGATCATGTTGTACAGGTTCTGCATGGCTATCGGCCGCGCGTAGCCCTTCCAGTCGGCGATCATGATCATCTGTGCGAACTTGTAGGCGGGCATCGTCGAGCCGCCGATGTAACGCACCTTGCCCGAGCGCACGATCTGGTCGAGCGAGTACATCGTCTCCTCGATCGGCGTGAAGGAATCGAGGCGGTGCACCTGGTAGACGTCGATATAGTCGGTCTGCAGGCGCCGGAGCTGCTCGTCGACCGCGGCCATCAGATGCTTGCGGCCGGTGCCCTGGTCGTTCTGCGCCGGGCTCATGCGGATACCGACCTTGGTCGACAGCACGATCTCCTCGCGCTTCGCCATCTTCAGGAGCGTGGCGCCCATGATCTCTTCGGACCGGCCCGCATTGTAGGCGTCGGCGGTGTCGAAGAAGGTGATGCCGACATCGAGCGCGCGCCTGAAATAGGCCGGCGCCTCCGTCTCGTCGAACTTGCCCCAGCCGCGGCGGCCCTTGGCGCCCCACGAGTTGCCGCCAAGGCAGATCCGGCTGACGATCAGGCCGGATCGGCCGAGAGGTCCATACTTCATCCCGCGCTCCCCTTAACCCCCTCACCCAACCCCTCCCCCTATCGGGGGGAGGAGCATGACATCAGGCGTAGATTTCGCGATTCACGCAGCGCTCGACGATCGGCTTGCCGTCGAACACCGAGAGGATGTTCTCCATCACCGCGATCGCCATGCGATCGTTGGCCTCCTTGGTGACGCCGGCCATGTGCGGACTGAAGATCACGTTCTCCAGCGCGAACAGCTTGTGCTGGGGATCGGGCGGCTCGCGCTCGAGCACGTCGAGGCCCGCGCCGCGCAACGTGCCCTTGGTCAGCGCGTCGTAGAGCGCCTCCTCGTTCACGATGCCGCCGCGGGCGGTGTTCACAAGGAAGGCGCCGGGCTTCATCAGCCCGATCGTCCGTGCGTTGAACATGTCGACCGTCTCGGGCGACTTCGGGCAATGGATCGACACGAAGTCGACCTTGGGCAGGATCGCTTCGAGGTCGGTCACCTTGGTCGCACCGGCCGCCTTGATGTCGGCTGCGGAGAGGTTCGGGTCGAGCACGTAGACGTCCATGTCGAAGGCCACGCAGCGCTTGACCGTGCGCGAGCCGATGCGGCCCATGCCGACCACCAGGATCGACTTGCCGGCAAGGTCGGCCGGCTGGTCTGACAGCCGCTCGTGCCAGGTGTTCTCGCGCACGAAGCGGTCCATCTTGCGGGTGAGGCGCGCGGAGGCCAGCAGCATGTACATCGCATGCTCGGCGACCGACACCGAGTTGGCGATGCCGGTGGTCATCAGCGGAATATTGCGCTTGCTGAGCGCCGGCACCTCGACCTGATCGAAGCCGACGCCGAGCCGGGCCACCACTTCCATCACCGGCGAGACATCGAGCTCCGCCTGCTTGTAGGGCGTGCCGCCCAGCGTGACCGCATTCGCGTCCTTCAGCTTGGCGTGATACGAGGCGGCGACATCCTTGAGCGGCAGGATCTCGTAATCGACGTCGTCACGCTTCTTGAGCACCTCCATGCCCGCCTGCGGCATCCAGCCGACGATCAATACCTTCTTGCGATTCTTGCCCGTGGTCATCGTTTCCCCTGCCATTCACTAACGCGCGCGATCCTACCAAGGGGCAACGCAGCGCGCGACCCCACGTTGACCGACATGGAATTCCGCGACGCAATCGATAAGGACGCCATGGATCTGTCCGGCCTGGCCGAGCGGGCCGCAGAGGCTTCGGGCCGCGATGGCTTCGTGTGCGATTTGCCGGCGCCCGGCGTCGATTGGCGAGCCCAGGAGCAAGGCCTGGAAGCCTGCGCGATGGCCTTGCGCCGCCACTGGCTGGGCGTAGCCCATCGACCAGCCGACGCCACACTGAAGAGCCCACGCGCCGGGCAGATCGCACACGTGGCGTCCGGCTCCGGCGTGAGATTCGGCTACGAGCGCGACATCGACGCGTCCTTGCTCGAACAGCGGCATGACTATCTGCCAGTGCCGGCCGGCTGGACGGCCGACGTCGTCCTTTTCCGTAGCGGGCAGGCCGCGCTCGCCTGCCTGATCCATTTCGCTGCCGCGCGGTGGGGCAAAGCAGGTCCGCTGAGCGTTGCCCACGCCGGTACGTACTTCGAGACCGCATCGCTTCTCGCCTCCTGGCCGCAACGCATGGTCCGGCAAGTCGACGGCTCGCCAATAGCCGATATCGTCATCGCCGAACCCGTATGGTGCGACGGACAGTTCGGTTGCGAGAAGCGCCGGCCGCGCGCGCGCCACGCGCTTTTCCTCGACATCACCATGTCGGGACCGACACACGATCTTGCGCCCTACCTCGACGACTGCCCTCTGGTCATCGCCTACAGCTCGGGGCTGAAGCTCGACCAGGCGGGCCTGGAGCTCGCCAATGTCGGGATCGTGCGCGTTCTGTCCCGCGACGATGCCACGGAGCCCGGAACCGCACTGCGCCAGCTCCGCGGCCTTACCGGCGCTGGACTGACGCTCGACGAGCTGTCGGCACTCTCCGCACCATGGTTCATGGACCGACACTACGGTGGGCAGTACACGGCGGCAGTGTTCGCGAACAATCGTGCGCTCGCCGAATCGATCGGCGCGGACTCCGCGGTGTTCGGCGCCCATTGCCATCCCTCGCTCGCGAATCCGCTGGCCGACGCGCCATTCTGTGCGCTCACGCTCAACGCGCCGTCGCCCGAACGCTATCGCGCGCTGGAAGCTACCGTCGCGCGGGAGTGCGCGCGCCGGAGGCTGCTCGCCACGAAGGGAGGGTCGTTCGGCTTCCGCGGCCATCGCTTCGAGCTCATCGAGCCCGAGGAAGGTCCGGCCTTCCTGCGCGTGGCGATGGGCTGGCGCGACGGTTGGAGCCGGCAGGGCCTTTGCGAGCTGTTCGCCGAGCTGGCTAGGACAGATATGTCAGCGGCAGGCGCGTCGTCGACTTGATCTCCTCCATGGCAAACATCGAGGTGACGTCGCTCAGCTCGACCTTGGCGATCAGCCGCTTGTAGAAGGCATCGTAGGCATCGATGTCGGGCAGGACGAGCCGGATCAGATAGTCGATCTCGCCGCTCATGCGATAGCAGTCCATCACCTCGGGGAAGGAGGCGATCGCCTTGGCGAAGCGGCCGAGCCAGGCCGCGTTGTGCTGGGCGGTGCGCACCGCCACGAACACCGTGACGCCCGCGTTCAGCGCCCGGCGGTCGAGCAGCGCCACCCGGGCACGGATGATGCCCTGCTCCTGAAGCCGGTTGATGCGCCGCCAGCACGGCGTGGTCGACAGTCCGACCCGCCGGGCGATTTCCGCGAGCGGCATGTCGGCGTTGTCCTGAAGGCAATCAAGAATCTTGCGGTCGAACGAATCGAGCGATGCCTTTGCGGTCATAAGCTCATCCTTGGAATGGATTTCTCCAGTTTGCCGTAGATGGCGGAAAGCTAGCAATCCATTTTCCGTCGGGATGCGTAGACTTGTCGTCATGCTCAACCGGTTCACCGATCATCCCGCCACGGTCAACGAGACCTACCTCCAGCACATGGGCATGGCCTTCGGCTTCGGTGGCCGCATGCTGCTGGGCAGCCTCGCCTGCTTCGTCCACGGATTCTTTCCCTGGCTGTGCCTGACCCGCGGCAGCGACACGATCCGCACGCTGCACCGTCGCATGGTGACCCATCGCACGGTTCGGGCAGCCGACACGGCCGCCGTCGCGGCCGGAGACTAGCTTCCCCTCTTCGGTTCAATCCGCCCCTTGCAACCGGTTTGTCACATCCCACGTTCAGTGGGAGAATGGACGAAGCCAAGGAGGGCATCATGGAAACACCCCTGAAAATCAGCTTCCAGGGGGGCGATGCCAGCGAAGCCCTCAGTTCCCTGATTGCCGAGAATGTCGAGGCTCTCGAGAAGCTGCATGGCCGCATGACCGCCTGCCACGTCGTCGTCCAGATTCCCGACCGCCATCACCGCAGCCATCAGTTCAGCGTCAAGGTCCACCTTGCCCTGCCGGGCGGTATCGACGTGAACGTCGACCATGCGCCGCAGGGCGACAATCACTTCGCCGACGCCCAAGCAGCGGTGCACGACGCCTTCCGTCGTGCCAAGCGGGCTCTGAAGGATCGCGCGCGCAAGCAGCGCGGCGAGGTCAAGACGCTGCACGAGCGCATTGAACGGACCATCGATCAGCCACCCGAGGCATGATCCTGCCGGCTAACGGCGGCTGACGCCCTTTTCGTCCAGCCGCTCGCGTAGCAGGCCGATCCGATCGCCGCCCCAGAACAGCTCGCCGTCGAAGACGAAGGTGGGCACACCGAACACGCCCGAGGCCTCGGCCTCGGCGCGCAGGCGATCGTGCTCCTCGCCCCCCTCGCCGGCAAGGAACGCCGCGAAGCCTGGCGGCGCGCCGGCCTCGATGAGCAGCGCCTCGACCGCCGCCACGTCCTCGGGATCGAGCTCACGGCGCCAGAAGCGATCGAAGACAAGGTCGTTGTATCGCCTGAACGCGCCGTGCCGCTGCGCATGGAGCATGCCGGCATTGGCAGGACGGGCGTAGAAGATCTTCGTCGGCCCCTTGAGCGTCAGGCCCTGCCGGTTGGCGAACCGGCGCGCGTCCATGTAGGCGTAGCGCACCCGCCGCCAGTGATGCGGATCGCGCGCCGCAACCGACTGCTGGAACGAAGCGATGTCCAGCGTGTACGGCCGCCATTGTAGCGCGATGTCGTAGTCGCGCTCGAGGTCATAGGCCCATGCCTTCGAGACGAAGGCGTAAGGGCTCACATAGTCGATCCAGAGCGTGACGGTTGCGGTCATGTGCTGAGGGCCGGACGGACTCTTGCCGGATCAGCGCGCATCCTTGGCCAGCTTCGCTTCCACCACGCGTGACCACAGCGTGGCGCCGAGCGTGATGATCTCGTCGTTGAAATCGTAGCCCGGATTGTGGACCTCGCAACCACCCTCGCCGCCGCCATTGCCGATATTGATGAAAGCGCCCGGCACCTTCTCGAGCATGTAGGAGAAATCCTCCGACGCCATCACGTATGGCCCCTCGCGGTTCATGTTGTCCTTGCCGACGATCGTCTCGGCGACGTCGGCGATGAACTTCACCGCGTCGCGGTCGTTGACCAGCGGCGGGAAGACCACGCGCACGTCGGCCTTGGCGCTGCCGCCCAGCGTCCGGGCGATGCCCTCGGAGATGGTCTCGATGCGCTCCTTCACCAGCGCCATCGTCTCTTTGCGGAAGGCGCGGATCGTGCCGCGCAGCACCGCTTCCTGCGGGATCACGTTGTAGGCGTCGCCGGCATGCATCTGGGTCACCGAGATCACCGCCGAATCGAGCGCCGCGACATTGCGCGACACCACGCTCTGCAGCGCCGAGATGATCTGCGTGGCGATGATCACCGGATCGATGCCGCTCTCCGGCCGGGCGCCGTGCGCACCCTTGCCGGTGATGTGGATGTCGAACAGCCCGCCGCCGGCCATCTGCGGGCCGGAGCGGATCGCGAACTTGCCGACATCGAGCTTCGGCCGATTGTGCATGCCGAAGATCTGCTCGCACGGGAACTTGTCGAACAGCCCGTCCTTGACCATCGCCTCCGCGCCGCCGCGGCCTTCCTCGGCCGGCTGAAAGATGAAGTGCACGGTGCCGTCGAAGTTGCGCGTCGCCGAGAGATACTTCGCCGCGCCCAGCAGCATGGTGGTGTGACCGTCGTGGCCGCAGGCATGCATGCGGCCCTTGTGCTGGCTGCGATGGTCGAAGGTGTTGTGCTCGTCCATCGGCAGCGCATCCATGTCGGCGCGCAGGCCGATCGCCGTCGGATTGTTGCCGACCCGGATGGTGCCGACGACGCCCGTCTTGCCGATGCCGGTGGCGACCTCGATGCCCCATTCGCGGAGCTTCTCGGCCACGATGCGGCTGGTGCGCTCTTCCTCGAATCCCAGCTCGGGGTGGGCATGGATGTCGCGGCGGATGGCGGTGAGCTCGGCCGATGCGGCGGCGATCTTGGGCTCGATGTTCATGAAATCAGGACTCCAGCAGGAAGGACGTCATTACACGCCGAAACTCGGCGCCGTGCACGTGCGGATAGAAGTGCCCGCCGTCCGGCAGGACCCAGGCGCGGGCGTTCGGGATCAGGCGGACCAGCTCCTCGGTGAAGTAGAGCGGCGTGACCATATCGTCGCGTGCGCAGATCGCCAGGGTTGGCGCCTTGACGTTCTGCAAGGCGTCGCGCCGGTCATGCGCCACGATGGCGGCGATGCGCGAGAGCACGATCTCCGGGACGGGGATGGCCTCTTCCGCCTTCGCTTCCATCGCCGCCAGCTCGGCGTCGTGGTCGCGCACCCAGGCGGGCGAGTTGAGCGCCAGCGCGCTCGATTTCTGATAGGCAGCCGGCCCCAGCTCCTTCAGCATCAGCGCCCGTGTCTCGAACAGGCGCCGGAAGAAGGCGTCCGTCTTGGCCCAGGTGGCGCTCAGAACCAACCGGTCGATCCGCTCGGGATGCTCGGTCGCCAGCACCTGTCCCATCGCGCCGCCGGTCGAATGGCCGCACCAGTGGACCTTGTCGAAGCCCAGCGCGTCGATGAGCTGCAGCGCATCGTCGGCCATCTGCGCGACGCTGTACTCGATCCGCGACAGCGTGCTGCGGCCGGTGCCGCGATGATCGTGCACGACGACGGTGAATTGCTGCGCCAGCTTCGCTGCGTTCTCGCCCCACCACCGGCCGTCGCCGCCCAGTCCCGGAACCAGGAACAGGGGCGGGCCGTTGCCCTGCCTTTCGTAATAGAGCGCCGCGCCGTCGCGCAGTTCGATGTGTGGCATTTGTTGCGTTGCTCCCTCGCGCAAGCCGGATAAGCTCGCGCCCCTGACATCGGTCCGAAGGAGGAAACCGCAGGATGCGTCGTTTGTCGATTGCCGCTCTCGTGCTGGCTGCGTCACTGGGAGCCTGCAACAAGGCGCCGAGCGTGGCCTGGACGCCGATCGCGCGGCCGTCGCCCGACGATCTGGTGCCGATGGGCATCACCTATATCTGCGAGGGCCGCAAGGAAGTGGCGGTGGTCTACGCCAAGAATCGCGCCTCGGTGACCTTGGACAACAAGACCTGGCGAGCCGAGTACCAGCCGACCGGAGACGGCTTCCGCTATGCCGACGCCACGATCGAATGGGCGGGCCGCGACGATCTCGCCACCCTGCGCCAGAACGGTAATCCGCGCCCTCTGGCCTTCAACTGCCGCCCGAGCCGCCGGACGAACTGAGCCAGAGCCGGATCGCGTATCCCACCAGCGCCGTCGCACCGACGCCGCAAGCCCACAGGCCGACGAACCACGCCCACTGACGCGGGCTGGGCATCAGTGATAGCCCTCGTGCCCGGTCTTGCCGCGGAACACCCAGTAAGCATAGCCGGTGTAGATCAGGATGATCGGCACCATGATGAGCGCACCGACCAGCATGAAGCCGAGGCTCTTGTCGGGCGCGGCGGCGTCCCAGATCGTGATCGCGCGCGGCACGACATAGGGAAAAAGGCTGATGCCGAGGCCGACCAGCCCGAGCGCGAACAGGCCGAGCGCGATCAGAAACGGCCAGTAGCTGCGCTTGTGGCGCAACGCGAAGAAGAAGCCGACCGAGGCGACGGCCACCAGCAGCGGCACCTGCGCGGTGAACAGCACCTGCGGCCAGGCAAACCAGCGCAGGTAGTATTCGTTGGCGAGGAACGGCGTCCAGGCGCTGACCGCCGCCATGCCGACGATGGTCGCCACGCCGAAGCGCAGCGCCAGCCTATAGGCATGGTCGAGCAGCGAACCCTCGCTCTTCATGATCAGCCAGGTGGCGCCCAGCATTGCATAGCCGCAGACCAGCGCCACGCCGACCAGCAGGCTGAACGGCGACAGCCAGTCCCACCAGCCGCCGGAATAGACGCGGGAATCGACCGAGATGCCCTGCAGCAGGCCGCCCAGCGTGATGCCCTGCGCGAACGCCGCGACGATCGAGCCCAGGGTGAAGGCGGTATCCCAATAGCGACGGTGGCGCGGATCGCGCCAGCGGAACTCGAACGCGACGCCACGGAAGATCAGCGCGAGCAGCATGGCGATGATCGGCGTGTAGAGCGCCGACAGGATGACGCCGTACGCCATCGGAAAGGCCGCCATCAGCCCGCCGCCGCCCAGCACCAGCCAGGTCTCGTTGCCGTCCCAGACCGGCGCGATGGAGTTCATCGCCGAATCGCGCTCGCGGCCCTCGGCGAAGGCCGGGAACAGGATGCCGATGCCGAGGTCGAAACCGTCCATCACGACATAGGCGAAGATCGCGAAGGCGATGATGAAGGCCCAGATGGTGGGCAGGTCGATGGCTATCGGCATGTCAGCCCGTCCCTTCGTTTGCCGCGACCGCCGGGGCCGGCGTGATGCCCGCGGCGCGCGCGGGCACCGCCGTATCCGGCCCCCTCTCGCCGTGCTGCGGCGCGTGGCTCATCAGGCGCAGGATGTAATGGACGCCGGCGCCGAACACGATGAAGTAGACGCAGATGAAGGCGAGCAGCGACGTCGCGACGGCCGGCACCTCCAGCGGCGAAACCGAATCGACCGTACGCAGCAGCCCGTGCACCGTGTAAGGCTGCCGCCCGACCTCGGTCGTGACCCAGCCCGCGATCACCGCGACGAAGCCCGCCGGCCCCATGACCAGCGCCAGGCGATGCAGCCACGGCCAATCGTAAAGCGCATGCCGCGCGCGTGCGAGCACGCTCCAGCCGGCCAGCAGCAGCATCAGCATGCCCAGCCCCACCATGACCCTGAAAGCCCAGAAGACGATCGGCACCGGCGGCCATTCGCTGCGCTTGACCGTATCGAGCCCGGCCAGCGGCGCATCGAGCGAGTGCTTGAGGATCAGCGACGAGAGCTTCGGCACCGAGACATCGTAGAGGACCTTGCCTTCCTTCATGTCAGGCCAGCCGAACAGTACCAGCGGCGCACCGTCGGCATGGCTCTTGAAGTGGCCCTCCATCGCCATGACCTTGACCGGCTGGTGCTCGAGCGTGTTGAGCCCATGCTGGTCGCCGGCCAGGATCTGGATCGGCGCGACGACGGTGATCATGCCCATCGCCATGGAGAACATCACGCGGGTGCCCTCGGTCTTGCGACCGCCGAGCAGGTGCCACGCCCCGACCCCGCCGACCACCAGCGCGGTGGTGAGATAGGCCGCCAGCACCGTGTGAACGAGGCGGTAGGGGAACGACGGATTGAAGATCAGTGCGATCCAATCGACCGGCACGAACTGGCCGTTGGCCGCGATCGCATGACCGGCAGGCGTCTGCATCCAGCTATTGGCCGAGAGGATCCAAAAGGCGGAGATGAAGGTGCCGACGGCCACCGCCAGCGTGGCCGTGAAATGCAGCCCCTTGCCGACCCGGTTCATGCCGAACAGCATGACGCCCAGGAAGCCGGCCTCGAGGAAGAAGGCGGTCAGCACCTCCCATGCCATGAGCGGCCCGATCACCGGTCCGACCTTGTCGGAGAAAACCGACCAGTTGGTGCCGAACTGGTAGGACATGACGATGCCCGACACGACGCCCATGCCGAAGGCGAGTGCGAAGATCTTCAGCCAGTACTTGAACAGATCGAGGTAGACCGCGCGGCCCGTCCAGAGCCACAGCCCCTCCAGCACTGCGAGATAGCTCGCCAGCCCGATCGAGAATGACGGAAAGATGAAATGGAAGGAGACGGTGAAGGCAAACTGCAGCCGGGCAAGAATCGTTGCATCCAAAGCGTCGAGCATGTCGTCTCCGTCCTGTCAGACGATACGTGAAATCGATACCGGTGACTTCAATGCGATACTTAGCACATCGAGCGCACTCGCGAGGTCGGCGCGGCTGCGCGCCGCGCCGAGGGCGATGCGAATGGCATGCTCCGGCGTTCCGTCCACGATGAAGCTGTCGCTGGTGACGACGGCAAGCCCCTGCCGTTGCACATGAGCGGCGAACTCGAGCCGACTCCAGGCAGCCGGCAGACGCAGCCAGACATGGGGGCCGCGAGGATGGGCGGCGTGGTCGTGCCCGGCGAGCGCCTTCGCGGCGAGCTTCTGGCGCGCCGCGCACTCCGCGGCGATGGCGGCGACGATGGCGTCGGCGCTGCCGTCGGCCATCCAGCGCAGGGCGAGCGCGGCCATCAGCGGCACCGGCATCTGCGCGACCGTGCGCAGGGCGTTGCCGAGCAGCGCCGCGGTCGCGCGGTCGGGCGTCACCATCAGCGACAGGCGCAGGCCCGGCGCGATGCACTTGGAAAGTGTCGCGGCGAGATAGCTGCGCTCCGGCGCCAGCGTCGCGATCGGCGCGAGCTTCGGATCGAATGCGCCGTAGGCGTCGTCCTCGAACAGCAGCAGGCCGCACTTGCGGATCGTCGCGGCAAGCTGCGCACGCCGCGTCGACGGCATCGTCAGCGTCGTCGGATTGTGGATGGTCGGCACGAGATACACCGCCTTCGCCCCGTGCCGGCGGCTCGCTTCCTCCAGCGCCTCCGGCACCATGCCCGACAGGTCCGCCTCGACACCAACCAGACGGACGCCGGCGGCCGCCGCAGCCGACTTGAAGCCGGGATAGGTCAGCCGGTCGGCCAGGACCGTATCGCCCGGTCTCGTGAGCGACAGCAGGAGCGCCATAAGCGCAGTCTGCGTGCCGGGGAAGATCAGCAGCCGCTCCGGGGTCGCGGTACGTACGCGCCGACGCAGCCAGCCGGCTGCCACGCCGCGATCGGCCTCGCTGCCGCCTGCCTGCTGGTAGCTGAGGAAGTCGGTCAGGCCGTAGTCGCGCCGCAGTCCCTCCAGCCCGCGGGCGATGCGGCCCTCGAGATCGGCCTCGACTGGCTCGGGCGGCAGATTCATCGACAGGTCGAACTCGATGCCGGCGGCAGCGGCCCGTGGCGCGCGCGCCGGACTCTCGGCGACGAAGGTCCCCTGCCCCACCCGCGCCTCGGTCAGCCCGCGGCGGCGGGCTTCGTTGTAGGCACGCGTGACGGTGGTGAGATCGACGCCCAGTGCCTTGGCCAGGGCGCGATGGGTCGGCAGCCGATCGCCGCGGTGCAGGCGGCCCGAGGCGACGTCCGCACCGAGCGCCTCGACGATGCCTTCGTAGACCGGGCCGGGCCGGTCGCCGAGTGTCGGGAGCCAATCCATACAATCCCCGTTTCTGATGCTTGATTGTATGGTCATTTGTCGGGATACACAACTCGTCACGAAGGGAGCTTTCCGATGACCGGCGCCGGCACTTACCTGACACGTGGATTTTGCGGCCGCTGCCCGGCCTGCGGCGAGGGCCGGCTGTTCCGCGCCTTCCTCAAGGTCGCCGACCATTGCGAGAAATGCGGCGAGCCGTTCCGCTACCACCGCGCCGACGACTTCCCCGCCTATCTGGTGATCATCCTGGTCGGCCATATCGTGGTGCCGATCGCGATGTGGATCGAGATCGCCTACAGCCCGGCCTACTGGCTGCAGGCTGCGATCGGGCTGCCGCTGATCATCGGCATGGCGATCGGCCTGCTGCAGCCGACCAAGGGCGCCGTGGTCGCCCTGCAATGGCACATGGGCATGCACGGCTTCGCCGAATCGAAGCTCGCCCGGTCCTCCTGATCTTCGCTGAAGACGTCAGCCGAAGGCGTCGAACAGCTCGACGATGGTCGCGCGGTCGAGGCCGGCGCGCAGGCAGGTTTCCAGGAGCACGCGCGCCTTCAGGGGATGCAGCCGGCCGCCCCAGATCAGGCCGGCTTCGCGGAGTGCGATCTCCGCGTTCGGCCCACCATAGGTCTTGCGCAGCATCGGCCCGCCGCCGGCACGCGGCGACACGACGGTCGGCATCGCCTGCGCGAGACGGACGACATTCTCCACGGCGCGCTCGGGCACATGGCCGCCGCCCATCGCCGCAATCACCGCGCCGCGATAGCCCAGGCGGTCGGACGCCGCGAGCATCATCGCCATGAGGGCGGCCTCGTCGTCGAGCGACATCCAGAACAGCGCCACCGGCTGGGCCTTGCCGCTCGCGCCGGCGAGCTTGCGGCGGGCCGCGACGACGGCCTCTCGCACCGGCAGCGCCAGCGGCACGACCCGATCCTCGACCAGCACGGCGAGCGGTCCGGTCTGGGTGGAAGCGAACGCATTGAGCCGCGTCGGATGGACCTTGAGCACGTCGGACGCGGCATAGGCTTCATCGAGCATCACGGCGATCACGCCCAGCGCCGCGGCGTTCCGGCGCACCCACGGATCGGCGGCGACCCTGACGGCGGCGAGCAGGTTGCCCGGGCCGTCGGGCGAGGTCAGCGCAGGGTTGCGCATCGCCGCCGTCACGATCACGGGGATTTCGAGATCGAGCAGCAGGTCGAGCAGGAAGCTCGTCTCCTCCAGCGTATCGGTGCCCTGCGTGACGACAACGCCGTCGACCTGCAGGCTACGGATCTTCGCCGCGAGCGCATGGATCTGGTCGAACGACAGCGAATGGCTGCCGACCCGCGAGACGGTCTCGGCGGCGATCTCCGCGACCTCCTTGAGCAGGGGGACGGCGGCCACCAGATCGTCGGCGCCCAGCCCCATCTGCATGGCGCCGGAAGAGTCGGGGCGCGTCGCGATCGTGCCGCCCAGAGCGAGGATGTGGATACGCGGCTTGCTCGTCATTTCAGCTTCAGCGATTTGAAGAAACGATTGGCCTCGGAGCCGTCGACGTTCGCGCCGAGGAAGGCAAGCGATACGTAGCGTCGCTCCTTCAAGAGCGTGAGCAGACGCAGCATCGTGCCGGCGCGGACGGTGCCGACCGCTTCGACGGTGGCACCGGTGCCAAGTTCGCGCCAGTCGGTCCGATCCCATCGGCGGCTGGCGAGCTGCTGGGCTCGGCCGTCGAGAGAGGCCTGCAACACGCGGCGCGGCTGCGCGACATCGACGTCGGGCGGGTAGAGCGCGGTCTGGACGAGATAGGAGAAGCCGCCGCTCTCGAGGCTGTAGGAATGCAGCGCGAACGGCGTGCCACGGGCGGAAGCGTCGCTGATGACGCGATGATCCGGTATGCCCGGCATCTCGACGGTGAAGGCATCGTCCTCGACCTTCACGACGTACCATTTGGCCGGGATAGCGAGCCTGCCTTGAGCCTGGGCGGCGCCCGTCAGCGCGATCGCCGGCAAGGCCAAAAGAAGCCTCCTTGCCGGACCGCGGGCGTCCCGCCCGCGGGCCGGCAAGGGCGGGCGCGGCGCCCGCGGGCCGGCGCCAGCGGCCCCCCCCCGGATCCAGCGCTGCCC
>CAMFJT010000064.1 GCA_945957125.1 uncultured Rhodospirillales bacterium | reverse complement strand
GGGTTACGGGGTGCGGGCCGGGCGCCCCCCCTCCGCCCCTATTTTTGGGCTTTTCCACACCCTTTGCGGGCGACTGTCGCGCCGCGCTCCCGGCAGGATGACGGGGAAAGGCCTCCAATGCGATAACCGTCCGGCCGGGGAGGGAAAAATGTCCAGACTGTTCCTGATGTTCGAGATCCGCTTCCTGCCGCTGGTCATGGCGGTCGTGATGACCGTGGCTTTCGCGGTGGCGCTGGCGGTGCATCCGAAGCTCCCTTGGCTGTGGATCGGCTTCGGGGTCGCCGCCTTCTTCCTGGCCGTCGGGCTGTACGACATCTGGCAGAAGCCCAGCGCCGTGCTGCGCAACTATCCGATCGCCGCGCATCTTCGCTTCATCCTCGAATCGATCCGGCCGGAGATGCGGCAGTATTTCTTCGAGGACGAGAAGAACGGCCTGCCGTTCAGCCGCGACAAGCGCTCGATCGTCTACCAGCGCGCCAAGATGGCGCTCGACGTGCGCCCGTTCGGCACCAACTACAACGTCTACGAACCGGGCTTCGAATGGATCAACCATTCCATCGCGCCGGCGGCGCCGAGCAAGGAGCCGTTCCGCATCACCATCGGCGGGCCGGACTGCACGAAGCCCTATTCGGCCTCGGTGTTCAACATCTCGGCCATGAGCTTCGGCTCGCTGTCGGCCAACGCGATCCGCGCGCTGAATGGCGGAGCGAAGCTCGGCGGCTTCGCGCACGATACCGGCGAGGGCGGCTATAGCCCCTATCATCGCGCCGGCGGCGGCGACATCATCTGGGAGATCGGCTCGGGCTATTTCGGCTGCCGCAATCCCGACGGCACGTTCTCGGCCGAAAAATTCGCGGCAGCCGCCGCCAACGAGCAGATCAAGATGGTCGAGCTCAAGATGAGCCAGGGCGCCAAGCCCGGCCATGGCGGCGTGCTGCCCGCGCCCAAGGTCAGCGTCGAGATCTCTCTCACCCGCGGCGTGCCGACTGGGCAGGATTGCGTTTCGCCGTCGCGCCATTCCGCCTTCTCGACGCCGATCGAGATGATGCAGTTCATCGCCGAGATGCGCCAGCTGTCCGGCGGCAAGCCAGCCGGCTTCAAGCTCTGCGTCGGCCACGAATGGGAGTTCCTGGCGATCTGCAAGGCGATGCTGGAGACCGGCATCTACCCCGACTTCATCGTGGTCGACGGCAAGGAAGGCGGCACCGGCGCCGCACCGATGGAGTTCATCGACCATATCGGCAAGCCGATGCGCGAAGGCCTGTCCTTCGTCCACAATGCGCTGGTCGGCATCGGCGCCCGCCAGCGCATCAAGCTCGGCGCCTCGGGCAAGATCATCACCGGCTTCGACGTCGCGCGCGCCATGGCGCTCGGCGCCGACTGGTGCAACGCCGCGCGGGGCTTCATGTTCGCCGTCGGCTGCATCCAGTCGCAGGCCTGCCACACCGACAAATGCCCGACCGGCGTGGCGACCCAGGACCCGCACCGCCAGAAGGCGCTGGTGGTCGAGGACAAGCTCCACCGCGTCGCCAACTTCCACAAGGCCACGATCCACGCGCTGTCGGAGCTGACCGCCGCCGCCGGCCTCGACCATCCCAACGAATTCCAGCTCGTCCACATTTCGCACCGGCTGTCGCCGAGCGAGGTCGCGACCTTCGCCGACCTCTATCCGGCGCTGCGCGAGCGCGAGCTCGTCGACGGAACCGACAATCCGCGGTGGCGGCGCCCGTGGGACCTGGCGAGCGCGAAATCGTTCCGCGCCGTGGCCTGAAAAGTCCAATTCTGTTGCGTCCCGGGCGGTCTTGGCCCAGCAATTGGCCAAGTCACTATAACGCCCTGGAGGGAAGCCCATGACCGCACCGTTCGACTTCGCGCCCCTGCTCGCGCCCGGCACGCCCGCGCCCGCCGCCAAGTGGAACGGCTTCCCGAAGTACAATTTCGTCGGCGGCCATAACGACGCCGACAACGTGCCCGTCGATGCGCTGATCGAGGCGGCGACCAGTGTGCTGCGGCGCGAGGGACCGACCCTGGCGACCTACGGCCTGAACAGCGGCCCGCTCGGCTATCGGCCGTTGCGCGCGTTCCTGTCGGGCAAGCTCAAGGACCATGCCGGCATCGAATGCTCGCCCGACGAGATCCTGGTCACCTCGGGCTCTCTGCAAGGCCTCGACCTGGTCAACACCCTGCTGCTCGGCAAGGGCGACACGGTGCTGATCGAGAAGGAGACCTATGGCGGCGCCCTGACCCGGCTGGCCAAGTTCGGCGTCAACGTCATCGGCATCCCGCTGGACGAGGGCGGCATGCGGATGGACGCGCTCAAGGCCAAGCTCGAGGAGCTCAAGGCCAAGGGCATCAAGCCGAAATACATCTACACCATCCCGACCGTGCAGAACCCGACCGGCTCGATCATGCCGGAAGCGCGGCGCAAGGAGATGATCGCGCTGGCCCGCGAGTACGGCGTGATGATCTTCGAGGACGAGTGCTATTCCGACCTGATCTGGAACGGCGATCGTCCGCGCTCGATCTATTCGCTGGCGGGCGGTGACGGCGTGATCTTCGTCGGCTCGTTCTCCAAGTCGATCGCGCCAGCGCTGCGCGTCGGCTACATCGTCGCCAAGTGGGAGATCCTGGCGCGCATCCTCGGGCTGAAGCAGGACGCGGGCTCGGGCGCACTCGAGCAGATGGTGCTGGCGGAGTTCTGTGCCAAGCACTTCGCCAACCACGTTCCCAAGCTCAACAAGGCGCTGAGCCACAAGCTCCAGGTGCTTCGCGAGGCGCTCGCCGAGCAGTTCGGCACCGCGGCGGAGTTCGGCAACCCGCCGGGCGGCATCTACCTCTGGATCAAGCTACCGAACGTCGTCGACACGGTGAAGCTCGGCCAAGCAGCGGCGGCGGCCGGTGTGTCGCTCAATCCCGGGCCCGAATGGTCGACCGACAAGGACTACGCCCGTAGTCGCCTGCGCCTCTGCTTCGCCAACCCCGATCCGGCGACGATCAGGAAGGGCGTCGAGGTGCTGGCCGAGGTCTGCCGTCGGGAATTCGGCGTGCCGCTGCGTAGCGCCAACGTCGACAAGGCATAGGGCGGGACTCCGGATCTCCTCCCCGGCCGCGCCGGGGAGGAACGGAGCATCTTGGCAGCCGCCGACTCAGCCCATCGGCTTCGAGTGGAGCACCATCCATGACACGCCGAACTTGTCCGCGACCATGCCGAAGCGCGTGGCGAAGAAGGTCTCGGCGATCGGCATCTGGATCTGGCCGCCCTGTCCCAGCGCGGCAAAGAGCTTGTCAGCCTCGGAGTCGCTGGTGGCGTTGATGGTGAGGGTGATGCCCGAGAAGGTCGGCTTGTCTCTGCAATTGCCGTCGGACAGGTAGATCGGCGAGTCGCCCACCTTGATGCAGGCGTGCATCACCTTTCCTTCGCTACCGGGCGTGATCATCGACTTGTCGCCCGGCATGTCGCTGAAGTGCATCAGCATCTCGACCTTGGCGCCGATCGCCCCTTTGTAGAATTCGATGGCTTCTTCCGACCTGCCGTCGAAATAGAGATACGGTTGCACGTTCATCGTCGTACTCCTTGCCGAAAGGTGATTGCCAAGCCGGTCCACGGCGCCGGTCCAGCCTCCGGTATGGCTGAGGCTGGCCGCCTCAGACTGGAACGCCTCGTGGCGAAGGACGAGCCGCGTCCGCCCGCCGAGATCCTCGAACGTCACGGTAACCACCGTCTCCGGCTCGACCGTACCGTCGGCGAACTCGGTATTGTAGGTGAAGACGAGGCGTTCGGGCGCCACGATCTCGCGATACTCACCCCACTTGGCGATCACGCTGCCGTCGCGTCCGCGCATGCGACGGTGCCAGCCGCCGCCCGGCCGAACATCCATCCTGCACGAGACGAGCGTCCATTCCCGCGGCATCCACCAGCGCGCAGCCTGATCGGGGTCCGTCCATGCAGCGAACACGCGCTCGCGCGGAGCCGCGAGCTCGCGTGTCAGCTCGAGCGCATGGCCGGTGGGGTTCAGCACGACATTCACGACGCCCTCTCGGCTGCGATATCGCAGCCACGCAACAGTTAACTCTTGAGTTAAGTGTTAGGGCGAAGCGCGCGACCTGTCAATCGTGCGCCAGCGGCCCTGGCAACAGAACTTGAAGTCGAGCACCGTCAGGTTCGAGCGCACGACGCGGTCGGCGATCCGCGGATGTGCGGCTGCACCGGCGGCTCGGCTGCGATCGGCACCGGCAGGACGATCAGGAAGAGGACATGCCCTTTAATGTCGTAGAGCAACGGCACGCGGCCGTCGCCACGCGGCAGGGAATCGCCGCCGACTCAGGCGGCCGCCCGAGGCGAGACCGCAGCCAGAGCTGGTAGAGCGGACCGCCGAGGACCAGTGAAAAGTCGGGCCTGGGCTCCGACTCCTGCGTGTCCGCGGCAGCCTGCGTACGGGTTGGGTCGGCCGGCCTCCGCGCCACTCTGCATCTAGCGGCTCACTGCTTCGAACGACTTGCGCATCTTGTCCATGATCTGGTCGATCGAGAAGCTCGCCGCACGCTGGCTCGGCGGAAAGTCCTTGAACGTCGCCAGGAACTCCGCGGCCTTGGCCTGCGCGGGCACGAGGATGAAGACGTGCGACAGCAGCCAGTCATAGTAGGTGTTCGACGTCACGTCGGCCCGCTCGTAAGGATCGGAGCGCAAATCGAACAGCTTGGGCACGCGCAGCGGCGTGAACGGCTCGGACCAGATCTTCATCGTGCCCGTGGCCCGCTGCTCCTCGAACACGACCTTCCAGTTCTCGTAGCGCATCGCCACCAGGTCGCCGTCGTCGTTGAAGTAGATGAAGTCCTTACGCGCCGATCTCGGCTGCTGGCCCGTCAGGTAGGGTAGCTGGTTGTAGCCGTCGAGATGGACCTTGAAGCTCTTGCCGCCGACCTGATAGCCCTGCAGCAGCTTCGCGCCGATGTCGGCTTCGCCGGCGGCGGCAGCGAAGGTCGGGAACCAGTCCAGCCCGCTCACGATCTCGTTGGAGATCTCGCCGGCCTTGATCTTGCCCGGCCAGCGGATCATCGCCGGCACGCGGAAGGCGCCTTCCCAGTTGGTGTTCTTCTCGCTACGGAACGGGGTCGTCGCCGCGTCGGGCCAGCTGTTCTGGTGCGGGCCATTGTCGGTCGTGTAGAGCACGATGGTGTCGTTGGCGACACCGAGATCGTCGAGCTTCTTGAGGATCGTGCCGATGATGTTGTCGTGCTCGATCATGCCGTCGGCGTATTCAGTGCGCGCGGTCAGGCCCGGCTTGTCGCGATGCTCGGCACGCACGTGGGTGCGGAAATGCATGCGCGTGGCATTGAACCAGCAGAAGAACGGCTTGCCGGCCTTGACTTGGCGATCCATGAAATCCATCGCGGCGCCCGACGTCTCGTCGTCGATCGTCTCCATGCGCTTGCGCGTGAGCGGGCCGGTATCCTCGATCTTGCCGTCGGCCGACGACTTGATGACGCCACGCGGGCCGAACGTCTTCCTGAACGCGGGGTCGACGGGATAGTTGAAGTTCTCCGGCTCCTCCTCGGCATTGAGATGATAGAGATTGCCGAAGAACTCGTCGAAACCGTGATTGGTCGGCAGGAATTCGTCCCGATCGCCGAGATGGTTCTTGCCGAACTGGCCGGTTGCGTAGCCCACCGACTTGAGAATCTGCGCAAGCGTGACATCGCGCGCCTGCAAGCCGAGATCTGCGCCCGGAAGACCGACCTTGCTGAGGCCCGTACGCAACGTGCATTGGCCGGTGATGAAGGTCGAACGGCCCGCCGTGCAGCTCTGCTCGGCATAGTAGTCGGTGAAGATCGTCCCTTCCTTCGCGATACGGTCGATGTTGGGCGTGCGATAGCCCACGATGCCCATCCCGTAGGCGCTGATGTTCGTCTGCCCGATGTCGTCGCCGAACATCACCAGGATGTTCGGCTTCCTGCCACTGCCACCGGCCGCAGGAGCAGGCGTCGTCGGGCTCTGGGCTCGAGCCTGCTGGACCGTCGCGCCGATGCCCGTGGTCGCGAGCACCGACAGCGCCGTGCCGCCGAGCAACAGCCGCCGCCGGCCGCCGTCCATCCTGCTGGCCTCATCGCTCATCGCTCTTCTCCTGTGCTTGACGAAGGCTTTCCGAATGCGTCCAACACTAAGCAGGCCGCTCGCCGGCAAATGTCGGCTCGCGAACAATCGGCGTCCTAAATTCTCGTTACGCCAGGCAACGGCTCGGCACGGAATGCCGACTTCGAGCCCCGGAGTCTTCTCAAGGCTCCGTACTTCTGACGACGCACCGGAATCCGACATGGCTGGTCGATGTATCGACCGGCTCGGCGTGGCGCGCGGCCGGCCGATAGCGGCGGCAGTAGTTGGGCGCGCAGAGATGCGAGCCGCCCTTCAGCACCTTGCGCGGGATCCTGATGTTCGGCTCGCGCGGATCGTAGCTGCCTTCCATCGCCGCGCCGCGTGGGTTCTCCGGAATGCAGCAAGCCTTGGCGACCTCCGCGGCATGCTTGGGTGAATACCAGTCAGCCGTCCATTCCCAGGTGTTGCCGATCATGTCGTGCACGCCATAGCCGTTCGGCGGGAAGGCGGTCACCGGAGAGGTGCGTGACCACCCGTCGGCCTGCAGGTTCTCGACCGGGAAGTTGCCCTGCCAGGTGTTGGCCATGTGCTTGCCGTCCGGCGTGAGCTCGTCACCCCACGCGAACTCGGCATCCTCCAGCCCGCCGCGCGCGGCGAACTCCCATTCGGCCTCGGTCGGCAGCTCCTTGCCGGCCCAGTTTGCGTAAGCCTCGGCATCCTTGTAGGCGATCTGCACAACGGGATGATCGTCCAGCCCGCCGATATGGCTGCCCTTGCCGTACGGCCGCCGCCAGAAGGCGCCGAAGGTGAAGCGCCACCACTGGCTCCAGTCGCGCAGGTCGACCGGCTTCTTCGGCGGTGTGAAAACCAGCCCGCCGGCCTTCAGCATGTGCGGCAGCGCGCCGGGATAGTCCTTCGGGTCGGGATCGATCTCGGCCCAGGTGACGTAGCCCGTCGCCTTCACGAACTCACGGAACTGCGCGTTGGTGACCGGCGTGGCGTCGATCCAGAACGGACCGACCGTGACGCGGTGGACCGGCGCCTCCTCGGGATAGTGCCGCTCCGATCCCATGCGGAAGGTGCCGCCAGGGATGCGGATCATGTCCTGTCCGGCCGACGTCATTTCTTCTCGAATGGATAGATCACGTTCCAGTCCGCCTTCATGTCGACGACCGTCCACTGGCGCTGTCGCGCTTCTTCGAGCGCCTTGTCCAGCCTACCGAAAGCACTCTGGCGGTCATAGGCGTATTCGCGCTCCGCATCGGTGTGATGGACGAGGCCCATGAAGCGCAGGCCATCGCCGCCGGCGGTGTACTGCAGCATCTGCAGGTCGCCGTCGGAATTGCCGAAGGCGAAGACCGGACGGCGGCCGATGAAGCGGTTGATGCCCACCGGCTTGCCCGGCCCGTCGTCGATGAACTCGACCTTGGGCTCCTTGACCAGCACCGGCTTGCCGTCGCGCAACTCGAATTTCACCACGCCGGAGGAGCCCACCACCTGCTCGGGCGGGATGCCGTAGACCTTCTCTGTCCACGGCCGCATGAACTCGATGCCGCCGCCGGAGACGATGAACGTCTTGAACCGGTTGGCGCGCAGGAACGTCAGAAGCTCGAGCATCGGCTGGAAGACGAGCTGGTCGTAGGGCCGCGCGAAGCGCGGATGCCGCGCCGTCTCCATCCACTCCGAGACGATCCCGGCGAACTCTTCGGTGGTCATGCCGGCGTGGGTCGCCGCCACGATCTCGAGCAGGCCTTTCTCGCCGGTCGCGGCAAGGCCGGCCATGTCCCCGGCGAGCGCCGACTTGAACGGCTCGCGATCCTTCCAGTCGGGGTGCCGCGGCGCCAGCACCTTCACCCGGTCCAGCGCGAAGAAGAGCTGGAAGTAGGCGGGTTGCTCGGTCCACAGCGTGCCGTCGTTGTCGAACACTGCGATGCGCTGCTCGACCGGCACGAAATCGAGCCCACCCGCCGTCGTGGTCCGGGCGACGAAGTCGAGGATCGCCTTCTTGGGTGCCGTATCGTTCCAGGACGGCAGAGGATCGCTCTGGGCCCATGCGGTCGCCGCCAAGGCAAATGGCGCTGCCGCAATCGCTAGACCCATCAAACTTCGTCGCAACACGATGCTCGCTCCCGATGGACGCCTACCTTGCGAGGATAGTCCGGCTCCGCCTCCCGATTGTGTGCTCGCCGACAATCCCCTTCGCCCGGCACGCATTATCGCCTCGCCGGACCGTGGGCGCTCCTGCCAGCGATCGGACGATACGGGCACGATACAAATGGCCGCCCGAAACGCGTTGCGCATCGAGTGATGCATTCACATTATTGGACCGCCAACGGTTTTCATTCGAGCCTACCGCCTGCGAACAATTCAGCGGGGTCGCATGTTCCGTATGTCCGGTTGCGAGCGTTCCTGGTCGGCGCGGCCGCAATTTCCCATCCTGAGCGAGCATGGCTGGCTCGCGCTGACCGCCCCCGACTTCCGCCAGGCCGTGCTCGACCGCGTGACGTCCCGAAAGCTGGCCGCCGGCGACCCCGTCTATCGCCTGGGCGACAATGAGGGAGGGCTCTGGGCCGTCATCGAAGGCGGCGTGCAGTTCGAGCTCTCCGGGCCGCAGCTCGTGTCCAGCCTGGCCCACGTGGCAATTCCCGGCTTCTGGTTCGGCGAAGGCCCCTTGATCGGCAAGGAGGCACGCCGACATGACGCCTACGCCAGCGAGCGTTCGGTCTTCGCGACCATCTCGCTCGCCGACTGCCGGGCCATCCTCGACGAAACCCCGACCGGATGGCGGTGGATCGCGCTCCTCGCCAGCATGAATCGCGAATTGGCACTCGGCATAGCCTCGGACCTTCTCCTCCAGGATCCGCGCCGACGGGTCATCGCGACGCTGCTGCGGCTTACGGGATGGCGGGACGACCTCTCCCTGACGCCCCACCTTGGCGCGGTCCAATTGAGCCAGCAGCATCTCGGCCAGATCGCCAATCTGTCCCGGACGGTCGTCAACGCCACGCTGCGCGGCCTCGAGGCCCGTGGCCTGATCGCGATCGGCTATCGTTCGGTTGAGGTCCTCGACGGCGAAGCGCTCAAGGAAATGCTCGGCGAGCACTGAACGGCAACGATGGGCTTGCCGGCATGCCCCATGGAGGGCACGCTGGCGCTTGCCGATGGACATAGACCTCAAGCTCCTGCGCTGCGCGGTTGCACTCGCCCATCATCGAAACTTCGGCCGGGCGGCGACGGTGCTTCGGATCAGCCAGCCGGCGCTCAGCCGGCGCATCGCGACCCTCGAGCATCAGTTGGGCATCCGCATCTTCGAGCGCGCCCCCGGCGCCGTCGTGGCGACGTCGGCCGGCAGCGAATTCCTCGCGATGGCCGAAGAGCTCGTGAGCCGCGCGGCGGCGCTGTCCAACAGGCTCGATCTCATGCGGGCGGGACGCGCGGGACATCTGCGCGCCGCGATCGGCATCATCATCGCCGACATCGCCGTCAACCCCGCCGTGATCAAGCTGATGAGCACGAACCCCGGTATCCAGCTCGAGCTGCTCGAAACCGATGGCACGAGGGCCTTGAACCTCCTGATGATGGATCGCGTCGACCTCGCGATCCTGGACATCTCGTCCTCGCGGGACATGCCGGGCCTGCGCGTCGAAACGCTGGGCGCCCTGAAAGGACAGTACGTCTGCCGCGCGGGGCATCCCCTGCTGGCGCTCGAGAGCATCACGCCCGCCGACTTCCGCAGCTATCCGATGGCCTTCCCGCGGGTTTCCCATGAGCATGGAGCCTGGATTCAAGACCTGGATGGGGGAGCGACGACGGACGCCGCTTCCGGGAGCATCATTCCGTCGATCGCCGTGACCTCGTGCCGTCTGATGTACGAGATCGTTGCCGCCTCCGACACCATCAGCGCCGCCCATCCGAGCCAGGTCGCGAAGGACGTGGAAAGCGGGAGGCTCGTGCTTTTCGATCTTCCCTGGCAGAAGGTTGTGCCCATTGCCCACTTCGGCATGATCCATCGCCACGACCGCACCCTGCCGCCGTCCGGCCGATTGCTGCTGGACATGGTGCGGACCGTCTTCAGCGCGCTGTAGCCTCCTACTTGACGACCTCGGACGTGGCGACCCGGATGCGGCCGCTCCGGCGCGCCCTGTCGAGTGCGTCGTGATCCTGGTCGGTCTGCTTCGCGTAGGCGAGCGCGAAGCGGGCGAAGGCATCGTCGAGCTCTTCGCTCTTGCCGCAATAGCCGGCGATCATCGCGGCGTCGCCGGACTTGGCGTGCGCCAGCGCCAGCGCCCAGCCGCACAGCGACCAGTATTCGGCCAGCGACGACAGCGTCTCGCGCTCGCCTTCGACGAACTTCACGCCGCCCTTGAGGTCGGCAAGCTGGCGCACGAAGAAATCCATGTTCCGGCCGACCCTGACGGTGCCCCAGCCGAGGAAGATGTCCGGCGATCCCTGGATCATCCGCTGCCCGACCACGATCCGCCGCCCTTCGTTCTCGTACGGCAGCACCGCCGGGGAATAGGGCGCGAGCACGGAAGGCGCGGCTTCCTTGACCTGCAGGAACAGCGGGTCGTCGTTGTCGAGGCCGACCATCAGCACGATCCAGCATTCGGTGCCGACGCTGCCCACGCCGACCACCTTGCGCGCCACGTCGACGATGCGATAGCGCGACAGCAGGTGCCGGCGGTCGTAAGACAACGAATCGGTATAGGATTGCAGGAAGCTGTTGATCGCCACGGCGATCGGAATCCTGGCTTCCGTATGGGTCTCGCGCACGATCAGGGGCAGTTCCTCGACGATGCGGCGCTCGCCCTGGCTCTCCTCGGTCAGGCGGTCGAGCATGGCCATGTGGCCCTTCGCGCGCGCCTTGTCCATCACGCGCGCGGCGCGCCGGCGCACCTTGGGCGACATCGCCGACAACACAGCGGCTTCGTCGATGCGCTCGTACCAGATGCCGAGATAGGGCGCTTCGGCATAGCGGCGGATGTTCTTGCGGTACGACCTGGCGATCGCGCGTGCCGCATCCGCCGCCGCATCCTTGTCGCCGCCTACGAATCGCGCGGCGACCGCCGCACTTGCCGCCAGACGCTTGAGATCCCACTCCCACGCCCCGGGATAGGTCTCGTCGAAATCGTTGATCGCGAAGACCAGGTTGCGCTCCGCCGAGCCGAACAGCCCGAAATTGGCGACATGCATGTCGCCGCAGGCCTGCACGTGGATGCCGGTGGTCGGCGCGGGCGCAATGTCGGCGGCCATCACCGCCGCCGAGCCACGCAGGAAGGCGAACGGCGAGGCGAGCATGCGCGCGAAGCGCACCGGCACCAGCTTGGCCACGCGGGTCGAATTCTGCGCCTCGAGGATGCCGATCGGATCGGGCCGGTTCGCCGCCACCTGATGTTTCGCATGCTCCGCCCGCGGCACGCGGCTGCGCAGCGCCTTGCCGGCGGCGAGCCTTTCCTGCAGGGAAGGCCGCCGGCCGATATAGTCGAGAAGCGTGGCAATGTCGTTGCCTGCCGCGCCCGCCTCGACGAGCCGGCCGTCGGTTCCCTCCGGCGTCGCTGTGACAGTCATGTCGTTCCCCGCGCGCTCATCGCTTTGTTGCATAGCCGAGGCTGCATCCGGTAATTGACCGGTCGTGAACAATTATCCTCGCGAATACACGCTAACGCCATGTTGAGGGCGTTCCGGAAACGGCCTTGCTTCAAGGCGGCGCTCTCTCCCGCCTTGCTGCCCGCGGTGGCTTGGGCCGGTGAGGCCTCGGCCCAGGTCGCCGCGGATCCGCCGTCCGATTCGCTGTCGCAGTTCGTGGCGGGCCGCCTCGACCGGGTCGGCGAGCATCTCGGCGATCTGGCGCGCGCCGCGCCGCGCCTGCCTGACTACTTGCAGACGGTCGAGCGCAACTTCGAGGCTGCTCTCGGACAGTCCAGCATCGGGCGCATCGTCCTGGCCACGCTGCTCTGCCTGCTTGCCGGAGCGGCGGCGGAATGGGTGTTGCGCCGGGCGACTCGCCGGTTGCGTAGTGGCTTCCACGAGAAGCCCGTCGCCACCACGACGGACCGGTTGATCGTCGTTGCCCTCGACATGGGTGTGGAGCTGGGCAGCGTCGTCGCCTTTGCGCTGGGTGCCTTGGCGGCACTTCTCGCGTTCGGACGGCCGGGACAGATCAATCAGGCCGGCAGTGTCGTGCTGGTCGCAATCGTCTGGCTGCGCCTGATGCTGGCCGTTCTCAAGGTAGCGCTGCGGCCCCACGAGGGACTCGACCGCGCTTTCGCCGTGCTGCCGCTCGATCCCAGGTCGGCACGCTTCTGGTATCGCTCGCTGGGCACCTTCGTCGGCTGGCTCGTCTGCGGTTGGGCGATCGTCGTGGCCTTGCGCATCTTCGGCATGCCGCCGGATGGCCGTTACCTCTTCGCCTACGCGCTCGGAACCGGCCTGCTCGCAATTGCCTGGACGATCATCTGGCATCCCGTCCGTTCGGCGGGGACACCGACCGACGGTGGCGCCACGACCCGGTGGCTGACATCCCTGGCCGCGCTCGCGCTTTGGGCCGTGTGGGCGGCAAATGCCATGGGCGCCTTCTGGTTCCTGACGGTCGCGATCGGGCTGCCGCTGGCGATCGCCATTGCGCGCCGGGCCTCGCGTCACCTGCTGCGGCCCGTCGTCGAAGGCGCGGAGACCGGAATACCCTCGATCGCCGCCGTCTTCGTCGAGCAGGGCTTGCGCGCCGTATTCGTCGGCGGAGCGATCTGGCTCCTGC
This sequence comes from uncultured Rhodospirillales bacterium, assembly GCA_945957125.1. Lineage (GTDB taxonomy): Bacteria > Pseudomonadota > Alphaproteobacteria > Reyranellales > Reyranellaceae > Reyranella. The sequence goes on along the minus strand of CAMFJT010000064.1, from coordinate 13,672 downwards.
TCTGGGGTTGGAATCTCGATGTCGGTGCGCTCGCCGCCGAAGAGAACGTCTATGCGCGGCTGGTGCGCGGGGGCCTGCATGCGCTGGTGATCGTGCTGGTGGCGGACCTCGCCTGGAGCCTGATCAAGGCACTCGCCGACAATGCACTCGCCAAAGCGCAGGCCAGTCCGGACGTCGAGGCCGGAGAATCACGGCGCCGGGCGCGCGTGCGCACGCTCCTGCCGATCGGTCGCAACCTCGCCTTCATCGTGCTCGTGGTGATGGCCGGGCTGATGGTGCTGTCCTCGCTCGGGGTCGAGATCGGACCGCTGGTCGCCAGCGCCGGCGTGGTCGGCGTGGCCGTCGGCTTCGGCGCCCAGACCGTCGTGCGCGACATCATCAGCGGCATGTTCTACATGCTCGACGATGCCTTCCGGGTGGGCGAATACATCCAGAGCGGCAACTACAAGGGAACGGTCGAATCGTTCAGCCTGCGGTCGATCAAGCTGCGTCACCAGCGCGGGCCGCTGTTCACTGTGCCGTTCGGGGCGCTCGGCGCCGTCCAGAACATGAGCCGCGACTGGGTGATCGTGAAGGAGATGATCGGCATCACCTACGACTCCGACGTCGAGAAGGCCAAGAAGCTGATCAAGCAGATCGGCCAGGAGCTTGCCCAGGACCCGACCTTCGGGCCGAGCATCCTGCAGCCGCTCAAGATGCAGGGCGTCGAGCAGTTCACCGACTACGGCATGCGGATCCGGACCAAGATGATGACCAAGCCCGGCGAGCAGTTCATGATCCGCCGCCGCGCCAATTCCATGATCAAGAAAGCGTTCGACGCCAACGGCATCCGCTTCGCCATCCCGAAGGTCCACGTCGCGCACGATGCGGAGGATTCATCGGCCGCCGCCGCCCAGCTCGCCATCGCCCCGCCGGCGGAGAAAGCTCCCTGAACGGTATCGGCCTGGCCTAGCCCAGCTCCAGGCTCGCCACGCCGAACAGGCCGGCGCGATCGATCGTGGGCTCCGCGCCCGTGTACATTCGCGCGGTCTCGAAGGCTGGTGCAAGGCCGAGCTGGCCGGCCAGCTGCGTGCCCGCTTCGTTGAAATCCGGCATGTCGATGGCGACCGGCTTGCCGGGCATCGTATCCGCCAGCGCCGTGATCAGTGCCCCCGCCGTGGCGGTCGATTCCGCATAGAGCGGCCCGATGCGCGCAGCGGCGACGGCGGCGCGGATCACGCCGAAGCCGGCGATCTCACCGTCCCGCAGAGCCACCAGCGCGGCCCGCTCGGGCAGGGTGATCCACGGTGCGAGGAAGCTGTCGCGCGCCTCGGGGAAGAAGCGGCGATCATAGGCGGCGAGCCGGTCGAACGGCACGCTGCGCGCATCGACCAATCGCACGCCCGGCGGCGGCGGCGCGCGCTCCGGCCTGCCTTCGTGCCGGGCGTTGTTCCAGGCATGGCGAAACCCCGACTTGCGGTAGTTGCCCTGCTGCGCCACGACGCCGTCGAGTCCGACGTTGCGGCCGTCGAGCCGGGACATTCCGGCGTTCCAAACCTGGATGCCGTAGCCCTTCCCGCGCACCACGGGCCGCGCGATATAGCAGCCGAGGAAGCCGAAGCCCGCACCGTAGCGCGCGACGGAGATGCAGGCGACGGGCTCGCCGTCGCGCCGGCCCATGAGGAAGGCGCCGGGATCCATCGCGTGGAAGGCGAAGCGGTCGGTGTTGGCCGGGTTCCAGCCTTCGTCGTTCGCCCAGTCCATGATGAGTGCCACGTCGTCCGCACTCGCGGTTGCGATCTCGAAGGCCATGCCCCTCCCCATTTGCGCAGCGCCAGCCTAGCGATCACACTGGAGCGCAACAAAGCATTTCGGGGAAGGAAGCCATGACGCGGATCGCTCTTCTGCTCGCGGCGCTCGTCGCCTTCGCTTCGTCGGCCCACGCCCAGCAATGGGTGGCGAGCTGGACCGGCGCCGCGCAAGGGCCCTATCCGATCGGCAATCCCACGGCCCAGCCCGAGCTCAAGTTCGCGCTGCCGTCGGCCGAGCAGGGCGCCAACGACCAGACGTTCCGCCTGATCTTGCGGCCCGACGTGTGGGGACCGCAGGCGCGCATTCGCCTGTCCAACGCCTTCGGCAAGAAGCCCGTGCTGTTCGACGGCGTGCATGTCGGGCTGCAGGAAAGCGGCAGCGCGATCGTGCCGGGCACCAACAAGCCGCTGCAGTTCGGCGGGCGCAACAGCGTGACCGTCGCACCCGGAGAGAGCGTGGTGAGCGATCCGGTGGCGCTCTCCTTCGTAAAGACGGCCAACGATCCCATGCTGCGCGGGCGCAAGCTCGCGGTCAGCTTCCATGTCGTGGGCGAGAGCGGCCCGCTCACTTGGCACGCCAAGGCGCTGCAGACTTCGTACATCAGCCCGCCCGGCAGCGGCGCCAAGGGCCAGGAGGACGGCGAGTCCTCGTTTCCCTTCTCGACCGCATCATGGTTCTTCCTCGACGAGGTCGACATGCAGGTCGCCGCCCTCACCCGCGTCGTCGTCTGCTTCGGCGATTCGATCACCGACGGAACGGGCACCACGATCAACGGCGACGACCGCTGGCCCGACGTGCTGTCGCGCCGCCTGCATGCCGCCTACAATGACAGCTTCGTCGTGGTGAACCAGGGCATCGGCGGCAACCAGGTGGCCGGGCCGGCCGACTATGCGGCCAAGCCGATTCCCGGCGGTCCCAGCGCGCTCGACCAGCTCGACCGCGACATCGTCAGCCTCCCGGGCGTCGGCACGGTGGTCTGGCTTGAGGGGATCAACGATTTCGGTGCGGCTGACGCAACTGTCGAGACGGTGATCGAGGGCTACAAGAAGGGCGTCGCCCATCTGCGCGGCAAGATCCCCCGGGTGCGCATCCTCGCCGCCACGCTGACCTCGGCGCTCAACAGCACCCCGACCCACGGCAGGCCCGAGGTCGAGGCCAAGCGCAAGGCGCTGAACGAGTTCCTGCGCACCAGCAAGATCTTCGACGGCGTGATCGACTTCGACGCCGCCACGCTCGATAGCGCGACCGGCGAGATCAAGCCGATGTACCAGCCCAACTCCTCGGTCGGCGGGCCGGGCGACAAGCTGCATCCCAACCGCGCGGGCTATGCCGCCATGGCCAACGCCATCGACCTCGCCGTCGTCGCCGTTCCGCCCGCGCCGCCGCCGAGGAAGTAGCTCAACCGAACCGAGAGCAGCGGCCGCGCTCCGGCAAGACGACCACGGGAGAAGCTACTCCGCCGCCTTCGCGGTCGCCGCGAAGAAGCGGTTCTCCGGCCGCGGCAGGCCGAGATTCTCGCGCAACGTCCGTCCCTCGTACTCGGTGCGGAACAGGCCGCGACGCTGCAGCTCCGGCACGACCTTGTCCACGAAGTCGTCGAGCCCGCCCGGCAGGTAGGGGAACATCACGTTGAAGCCGTCGGAGGCCTCGGTGACCAGCCATTCCTCCATCTGGTCGGCGATCATCTTCGGCGTGCCCATCACCGCGAGCCCGCCATAGCCGCCGAGCCGACCGGCGAGCTGGCGCACCGTCATGCCCTCGTGCCGGGCCATCGCCAGCACCCGCTCGCGGCCGCTCTTGCTCTGGTTGGTCTCGGGGATCTCCGGCAGCGGGCCGTCGGGATCGAACTGGCGCGCATCGACGCCGATGGCGATCGAGAGCGCGGCAATGCCGCTCTCATAGCTCACCAGGCTGTCGAGCCGGGCACGCTTCTCCATCGCTTCGTCGAGCGAATCGCCGACGATGGTGAACGCGCCGGGCAGGATCTTGATGTGGTCCGGGTTGCGGCCGATCCTCGCCGCGCGGCCCTTCACGTCGGCATAGAAGGCGCGGCCGGCCTCGATCGGCCCGCCGGCGGCGAACACGACCTCTGCGGTTTCGGCCGCGAGCTGGCGGCCGGCATCGGAGGCGCCGGCCTGCACCATCACCGGCCAGCCCTGGACCGGGCGGGCGATGTTGAGCGGCCCGCGCACCTTGAGATACTTGCCCTTGTGATCGAGCACGTGCAGGCGCGACGGATCGAAATAGATGCCGCTCTCCACGTCGCGGATGAAGGCGTCGTCGGCCCACGAATCCCACAGCCCGGTGACGACGTCGTAGAACTCGCGCGCGCGGGCATAGCGTTCGGCATGTTCCATCTGCTCGTCCATGCCGAAGTTCAGCGCCGCGTCGGGATTGGAGGTGGTGACGAGGTTCCAGCCGGCGCGGCCCTCGGACAGGTGATCGAGCGAGGCGAAGCGGCGGGCGATCGTGTAGGGCGGCTCGAAGGTGGTCGATGCCGTGGCGATCAGGCCGAGATGCTCGGTGTGCTGCGCCAGCGCCGGCAACAATGTCAGCGGATCGAAGGACGTTACCGTCGCCGAGCGCTTCAGCGCCTCCATCGGCATGTTCAGCACGGCGAGATGATCGGCCATGAAGAAGGCGTCGAACTTGCCGCGCTCCAGCGTCTGGGCGTAACGCACCAGCGCCTTGAAGTTGAAGTTGGCGTCCGGCGTGCCGCCGGGATAGCGCCACGCCGCGGTATGGATGCTCACCGGCCGCATGAACGCGCCGAGGCGGAGTTGCTTGTGGGTCATGGACGATATCTTGCGCCCCGGCGGGCAGCCTGCAAGGGGCCGCCCGCGATCTTCATTCCACGATCATTCCCGCCTCGCGCACGATCGCCTCGTAGCGCTTGCGTTCGGCGACGATGAAGTCGGCAAATTCCGCCGGCGTGCCCCCGACCGCCACGCCGCCCTGCGTGGCGATCACCCCGCGCGCAGCCGGCGCCGCGACGGCGCGGATCGTCTCCGCGCTCAATTTCGCCAGCACGGCATCGGGCATGTTCTTCGGCGCCACCAGCCCGTACCACGCCACCGACTGGTAACCGGGCACGGCAGCCTCCGCGACGGTCGGGACATCGGGATAGTCGGGGCTGCGCTGCGGCGAGCTCACGGCCAGGGCGCGCAGCTTGCCCGAGGTCACGACCTCCTTCGAGTTCGGCTGCATGATCACCAGGTCGAGATTGCCCGCCATCAGGTCGAGCTGGGCGGGGTTGCCGCCCTTGTAGGCGACGTGCGTCATCGTCAGGCCCGCCATGTGCGCGAACAGCGCACCGGCGAGATGCTGCGAGGAGCCGTTGCCGCCGGAACCATAGGTCAGCGGCTTGGGCGACTTCCTGGCGAAGTCGATGAGCTCCGGCAGCGTCTTCACCGGCAGCGAGGGATGCACCAGCACGAGCTGCGGGAAGGTCGCGAGCAGGCTGATCGGCGTGAAGTCGTTCACGCCGTCATAGGGCAGCTTCCGGTAGATCAGCGGATTGATGGCGTGGCCCATCGCCACGGTCGAGAGCGTGTAGCCGTCGCCCGCCGCCTTGGCGACGATGTCGCCCGCCACCACGCCGTTGGCGCCGGCGCGGTTGTCGGCGACGACCGGCTGGCCCCAGGCCTCCTGCAGGTGGTGGCCGACCGCACGCGCCAGCAGGTCGGTCGTGCCGCCCGGCGCGAACGGGATGACCATGCGGATCTGACGGTCGGGATAGCCGCCTTGTGCGCGCCCGAGTGCCGGCGAGAGGGCGGCCGCGGCGAGGCCCGCGAGGAACGCCGAACGCTTCACTGCAGGTAGTATCCGGACGGCGTGCCCTTCACGGTCGTGCGCTCGAGATGGCGGATCTCGCCTTCCTCATAGTCGCCGAGCGCGATGTGCATCGTGCAGCGGTTGTCCCACAGCACGATGTCGTCCTGCCGCCATTGATGGCGATAGACGAACTGCGGCCGCGTCGCGTGCTTCACGAGATAGTCGATCAGCGGCCTGCTCTCCTCGGGCGTCATGCCGACGAAGCACGACACCTTTTCGCCGATATAGAGCGCCTTCCTGCCGGTCTCCGGATGGACGCGGACCACGGGCTGGGCGATCGGCGGGTTGATCTTCTTCTGCTCCTTCTCGCGATCGGAATTCGGATCGTCGACCTTGCGCGTTCCCGTGTGGATTCCGTGCAGCGGCTCGATCATCTTCTTCATGCCGTCCGACAGCGTGTCGTAGGCGCGGTACATGTTGGTGAACATCGTATCGCCGCCGACCGGCGGAATGGTGATACCGCGCAGCAGCGAGCCGAGCGACGGCACGGGCGTGAACGACATGTCGGAATGCCATTGCTGCCCCGTATAGCGCGAGTCGGACGGCTGGCCGTTCTCCTTCGGGATGTTGGTGACCAGCAGCAGCTCGGGATAGTCGGGATGGCGGTCGCGCGGCAGCGAATCGTGGTTGTCCAGCTCGCCGAAGCGGCGACTGAAGGCGATGTGCTGCTCGCGCGTGAGCTTCTGGTCGCGGAACAGGAGGATTCCGCTCTCCAGGAAGGTGCGGTGGATCCGGTCGAACTCGGAGTTGCTGAGCGGCTCGCCGAGGTCGATTCCCTGGATCTCCGCGCCGAGCGCATAGGACAGGGGCCGCACGGAAATGGACATGGCGCTGACCTCATGAATTCTGATGTCCTCACACCGTGCGCACCGACGTTTTCAGCGTCAAGGCGAAAGACCCTCGAATGCAGGACGACTGAATATCGAATTCGCGTCGATTTCCCTGTTGTGAGCACAATCGGCAAGGAGAATAGTAGCGCGTGCAGTCTTTCACCGAAGTCGCCCGATGATCTCGCCGCTCAGTCTCGCCAACGTGCTGACGCTCTTCGTCGCCTTCTTCTGCCTGTGGACCATGTCGCCGCAGGCGCGCGGTGGCATCGTGCGACTATGGCGTCTCGCAATGCCCGCGGCTTTTGCCGCGGTGGTTGCACTGATGCTCCTGTCCAGCATCTTCGACGCGACCTTGCAACACGACGCCGAATGGGTGCTCGCTCTTCTGCTGGGCGGCTTCATCGGCCGCTCGCGCGGCTGGACGCTGCCGGTCGAGATCGATCAGCGATGGGGCTTGGCGCGCCTGCCGCGCACGGTTGACGCACTTGTGATCGCAGCCGGCGTCGTGGCCGTGGCCGCGATCGACTTCACATCGTCTGCGCTAGAGGATGCACTGATCGATCCGTCGCACGTCGCCGCGGCGTCCGCTTTCTGCGCGGGATTCCTGGGTTGCCGCGCGCTGGCAATCATCGTGCGTGCCTCGCGCGCCCCGCATGTCGGGCTGCGCGACGCCACTCACGGTTGATCTCAACGCTGCACGGTCATCGGCCTGCGCGGGTCTCCCCCCTCCGGCCCGACGCACCAGTTGAGGCGGTCGAGCGGCAGGCGATTGGCGGAAGCCACCAGCGCCACCGCATCGCGGTCGATGCAGCGACCCATTGCCGGAGTGTAGGTCGGCGCCATCAGCCCGGAGCCGTCATGGCCGGCGCCCAGCACGTGGCCGAACTCGTGCATCACCACGCCGGTGAGATCGCGCTGGCCGATACGGTCGCCGATCACGTAGACGAAGCCGCCGTTGCCGCCGGCCGTCACCGCCAGGGCATGCGCGCCCTCGCCCTGCTGGGCGATCGGATGACGGCTGTCGACGCGGGCCACGATCCAGCCGCCCGAGCGCTTGATCTGGGCGAGCATCGCACGCGTGGGATTGTCCGGAAGCGTCCTGGCATGGAACCGCACGTAGCCATTCAGCACGTAGTTCCACTGGCGCATCGCCGCCACGATGCGGCCGCGCTCGTAGTCGTCGAAGTCGCGGTCGACATAGAGATCGACGGTGCGGCCACTGGTGGCCGGCGACGCCCGGTCGGTATAGCGCCAGCCGCCCATGGTGGCGGCATTGGCCGGAAGGGCGGCGAGGAGAAGCGCGGCGGCGAGCAGGACGAAGCCGCCGCCGAGAAGCATCGCGATCAGTCGGGGAAGACGCAAAGACGTTCTCCTTACACGCGTCGTACGACGGCGGCCGACGCGCCATCCCCTTCTCGGCTTCAGGGAGACCCGATTAGCGGAGCCGTTGGGCTCAATTGTGGCGGCGGCCCTTGCTGACCGGAACAGGCCGCGGGCGCGCCGTGATGATCCAGGGCACCGGATCGGACGTCGGCAAGTCCCTGATGGTGACCGCACTTGCCCGCATTTTCACACGCCGCGGCCTCACCGTCCGCCCGTTCAAGCCACAGAATATGTCGAATAACGCAGCCATTACCGCAGAAGGCGGCGAGATCGGCCGGGCCCAGGCGCTGCAGGCCCGGGCAGCCGGGGTGCCGCCCAGCGTCCACATGAACCCGGTGCTGCTCAAGCCCCAGAGCGAGACCGGCGCCCAGGTCGTGGTGCACGGCAGGGTGGTCGGCGCGACCGGTGCGCGTGCCTACCAGTCGATGAAGCCCGAGTTGCTCGGCGCGGTGCTGGAGAGCTTCGGCATTCTCCGCGCCGAGGCGGACCTGGTGCTGGTCGAGGGCGCGGGCTCGGCATCGGAGGTCAACCTGCGCGCCGCCGACATCGCCAACATGGGTTTCGCACGCGCCGCCGGCGTGCCGGTCGTGCTGGTGGGCGATATCGAGCGTGGCGGCGTGATCGCCGGCCTGGTCGGCACGCAGGCGGTGATCGATCCCGCCGACGCCGCCACGATCGTGGGCTTCATCGTCAACCGCTTCCGCGGCGACCCGACGCTGTTCGCCGACGGCATGGCCGAGATCGAGCGGCGCACCGGCTGGCCGGCACTCGGGCTGGTGCCGTTCTTCGAGCACGCCCATCGGCTGCCGGCCGAGGACGCGCTCGGCCTGCCCACGACGCGGCGCGGCAACGGCACGAAGATCGTCGTGCTGGCCTATCCGCGCATCGCCAATTTCGACGACTTCGATCCGCTGCGCCTGGAACCGGGCGTAGACCTCGCCTTCCTGCGGCCGGGCGAGGCGATCCCGGCCGACGCCGCGCTGGTCATCCTGCCGGGCTCGAAGGCGACCATCGCCGATCTCGCAGCCCTGCGCGCAGCGGGCTGGGACATCGACCTGCAGGCGCATGTCCGGCGCGGCGGCCAGGTGCTGGGCATCTGCGGCGGCTACCAGATGCTCGGGCGCACGATCGCCGATCCGCACGGCGTCGAAGGCCCGCCCGCGGCGGTCGACGGCCTCGGCCTGCTCGCCGTCGACACGGTGCTGGCCGGCGACAAGGTGCTGGTCGAGGTCGCGGGCCGCGCACACGGCGTGCCGTTCAAGGGCTACGAGATGCATGTCGGCCGCACGACGGCGAGCGCGACGCCCCTGCTCGCGCTCGACGGCCACGACCAAGGGGCGATCGGCGCCAACGGCCGGATCGCCGGCTGCTACATCCACGGCCTGCTGGCCGACGACCGCCAGCGGCGCCACTGGCTCGAGCGCCTGGGCGCGCCGCCCTCGAACCTCGACTACGAGGCCGACCTCGATGCCACCCTCGAGCGGCTGGCCGACCATGTCGAGCGGCACGTCGATTGCGACCGCCTGCTCGCGCTGGCACGGACACCGCGTCTCAGCCGAGGAACGTGAGCCCGAGCAGGATCGCCAACGTGCCGAGCTGCAGGCCGCACGCCACGCGATAGAGCTGCAGCGCGGTGCGGATATCGCCGATCCGGATGAAGACGCGCCCGTCGCCCATCCACGGATGGTTGACCGGCACGCCGTCGTAGCTGCGCGGCCCCATCAGCCGCACGCCGAGCGCGCCGGCCATCGCCGCCTCAGGCCAGCCGGCGTTGGGCGAATCGTGCAGCCGCGCATCGCGCCACGCCACGGTCAGCGCCCGCCACGGCGAGGCGCCCGGCACGACGACGGCGGCCAGCACCAGCCACAGCACCGACAGTCGCGCGGGCAGCCAGTTCAGGACATCGTCGGTGCGCGCCGCCGCCCAGCCGAAATCGATGTACCGCTCGGTCTTGTGGCCGATCATGCTGTCGGCGGTGTTGATCGCCTTGTACGCGATGCCGCCGGACAGGCCGCCCACCGCCAGCCAGAACATCGGCGCGACGACGCCGTCGGAGAAGCTCTCCGCCAGGCTCTCGATCGCCGCGCGGCAGACGCTCGATTCGTTCAGCTCGGCGGTGTCGCGGCCGACGATCGCCGAGACAGCCTGCCGCCCGCGATCGAGGCTCTGGTCGAGCGCGGCGGCGACGGCGTCGACATGGTCGTAGAGGCTGCGCTGGGCGAGCAGGCTGCTGGCCACGATCGCGACCGGCACGAGGGCGAGGAAAGACGGCAGGAAGGAGTGGAAGAACTGCGCGATCAGCACCCCGGCGAACACGCTGATCGCGAGCAGCGCAATCACCAGCGCGATGCCCTGGCTGCGCTGCTCGACCGGCGAATCCTGCTCCGAATTCCACCGCGCATCGGCCCAGCCGATCAGCCGTCCCAGCCAGGTGACGGGATGGCCGACGATGCGAAAGACGGTGTCGGGATAGCCGACACCGGCTTCGACCGCACCGGCAAGGAGGGCGAGACCGAGGAACATGGCGCCGTGCGTAGCATGCGGAACCCCGCCCGTGAAACCGCCTGCCCGTGGCGCCGATTGCGGTGAGCGACGGCGCGGCGGTCGAGCGAGGAGCGTCGGAAGGGTGTGCTTCCAGCGTTGAGGTCGCCGGACGTTCTCGTCATTCTCGGCATTTCCGAAAGCACCGCTCTCCGTCGAGTCGATTGGACGAAGAGCTCGGGAGAGGCAACGCAATGAAGCCCGGAAACCTGCTTGCTTACCTGCGGCCGAAAGGATGGCGGCTGCAATTCAGCATCGGAGCCATCTTCGCAATTCTGGTCGTTCCGTCGATCGCCGGGCTGATCTACTGGTCCTATGTCTCCTCGCTCGCTCTCATCGGCCACTATGCCGACCGCGACATCGTCAACGCGGCCGACGAGGCGACGAACACGATGGTCGCACCGCTGCGGCGGTTCACCGGATCGGTCCTTGTGGCCGCGCAGGTCGAAGCGGCGATGCCGAACTTCCTGCGCGGCCACGAGTCGGACGGCATGATGCTCCAGGAGCTGCGCAACAGCCCCGGCCTGACGAGCTACTATGTCGGGTTTGCCGATGGATCGTTCCGGCAGATGCAGCGGATCGCACAAGGAGCCAAGGTCGCCGGTATCGTACCGCCGGCGGAGACGCGCTTTGCGTCTCGAGTCATCGACCGCTCCGCGGGCGGCGTTCCCGTCGATCGGTACGTCTTCCTCGATGGCGAGGGACGGCGCGTCGGCGACGCCTCCGCCGGTCCCACGACCTACGACGCCCGTCAGCGATCCTTCTGGCAGCAGGCCGCGCGGCGCCAGTCGAACGGGGCGCAGCCCGGCGCCGTGGTCTCCGATCCCTACGTCATCGGCAGCGTCGGCAAGCTGGGCATCTCGGTATCGGCACCGGTCATTCGCGATGGCCAGCTCGTGGCGGCAGTGGCGACGAATTTCACGCTCGACCGGGTTTCGCAGTACTTGCGCGCGCATCCTGCGAGCGCTCACGCCACGACCCTGGTGGTTGCACGCGACGGTACCGTCATCGTCCATCCCGACCCCACCGAGATGGCCGACCGGAAGGGAAACGACACCGTCTCGCGGCAGGTCGGCGATCTTTCCAACGCAGCCGTTCGCGCCGCCTTCGCGCGGCGCAGCGAGCTGAAACGCGATCATTTCACGTTCACCGCGCTCGCGGACGGCGCCGAGCACGTGGCGTTCTTCTCGCCTTTCCCGACCGAGTTCGGCAAGCCCTGGGAGGCCGTCATCGTGGCGCCGACCGACGACTTCATCGGACCGCTACGCCGGAACAATCACCTGATGGCGGCAGCCGGCACCGCCGTGATCGTCGTCCTGCTGCTTCTCATCATCGGCTTCGCACGGCTGATCTCGCGTCCCCTGGTCGGGCTGGTGAGCGAAATCCACGCCATCGAGAAGTTCTCGCTGGGAGGCGAGGTGAGGCTCGCCTCGAACATCCGGGAAGTGAAGCAGCTCATCGCGGCCACGCAGGTGATGAAGACCGCGTTGCGTGCCTTCACCGCCTATGTGCCGCGCGAGGTCGTCCGGGGCCTCCTGCTGTCCGGCCGGCCGATCGAGCTCGGCGGACGCAGCAGCCATCTCACCATCATGTTCACCGATCTGGAGGCCTTCTCGTCGCTGGCCGAGACCGTTCCGGCGCGTGCCCTGCTCGAGCAGGTGTCGGCCTATCTGGGCATCGTCACGCATGCGGTGAACGAGACCTCGGGCTCTGTCGACAAGTTCATCGGCGATTCCGTGATGGCGTTCTGGGGCGCGCCGCTGGTCGACGACGATCATGCCTATCATGCCTGCGTTGCCGCCGTGCGCAGCAAGCGCCGGCTGGCGGCGCAGAACGTTCTCTGGCGTGATACCGGCTCGCCGGAGTTGCACATGAGGGTGGGTATCCACAGCGACGCGGTGCTGGTCGGCAATGTCGGCTCGACGGAGCGCATGAGCTACACCGTCATGGGGGACGGCGTGAACATCGCCGCGCGGCTGGAAGGGATCAACAAGCAGTTCGGCACCTCGATCTGCGTCAGCCATTCGGTGTTCCGCGAATGCGGCGAACGGTTGTGGTTGCGGCCGATCGATCAGGTCACGGTCAAGGGACGGCGCGGCGACATCCTCGTCTACGAGCTGCTCGCCATACGCGACGGAGAGGCCGATGTCGCGCTGTCGCCGACGGAGAAGGATCTCTGTCTCCGCACCGCCGAAGCCTACGCCCTCATGGCACGCGGGGACCATGCGGCAGCGGCCTGCGCCTACGAGGACATCGCCAGGACATTCGACGATCCGCTCGCGGTGGCGATGGCGCGGCGCTGCCGCGAAGGCAGGCCCGACGTCCGGTTTGCCGAGGAAGGCGAGGATTCGAGCCTTCCGACGATTGGCCAAGGCGCCCCGCGTTTGATAACCATCGGGCATGATGGAGCAGCATAGGCTCGGGCCGCACATGGCCGTCGCGATCAGCGGTATCGATCTCAATCGGCCGGACCCGGCGACGCATGGCGCACTGGTCGATGCGCTGCACGAGAACCTCGTGCTTTGCGTGCGCGGCCAGTCGCTCACCCCCGTGGCGTTCCGCGATGCCATGGCGCGGTTCGGCACGCCGGTGCAGCGCAAGCAGCTCGCCGCCACGCCCGAATGCGCCGAGGTCAACATCATCTCGAGCGAGGATCGTGACGAGCTGGGTGACGGCAAGAAGCTGGTCAACGGCGCCTCCTGGCATACCGACGACAGCTTCATGCGGGAGCCCTGCTCGCTCACGATGCTCTATGGCGTGATCGTGCCGTCGCGCGGCGGCGACACGCAGTTCGTCAACATGTACGCCGCCTACGAGGCGCTGCCGGCGGAAACCAGGGCGCGCATCGACGGGCTGAAGGTGATCCATAGATACCAGTCGAGCCGGCAGACCAACCGGGTCTCGCAGCGCCCCGCCGAGGAGATGGCGGCCATGCCGGAGGCGACCCATCCGCTGGTCCGCACCCATCCCGAGACCGGCCGCAAGGCGCTTTACCTCAACGCCAACCGCATGGAGCAGGTCGTGGGCCTGGAGCGCGCCGAGAGCGACGCCCTGCTCGACGCGCTGATCGCCCACGCCATCGAGCCGCGCTTCCAGTACCGCCATGCCTGGCAACGGGGCGACGTGGTGATCTGGGACAACCGCTGCACCATGCACAAGGCGAATGCCGACTACCCCGAAGACGAACGGCGGTTGATGCACCGGGTGATCGTCGCCGGAACCGCCCCGGTCTAGACTCTTCCCTCCCCCGTCTTCGGGGGAGGTGGCCGCGTCTTACGCGGACGGAGGGGGTC
>CAMFJT010000063.1 GCA_945957125.1 uncultured Rhodospirillales bacterium | reverse complement strand
TCTTCGGGGGAGGTGGCCGCGTCTTACGCGGACGGAGGGGGTCATGCTCATGCAATGCCGCGACTCATGACCCCCTCCGTCGCGGATTACCGCGCCACCTCCCCCGAAGACGGGGGAGGGAAAGCTTTCATGCGATAGCCCTGCGTCCGACGGGGAAGGTGCTTGAAGACTACAGATCATGATCCGTCAGCCATGCCGTTCGGCATGCAGCGCGCCGTGGCGATGGTCGGGATCGTGGTTGTGCTGGCCGTAGGCGCCGCCTTCGGGATCGAACGGGACGCGCACCTTGCGCACCTCCGCGCCCAGGCCGCGCAGCATGTCGACGATGACGTGATCGTCGCGGATCAGGATGCGGTCGCCCTCGATCTGGGCCGGCAGGTGGCGGTTGCCGAGATGCCAGGCGAGCCGCGCGAAGGCGGCCGGGTCGCGGCCGCGCACCTCGACGAGATCCTCGTCGGCCGCCCTGACCTCGACGAAGCCGCCCTCTTCCAGCCGCAGCCCGTCGCCGCTGTGCAGCACGATCGGCTCGACCAGGTCGAGCAGGAAATCGAGCCCGTCGTCGCCCAGCATGCGCAGGCGGCGGCGATAGCGGTCGTCGAACAGAAGCGTGACGCTGTCGACCCTCTCCGCCGCCGGCCAGGCGCCGGCGCGGATAACGTCTATCGCGCGCTTCATCGTCCCTCCGTCGCCCCGAGCGAAGCCGAGGGGCCTTCTCTCCACTGGCATGACTGATCGCACGGAGAGAAGGTCTCTCCACTCCGCTTCGCTCCGGTCGAGACGACGGGAAGCATCAGAACAGGAAGTAGCGCTGCGCGAGAGCCAGCACCTCGGCGGGCTCGCAGGTCAGCAGCTCGCCGTCGGCGCGGACCTCGTAGGTCTCCGGATCGACCTCGATCTTCGGGCAAAGCGCATTGTGCACCATGTCCCTCTTGCCGATCTTGCGGGTGCCCTTCACCGCCGCCATCGGCCGCGCGATGCCCCACTTCTTCGCCACGCCCTTGGCCATCGCCGCGGCGGAAGTAAAGATCACCGGGCTCGCCACCAGGCTCCTGCCGAAGGCGCCGAACATCGGCCGGTAGTGCACCGGCTGCGGCGTCGGGATCGAGGCGTTGGGGTCGCCCATCGGCGCCGCCGCGATCGAGCCGCCGATCAGCACCATGTCTGGCTTGGCACCGAAGAAGGCCGGCGACCAGAACACCAGGTCGGCGCGCTTGCCGACCTCGACCGAGCCGACATGGCGCGAGATGCCGTGGGTGATCGCGGGATTGATCGTGTACTTGGCGACGTAGCGCTTGGCGCGGACATTGTCGTTGTCGCCCTGCTCCTCCGCGAGCCGGCCGCGCTGCTTCTTCATCTTGTCGGCGGTCTGCCAGGTGCGGATGATCACCTCGCCGACCCGGCCCATCGCCTGGCTGTCGGACGACATCATCGAGAAGGCGCCCATGTCGTGCAGGATGTCCTCGGCCGCGATCGTCTCCTTGCGGATGCGCGATTCGGCGAAGGCCACGTCCTCGGGAATGCGCTTGTCGAGATGGTGGCAGACCATCAGCATGTCGAGATGCTCGTCCACGGTGTTGGCCGTGTAGGGCATGGTGGGATTGGTCGAGGACGGCAGCACGTTCTTCTCGCCGGCGAGGCGAATGATGTCCGGCGCATGGCCGCCGCCCGCGCCCTCGGTGTGGAAGGTGGCGATCGCACGGCCCTTGAAGGCGGCGCGGGTGGTCTCGACGAAGCCCGATTCGTTCAGCGTGTCGGTGTGGATCGCGACCTGCACGTCCATCCGGTCGGCGACGGTCAGGCAGTTGTCGATCGCCGCCGGCGTGGTGCCCCAGTCCTCGTGCAGCTTGAGGCCGCAGGCACCGCCCTCGACCTGCTCCCTGATCCCGGCCGGCTTGCTCGTGTTGCCCTTGCCGAAGAAGCCGAGATTCATCGGCAGGCCCTCGGCCGCCTGCAGCATCCGGCCCATGTGCCACGGCCCCGGCGTGACCGTGGTGGCCAGCGTGCCGTGCGCCGGGCCGGTGCCGCCGCCCATCATGGTGGTGACGCCGCTGTAGAGCGCATCGTCGACCTGCTGCGGCGCGATGAAATGGATATGGCAGTCGATGCCGCCGGCAGTGACGATCTTGCCCTCGCCCGCGATCGCCTCGGTGCCGGGGCCGATGACGATGGTCACGCCCGGCTGCACGTCGGGATTGCCGGCCTTGCCGATGCCGACGATGCGGCCGTCCTTGAGGCCGATATCGGCCTTCACGATGCCCCAGTGGTCGAGGATCAGGGCGTTGGTGATGACGGTGTCGACAGCACCCTGGGCGCGCGTGCGCTGGCTCTGGCCCATGCCGTCGCGGATCACCTTGCCGCCGCCGAACTTGACCTCCTCGCCGTAGATCGTGTGGTCCTTCTCGACCTCGATGACGAGGTCGGTATCGGCCAGCCGCACCTTGTCGCCGACCGTGGGGCCGAACATGCCGGCATAGGCGGCGCGCGAGATCCGTGTCGGCCCCTCGTTCGACGGCCCGACCTTGGCGATCGGGCCGAGCTTGCCCGAGACCTTGGCCTGAAAGCCGTGGCTCTCGCGCGCGCCGAGATAGGGCGTGAGCCGCACGGTGCGCGACTGGCCGGGCTCGAAGCGCACGGCGGTACCCGCGGCGATGTCGAGCCGCATGCCCTTGGCGCGCTTGCGATCGAAGCTCAGCGCCGCGTTGGTCTCGAAGAAATGATAGTGGCTGCCGACCTGGATCGGCCGGTCGCCGGTATTGGCGACCTCCAGCGTGACCGGCCGGCGGTTCTTCTGCGTGTTGAGCTCGAGCTCGCCCGCGGCGGGGAGGATCTCACCTGGCTTCATGGCGGCGCTCCCTCAGCGGATCGGATTGTGCACGGTGACGAGCTTGGTGCCGTCGGGAAAGGTCGCCTCGACCTGGATCTCGTGGATCATCTCGGCGACGCCCGCCATCACCTGCTCGCGGCGGATCACCGTGCCGCCGGCGTGCATGAGGTCGGCGACCGAGCGGCCGTCGCGCGCGCCCTCGACCACGAAATCGGTGATCAGCGCCACGGCCTCGGGGTGGTTGAGCTTCACGCCGCGCTCCAGCCGGCGACGGGCCACGACGGCCGCCATGGCGACCAGCAGCTTGTCCTTTTCCCGTGGCGTCAGATTCATGTTTCCCCCGTCAGCCGCGCCGACTATAGCGCGACGCAAGCTGCATCAAATATGCCAAACGCGCGGCAGGCGGCTGCCGCGGAAATCGGCGAGGAAACGCGTCGTCGCCGCCCTCACGGCGGTCGCTTCGCCCAGCAGGCGGGCAACCAGGATGCCGTTCACCAGGGTAACGCCTGCCCTTACCCCATCGGCCGCTTCGAGCAAGGCGCGGGCCTGCTCGAAGCGCGACTGCGGCTCGTCCCAAACGCCGATCACGGTCGCGAGCGCGTTGGCGGCACCGAAGCCCGCGCCGGCCGGTGTCTCGCCCTCTACCCGCAGCGTGTCGGTCCAGGCGAGCTTGCCGGCGCGCCGCACCGACCAGGCGTCGAGCAGCAGGCCGCCGGTGAAGCGCTCGCCAGAGGCGGCGCGGCCCAGCACCACCATCTCGCAGGCGAGGAGCGAGCCGCCGGCGGCGACCTCCGCCACCGTGCGGCGCTTCAGGCGCGCGCCGTCGAACACGATCGTCTCCTGCGGCAGCCAGTCGAGGGCCGCGCCTTCGCCGACCGTCACGGCGATGTCCATCGTGCAAGGCTCGCTCGCCGTCGCGGCACGATAGATCTTCTCCGCCGCCTGGGTGGCGACCACCGCCTCGCCGACGGGACCGACCTCGATCGCCATCTTCAGGACATCGCCGCCGGTCACCCCGCCCGACGTGGTCACCAGCACGGCCTGTGGCGGTTCGCCCGGGTCCGGGTCGGGGAACAACACCCTGCAGGGATCGCGTTGATAGAGATCGGCGAGGCGCGTCGCCCCGTCGTGCCACGCGAAGGCCACCCGGCTTTCGCCGGAGGCGCGCTGCAGGCGAGGAAGGGCGCGGGCGTTCATCGACTCCGTGATAGAGTAAGGACCGCAATGAGCAAGGCCTTCACCCGCGAAAGCGACAGCGACGACGAGGACGACCTGCCGGAGGAGTCCGGCGGGCTACCACTCGCCGCCAAGAACTACATGACGCCGGAAGGCTTCGCGCGCCTGCGTGACGAGCTCGATACCTTCATGCGCAAGGAGCGGCCGGAAGTGGTCAAGGTCGTGACCTGGGCGGCGAGCAACGGCGACCGCTCGGAGAACGGCGACTATATCTACGGCAAGAAGCGCCTGCGCGAGATCGACCGGCGGGTCCGCTACCTCAGCAAGCGGCTGGCCAACGCCGAGGTCGTCGATCCCGCCAAGCGCGGCAAGACCGACCAGGTGTTCTTCGGCGCCACCGTCACCACCGCCAACGAGAAGGGCGAGGAGCGCACGGTGCGAATCGTCGGCGTCGACGAGGTCGATCTCGCGAAAGGCCACGTGAGCTGGATCTCGCCGATCGCCAAGGCCCTGCTGCGCGCCGAGGAAGGCGACGTGGTGAAGCTGCGCACCCCCGTCGGCGTGGAAGAGCTGGAGATCGTCAAGGTGGAGTATCGGTAGGCTGATGCCTTCTCATAGTCCTCTCCCCCGTTAGGGGAGAGGCAAGGAGAGGGGGTTGCAGGAGATGTGCGCCGCCCCCTCACCCAACCTCTCCCCCTGTCGGGGGACAGGAGCAAGAACGATGCGTTCAATAGCGTTCGCGTAGACGGGCGTAGCCACCAAGAAAACTTCCGGGAGAGACACTCATGACGCAGCAAGAACGCGGGCGTGCGCTGTCGCGCCGCGGCGTGATGGCGGCCGGCGTCGGTGCCGCCGTCCTCGCCCCCGCCATCGTGCGGGCGCAGACGCCGCCGGCGCTGGCCACGCCGGCCAGCGTGATCACCACGCCGCCGCGCGATTTCGGCCCGAACGGCGCACCGACGGTCTATGGCCGCGATCCCGACATCGTCACCATCGATCCGGCGTTCGACGCCCTCACCCAGGGCAACGCCGCCATCGAGCGCCTGTGGACCGGCGCGCGCTGGTCGGAAGGCCCGGCCTGGAGCTCGGTCGGCAAGTTCATGGTATGGAGCGACATCCCGAACAACCGGCAGCTGCGCTGGATCGAGGACGATGGCCGGGTCAGCGTGTTCCGCTCGCCGTCGAACAACAGCAACGGCAACAGCTTCGACTTCCAGGGCCGGCAGCTCTCCTGCGAGCACCTGACGCGCCGCGTCGTGCGCTACGAGCTCGACGGCTCGGCGACGGTGCTGGCCGACAGCTACGACGGCAAGCGGCTGAACTCGCCCAACGACGTGGTCGCCCATCCCGACGGCAGCGTCTGGTTCACCGACCCGCCGTTCGGCGGCCAGCTCTACGAAGGCGCGCCCGACATGCCCGGCGGGCCGAGCAACGCCGCCGGCAAGCTCAAGCCCGCACTCGGCCAGCCGCCCGGCATGGGCAGCATGAAGCGCGAGCTGCCGACCGGCACCTACCGCGTCGATCCCGGCGGCAAGGTCGAGCTGGTGCTGGCCGAGGAGCAGCTTCCCGATCCCAACGGGCTCTGCTTCTCGCCCGACTACAAGAAGCTCTATGTCGTCAGCAGCGGGCGCGGCCCGGGCGATACCGGCCCCGGCGGCAAGCGCGACGTGCATGTCTTCGACATCGGCGCCGACAACAAGCCGACCAACGGCAAAGTCTTCTCCGACTTCATGATCGACGGCATCAAGTGCGGGCCGGACGGGATCCGCGCCGACGTCGCCGGCAATCTCTGGGTGTCGAGCAATGCCGGCCGCAATCTCGGCTATAGCGGCGTCACGGTCTGGTCGCCGGAAGCCAAGCTGCTGGGCCGCATCCGCCTGCCCGAAGGCTGCGCCAACATCTGTTTCGGCGGCCCCAAGCGCAACCGCCTGTTCATGGCGGCAAGCCAGTCGATCTACGCGCTCTACGTCGCCACCCAGGGCGCGGGGCCGGCGTGACAAGCATCCATGCCGTCGTCCCGACCGAAGCCGAGCGAAGCGAGGCGTAGTGGAGGGACCGCTTCATGCAACGTCGACCGGGATGAGCAGGTCCCTCGACGACACTTCGCTCAAGGCACATGTGAATGTGCCGACTCGGGACGACGGAAAAATAGGGCGCGAACAAAAAGTTCGCACCTACGGGCCCGCCACTCCAGTGACACCCCCCAGCGGAACGCCCTCCGAGATCAAGAGCCATGGCGCTCGCGACGGAGCCCTTCCAGATGGGCCCGCGCTCGGGTCTTGCCCTGGTGAATCGCCCAGCCGAGCGGTGTGCTGCCCCACAGCGTGTCGGCGATGTCGGTGCGGGCGCCGCGCGCGACCAGCAACGCCAGCAACTCGACATTGTCGTCGATGGCGGCCTGGTGCAGCGGCAGGCTGTGGGAATGCACCGGCAGGAAGACGTTGGGATCGGCGCCCGCGTCGAGCGCCATCCGCGCCGCTGCGGTCTGGCGGTTGATCACGGCAAGGCCGAGCGCGCGCTGGACTTCTTCGCGAGACGCTTCGGCCAACAGGGCAGGCAATCGTTCGATGTCGCCGAGAGCGGCCGCGATGGCGGCGGTCAGGGGCAGGCCCGCGGTAAGGAGCGTGCGCACGGGCTCGAGCTCCCAATGGCCCAGGGTCATGTCGATCGCGTGCCGCGAAGCCGTGGCGCCGGCCCGCATCAGGCAGGCGATCAGCGGCCCCTGCAGCCCCTGCTCGCGCGCCGGCGCGCTGGTCATCACCAGCTCCAGCGCATAGTCGAGGTCGGCCTTGTCGACACCGCGCGCGATCATGGCCTCGGCGACCTCGACCATGTTGTCGGGCATGCGCGTCATCAGCGTCGGATTGTTGGCGATGAACCAGAAGAGCCGAGGATCACGGAAATATTGGTGACGGCTCGCCCTGCGATAGGCTTCGGGGCCGAGGATGCGCTCGCGCAGGAGGCGCGGCGCGGCATCGATCAGCTTGCCGAGCCGCGCGGCGTCCCCCTTCTGCAAGGCCTTCACCGCCGCTCGGAAGGACGGATCGGCGATCCGCGTGCGGTCGAGCAGGGCCACGATCTCCGCTTTGTCGGCCGCCTTGCCGCGCTTTGCGGCGGCGAGCGGCAGGCGGCCCCTGCGGTCGCCCTGCCATTCCAGCGCATTGCCGACGATCAGCCGCTCGACCAGCGCGATTGGCCCACGTGCGGCGGCGGCGTGCAGCGCCGTCTCGCCCGCCGAGTCGTCGCGCGGGTTGGCGCCGGCGGACAGAAGCGCATCGACGATCGCCAGGCGCGTCTCGGCCGGGACGCGACCAGCACAAGCCTGCCATAGCGGCTTGCCCCGATCGTCCGGCCCCCCGTTGGGATCGGCGGCCTCCGCCAGCAGGCGGCGTACGGTGGCGAGGTCACCCGAGCGCGCCGCGGCACCCAGCGACGACAGCGGCACGGCGGCTTCCACCTGTCGCATGAGCCCGGCCCAGCTCGACGCGCCATGCTTGATGGCAAGCTCGCGCTGCGCAACGGCGAGCTTGAGCGCCTTGTCTCGAGCCAGACGCTTGGCCTGCTTGCGCAGATGGTCCTTGGACGGATTTGGCGGCAGCACGCGGTTCTCCCTTTCCTACAGGCCCGGTGTCCGCGCGCGGGCAGGAAAGGTCGAGAAGACCGGAGAAACTCTGGCAGGCGGGCTGAGCCCTTTCCGCGGACGGGTGGCCGCCTTGACCGGCCAGCCGTTACTGTAGCGAAGAGTGGTCGCGGGACAAGGGTTCCGCTGGCGCTCAGCCGGCGTGGCGCAGCACGGCACCGGCGCGGGTGCCGGTGTGCTCGCCGTCGAGGACGTTGACCTGGCCGTTGACGAGGGTCGCCTTGTAGCCGGTCGAGCGCTGGATGAAGCGCGCGGCGCCGCCGGGGAAATCGTTGACCAGCTCGGGCTGTTTCTCGGCCACGGTGGCGGCGTCGAGCACGTTGATGTCGGCGCGCTGGCCGGCCGCCAGCGTGCCGCGATCCTTCAGCCCCATGATGCGGGCGGGCATCGCGGTCATGCGGCGCACCGCCTCTTCGAGCGTGAAGAAGCCGGTCTCGCGCACCCAGTAGGACAGCAGGAAGGTCGCCCAGCCCGCATCCATCACCTGCGTGACATGAGCGCCGGCATCGCCCAGGCTCGGGAAGCAGCGCTCGCTGCGGAAGAGATGCCGCAGGGCGTCGAGATCGGAGTTGAACATGCGCAAGGTGAACAGCGCACGTCCGTTCGTCTCGCGGCCGAGCCGCAGGAAGGTCTCGGCCCAGTGCTCGCCGCGCGCCGCGGCCATGGCGACGAGGTTCATCTCCGCGCCGGCCGTGTAGTCCGGCGTCGGCCCGTCGCCGAGATAGAAGACTTTCTCGACCGGCGTTCCGAGGTTCTGCTTGAAGCCGTTGGCCTTCGCCTCGGCCATGAGCTGGGCGTGGAACTCGGCATCGCCGACGGCGGCGACGCGGTCCGCCAGGGTCGGCAGTCGGCGCAGCCGCGACCAGGCCGCGCCGCGCACCGGCAGGCCGGCCTGCAGGCCGTAGATCATGCCCGAGGCACGAACCTGGGTGATCGCCGTCATGTCGCGGCCCGCGCACATCGCCTCGAGCGCCGTCCGGCGCTCCTGCGCCAGGGCAAGATCGGCGCCACCGGTGCCGTAGCTGAACAGCAGGCGCCCGTCGGCGGCATCGGCGATGCGACGCAGCACGTCGCCGTCGGCGCCGACCGCCTGCATCAGCGCGCCGCGCGGCGCCACGACCCTGGCGATCGCCTCGAGCTCGGCGGGATCGGCGAAGGTGCCGGGGATCGAGCGGCCGTCGGGCAGCTTGTGCGGCGCGAAGCGGTTGGTCGAGAAGCCGACCGCGCCGCGATCGATCGAGCGCGCGACGACGTCGGCCATCGCGGCGCGCTCGGCGTCGCTCGCCTGCTCTTCCACCGCGCGCTCGCCCATGACGTAGAAGCGCACCGCGCTGTGGCCGACGAGGCCCGCGATGTTGATGCCCGGCCGCAGCGTCTCGACGGCATCGAGATAGCCGCCGTAATCCTCCCACGACCACGGCAGGCCGCTCAGGATCGCGTGGCGCGGGATGTCCTCGACCGTCTCCATCATGCCGGCGAGCAATTCCTTGTCCTGCGGCCGGCAGGGCGCGAAGGTCACGCCGCAATTGCCCAGCAGCGCAGTGGTGACACCATGCCAGCTCACCGGCGTGCAGTTCGGGTCCCAGCCGATCTGCGCGTCGAGATGGGTGTGAATGTCGACGAAGCCCGGCGTGATGGTGAGGCCGTCGGCGTCGATCTCGCGCCGCCCCTTCTCCGCCACCTTGCCGATCGCGGCGATCGTGCCGTCGCTCACCGCCACGTCGGCGGTGAAGGCCGCGCTGCCCGTTCCGTCGACGACGCGGCCGCCGCGGATGACGATGTCGTAGGTCATGGCGTTTCCTCTATCTTTGATTTTTCTAGCAGTCGAAGAAGACGGTCTCCTTCGGGCCGCCGAGATGGATGGGCAGACGCCACACGCCCTTGTCGTCCTTGCGGGCGAGCAGGGTCGCGCGGCGCGCCGGGTCGACCAGCTTCAGCACGGGATCCTCGGCGTTGGCCGGATCGCCGTCGAAATAGAGCCGCGTGGCGACGCGGTTCAGCAGGCCGCGCGCGAAGACGGAGATATTGACGTGCGGCGCCTGCAGGCCGCCCTCGGGCCACGGCACGCGGCCGGGCTTCACCGAGCTGAAGCGGGCACAGCCTTGCGTGTCGACGGAGACGCGGCCGTAGCCCTCGAAGCCGGCGTCGAGCGGCAGGTTGCGGCGATCCTCGGGATGGTTGTAGCGGCCGTGGCTGTTGGCCTGCCAGATTTCGATCAGGCTGTCGGGCACGATCGCGCCGTCCGCGTCATGCACGGTCAGCGCCAGCTCGATGCGCTCGCCCGCCACTCCCGGCGGCGCGAGCTGCTGGTGGTAGACCTTGGTGACGGTGCCGAAATAGAACGGCCCGATGGTCTGCGACGGCGTCAGCCCGTGAGACATGCTCAGCCCTCCATCGGTGTGGCGTTGCGCCCGCGCAGCACGATGTCGAACTTGTAGGCGAGCGCCCATTCCGGCCGGGTCGCCTCCATGTCGAACGACGACTGCAGCCGATGGCGCGCGCCTTCGGGCACCGAGTTGTAGATCGGGTCGAAGCCGAGCAGCGGATCGTTGGGGAAGTACATCTGCGTGATCAGGCGCGTGGCGAAGGCCGGCCCGAACAGCGAGAAATGGATATGCGCCGGGCGCCACGCATTGTGGTGGTTCTTCCAGGGATAGGCGCCGGGCTTGATGGTGATGAACTGGTAGCGGCCGTCCTCGTCGGCGCGCACCCGCCCGCCGCCGTAGAAGTTGGGATCGAGCGGCGCGTCGTGCTGGTCGCCGGGATGATGGTAGCGGCCGGCGGCGTTGCACTGCCAGATCTCGACGATCGCCTTCGGCACCGGCTTGCCGTCCTGGTCGAGCACGCGGCCGTGCACGACGATGCGCTCGCCGAGCGGCTCGCCGGAACGCTGCTGCGTGAGATCGTTCTCCAGCGCATCGAGCCGCTCGGTGGCGAGCAGCGGCCCGGTGATCTCCGACAGCGTATGCGGCAGCACGATCGCCGGCTGGCGCGGTGCGCGGGAGACCGTCGACTTGTATTCCGGCGACAGGTTGGGCGGATGCGCGTCGGCCGGCGCGCGCCGGTAGATTTCCTTACTCATCGTGGCAGTTTATGCGCTGGGGGCGCGCCACTCCAGTGGCGCGTCATGCGGTGCAGCAACGGCAAGGAAGACGCGCCACTGGAGTGGCGCGCCCTTAAGCGTCAGCTTGTCTTAAAAAGCCCGTCGTCCCGACCGGAGCCGAGCGGAGCGAGGCGCAGTGGAGGGACCTCTTCATGCAACGTCGGCCGTGATGAGAAGGTCCCTCGACTACGCTTCGCTCCGCTCGGGACGACGGAAAACCAGGGAACGAACTAAAAGTTAGCGCCCAAGAGTGGCGCGCCCTACGCCGCGCGGACCTCCAGGCCCTTGGGCGTGGAGCGGTAGCCGGTCAGGGTGCGTTCGGCGAAGCCGAGGCGCCAGTTCAGCATCTTGTGGGCGTACTCGCCCATGCGGACGGCATAGGCCGGATCGCCGGCGAGGTTCACGAACTGGCCGGGGTCTTTCTTCAGGTCGAAGAACAGCGGCGGCAGGGCGGCGAAGTGGACGTACTTGTAGTGCTCGTCCTGCACCACCGCGAGGCCGCAGCGGTCCATCGGCAGGCCGAGCGCGGATTCCGGCTTGCTGTAGTGCACGTCGCGGAAGTCGTATTCGTAGTGCACTTCGGTCCGCCAGTCGGACGGCACGTCGCCTTCGCAGAACGGCAGCAGCGAGCGGCCGTCGACCTGGCGCGGGATCGGCAGGCCCATCCAGTCGAGGACGGTCGGCATGGTGTCGACGGTCTCGGTGAACCGCTCGACGATCGTGCCGCGCGTGCCGTTCGCCTCCTCGCGCGGATCGCGGATGATCATCGGGATGCGGTAGGACTCGTCGAAATAGCCGATCTTGCCCAGCAGGTGATGATCGCCCGCCTGCTCGCCGTGGTCGCAGGTGAAGACGATCAGCGTGTCGTTCCACTGGCCGGTCTGCTTCAGGTAGTCGAACACGCGGCCGAGATGATCGTCGATCTCGCTCATCAGGCCGCAATAGGTGGCGCGCATCTGCGCCACCTCGGCCTCGCTCATGTCCGAACCGAGCGCCTGACCGTCCTGGAAGAAGCTCGCCTGCTTGATGTTGCGCACATAGTAGTCGAGCAGCGCATTCTGCTTTCCCTCCTCGGCCGGAGAGGCTGCGCGGACGGGCTTGGGCATGTCCTCGGGCCGGTACATGCTGTTGTAGGGCTCGGGCGCGATGAACGGCGGATGGGGCCGGTAGTAGCCGAGATGCAGGAACCACGGCTTGCCGCCGCGGCCGCGGAGATAGTCGAGACCCCGCTCGGTGAACCAGGCCGTGTCGGACAGTTCCTTGGGGATGACCGCCGGCCGGCCGGTCGCGCCGGCCCCCGGCGAGCCTTGCGGCAGCCAGATATCCTCGCGTGTCTTCGGCAGCTCGAACCCCTGGCTGGCGACCCAGCCGAAATAGGCGTCGCGGTTCTCGAAGGCCCCCACCGAATGGAAGCCTTCCATGATGTCGCCCAGCACGAAGAAGCGCGGATCGTTGGGCGCGGTCTGGCGCGGATCGGGCGTCGTCGTCGTGTACCCGACCAGAGCGGGATCGTAGCCGCCGCGCCGCAGCTCGTGCGCCAGGTTGGTGAAGCGCGAGGCGAGCGGAATGGTGTTCTGCACCGCGCGGTGATTCATCATGTATTGTCCGGTCAGCAGGCTGGCGCGCGCCGGCCCGCAGGGCACGGCCTGGGTGAAATGGTTGCGGAAGGTCACACCCTCGGCGCATAGCCGGTCGATGTTGGGCAGCTTCAGGTAGTCGGCACCGAGCTTGGGCAGCATCGCCCCGCGCCACTGGTCGACGACGATCAACAGGACATTCTTGGACGCAGGCATGTTCATTCACCGAGGTTGGACGGCGGCAGGATTGCGATAGAGTGCCGCCAAAGCGACGGAGGAGACAACACGTGGCGCGTTTCAAGATCGTGACGACCGGACCGGGAAAAACCGACCATTCTCTGGAAATGGAGGCGCTCGCGTCCGTCGGCGCGGAGATCGTCGAGGTTTCGGGCGACGAGAGCGAACTCATCAAGGCGGTGGCCGACGCCGACGCCATCTACGGCAAGGGCCGTCCCCGGATCACAGCCAAGATCATCGAAGCGGGCAAGAAACTGAAGGTCGTGTCTCTGGGCAGCGTCGGCGTCGATTCGGTCGACGTGGAGACAGCCACCCAGCTCGGCATCCCGGTCACCAACGTGCCCGACACCTTCATCGAGGAGGTGGCCGACCATGCCATGACCCTGATCCTCGCGAGCTGGCGGCGGCTCGTCGTGCAGGACCAGATGGTGCGCAAGGGCGAGTGGACCAAGGGCCGGCCGCATCTCTACCAGTTCCCGCGTCTCATGGGCATGACCCTGGGCTTCATCTCGTTCGGCCATGTCGCCCGTGCCGTCGCCAAGCGCGCCGCGCCGTTCGGCTTCCAGATGCTGGCCTACGATCCCTACATCGAGGAGCTGGTGATGTCCGAGTACGGCGTGCAGCCGGTCGGCTACGACGAGCTGCTGCAGCGCTCCGACATCGTCAGCATGCACGCGCCCGGGACCAAGGACGCGCACCACCTGATGAAGGAAGAGCATTTCCGCAAGATGAAGAAGACGTCGCTGTTCGTGAACACCGGCCGCGGCTCGACGGTCGACGAGCCGGCGATGATCAAGGCCCTGCAGGAGGGCTGGATCGCTGGCGCCGGCCTCGACGTTCTCGAAACCGAGCCGGTCGGCCACAACAACCCGCTGCTGGGCATGGACAACGTGATCCTGACGGCGCACGTGGCCTCGGCCTCGAGCCGCTTCGACGTCGCGCGCAAGCGCCGCGTCGGCGCCGAGCTGTCGCTGGTCCTCTCCGGCAAGTGGCCGCGCGCCTGCGTCAACCCGACGGTGCTGGAGAAGTCGGCACTGCAGCGCTGGCAGCCCTTCTCGATGGAACGCGGCCCGGGCAACTGAGCGACCGCAGCCATAAGCGTCTATCTTGACTTGAAAGCCCGTCGTCCCGACCGGAGCCGAGCGTAGCGCGGCGAAGTGGAGGGACCCCTTCATGCAACGTCGGCCGCATGGACAGGTCCCTCGGCTACGCTTTGCGCCGCTCGGGACGACGAAAGGAGGTCGAGGGCTACAGGGTCCGCGGCGTCATCCGGTCGTGGTCGCGCATGTTGCGCTCGCACTCGGCGAGGCTGGCAAAGGGGCCCAGCACGACATTCTCGCCATCGTCGACGGCATACCAGCCGGCTTCGCTGACCTTGTAGTCGCCCACGTTCTCGTCGTTGACGTGGGCGGGGAAAAGATCGCCGTTGGGCAACATTTCAGCTCCGTCGCGTCCAATCCTTCAGGTTCGCCCCGCCCGGCGGCACCTCGCCTTTGACCAGCGCCTCGACCTGGCGAACCGTGTCGAAGGCCTGGCTCTCGCTTGCAGGCGGTGTGAGACCGCCGATATGGGGCGTGGCGATAACGTTCGACAGGCGCGCCAGTTCCGGCGATGGCATCTGGTCGGGCGCACGGCCGACATCCATGGCCGCGCCGGCGATACGGTTTTCCGTCAGGACCCTCAGCAGAGCCGCCTCGTCGACCAGATTACCGCGCGACATGTTGATGAAGAAGGCGTCCGGCTTCATGCGCGCAAACGCCGCCGCGTCGATCAGGTTCTCGGTCTCCTCGTTGGCGACGGCGAGGCAGATCACGTAGTCGGACTGACCGAGAAGCTCTTCCATCGGCAGCTTTCGGAACCGCCGGTCGTCGACCTGCGCATAGGGATCGGACACCAGCACCGTCATGCCCATCGCCGCCAGAACCGGTGCCAGTGCGCGCGAGATGCGGCCGTAGCCGACGATACCGACCGTGCTGCCGGAGAGCTGGCGGCCGACCCTGATCTCCGGCCGGCGGCCGCCGTGATAGGCCGTGGCGGCATGCGTGATGCCGCGCGAGAGATCGACCAGGAAGCCCAGGGTCAGCTCGACCACCGAATCCACGAAGCCCGGCTCGGCATGCGTCACAAGCACACCCGCCTTCGACGCCGCCGCCACGTCGATGTTGCGGATATCGATGGCGCTGCGCATCACGACCCGCAGGCGCGGCAGGCTCTCGAACACCGCGGCCGGCACCGCCGTCGCGCGATCGGCGACGATGAAATCCACCTCGCGCGCCGCGGCGATCAGACCCTGCGGATCGAGCGGCGCGTCGCCGTCATTGAGCGTCACCTCGACCAGTTCCTGCAGGCGCGACAGCGCCGGGGCGCCATAATATTGCCGGCGCGCCAAGGGGACGTGAGTAAGAAGTAGGCGCATCGGTCACTCCGGTTCCGGGAGCCGGTTGTCGGACCAAACGGTGTCGTCCGTCAACTGAACCGGGGTGGGCGCGCACGTTCCGGAGCCTGTCGTCTCACCCCTCGCCTCAGTGACGATGGGGAAAGTCGCCTTTTGCCATTGCCAGGTGATGGGGCTGGTGGTGCGTGCCACTCGCCATGAGGCCGATGAAGCCGAGACGGCGGATATGCGGCACTTCCTTCGGGTCGGCGGCCGTGACCGTCAGCAGCGCGCCGTTCGGGAGCGGCACCACGGCAGTGCTCCAGCCCTTGTAGCCATTCATGGCGCCGGCCCAGGCAGGAAGCATGTGCTGGATGGCAGCGAGTGTCCGGCCGCTCCCCGTGACGGCGATCTCCACGCCGCCGTCGACGGGTCGAGCGACGGCCTCGGCCCGCAGCGTCAGCTCGTTCATGTCTATCAGGTGCTGGCGCAGAGCCTCGAGATCGACCTTCGACCAGTCGGTCGCGGGATCGGCCTCCAGGATCCGGACGACCTCCTGAATCGCGCCGAACGCGTCCTGGCCCGGCAGTGTCGGCACGGCGGCGTGCGGTTGTCCCGCCCCGTGACCCTGCATCTGCATCATGTGCTGCTGGTGCTTCTGCATCGTGTCCGGTCCCGGCTGGGCGAAGGCGGCGCCGGTCGGTTGCACCAGTCCGCCGACCGACAGGATCGCGGCGGCGGCGCATGCCGGCAGGATAGCGCGCCTGCGGTTCGAACACGTCATGGCAACCTCATCGGTGTGTCGGGAGATGGTCGCAGGCTACCGGGCCTGAGCGGGTCATCCCTATGATCTGGATCATAGGGTCTCGATCTTTTCCAAGGTGATGGTCGAGCGCGTGCGCGCGATCGCGCCTTCCCGTTCGAGCGCGGCCAGCGTGCGATAAAGGGCTTCATGGCTCAAGCCCAGCTCCGCCGCGAGGTCCATCAGGGAGCCGTCCCAGGTGACCGTACGGCCGTCCGCGCCGGCGGCGAGGATGAGATAATGAAGGACGCGCTCGCGGGCCGAACGGATGTTGCGCTGCTCCAAGCGGCGTCGCAGAGCATGAATCTGATGGGCGAGAACGGCCATGAAGCGCTCGGCGACAGCCGCATCCCGCCGGAATGCCGCGAGCAGCGCTCGCTTCGGAATGGCGCGCACCCGGGAGGCGATCGCCGCCACGGCGTCGCAGTGATAGCAATCGGCGAACAGTGCCGCCTCGGCAAACAGCTCGCCCGAGCGCGCCGTATGCAAGGGGACGGCAGGACGGTCGATCGAATGGCGAAGCAAGCGCACCCGCCCCTGCTCCACCTCGTAGATCGCCTGGGCGCGATCGCCTTGCCGGAACAGCGTCTGCCCGGCTTTCAGAATGTGAAGTTTCGAACGACGACGCAGATCGTCCGCTAGCCAATCCAGACCAGGCATCGAGCGCGATCGCCTCCTGTCGAGAGAGTCGACCTTACGCCAGGGGGCGGGCGATACTGCGCAAAATCGCCGTGGAGGAACTACCCGATGACGAGTGCCCACAAGAAGCCCGAAGCGTTGCGCAGCGCGCGCTGGTTCGCGCCGGACGACCTGCGCGCCTTCGGCCATCGCTCGCGCGCCATGCAGATGGGCTACGGGCCGGAGGACTGGGTCGGCAAGCCGGTGATCGCCATCCTCAACACCTGGTCCGAGGCGCAGCCCTGCCACATGCATTTCAAGAGCCGCGTCGACGACGTGAAGCGCGGCATCCTGCAGGCCGGCGGCTTCCCGATGGAGCTACCGGCGCTGTCGCTGTCGGAGAGCTTCCTGAAGCCGACCACGATGCTCTACCGCAACCTGCTCGCCATGGACGCCGAGGAATTGCTGCGCGGCCATCCGGTCGACGGCGTGGTGCTGATGGGCGGCTGCGACAAGACCACGCCGGCGCTGCTGCTCGGCGCGATCAGCATGGGCATCCCGGCGATCTACCTGCCGGCCGGGCCGATGCTGCGCGGCAACTGGAAGGGCAAGGTGCTGGGCTCCGGTTCCGACGCCTGGAAGTATTGGGACGAGCGGCGGGCGGGCAAGATCTCGGACGAGGACTGGGTCGATGTCGAGGCCGGCATCGCGCGCAGCTACGGCACCTGCATGACCATGGGCACGGCCGCGACCATGATGGCGATGGCCGAGACGCTGGGCATGACGCTGCCCGGCGCCTCCTCGATCCCGGCCGCCGACGCCAACCACATCCGCATGGCCGCCGAAACCGGCCGGCGCATCGTCGACATGGTCTGGGAAGACCTGACGCCGAGCAAGATCCTGACGAAGGAGGCCTTCCTCAACGCCATCACCGTCGCCATGGCGGTCGGCTGCTCGACCAACGCCATCATCCATCTGATCGCCATGGCGCGCCGCGCCGGCCACGCGGATGTCGGGCTCGACGATTTCGAGCGCGCGAGCCGCATCGTGCCGGTGATCGCCAACATCCGTCCGTCGGGCGACAAGTACCTGATGGAGGACTTCTTCTATGCCGGCGGCCTGCCCGGCCTGCTCGAGCAGATCCGCGGCCAGCTCCATCTCGACGCGATGACCGTGACGGGCGAGACGCTGGGCGACAACGTGAAGGGCGCGGAGGTCTACAACGACGACGTGATCCGGCCGGTCGCCAACCCGATCTACAGGGAAGGCGCGCTGGCGGTGCTCAAGGGCAACCTCGCGCCCGACGGCTGCGTGATCAAGCCCAGCGCCTGCGCACCGAAGTTCCTCAAGCACACCGGGCCGGCGCTGGTGTTCGACGACTATCCGTCGATGAAGGCGGCGATCGATCGCGACGATCTCGACGTCACCGAGGACACGGTGCTGATCCTGCGCAATGCCGGGCCGCAGGGCGGGCCGGGCATGCCGGAATGGGGCATGCTGCCGATCCCGAAGAAGCTCGTGAAGCAGGGCGTGCGCGACATGGTTCGGCTGTCCGACAGCCGCATGAGCGGCACCAGCTACGGCGCCTGCATCCTGCACGTCTCGCCCGAGAGCTATATCGGCGGGCCGCTGGCACTGGTGAAGACCGGCGACATGATCTCGCTCGATGTCGACAAGCGCACCATCGACATGAACGTGTCCGACGAGGAGCTGGCCCGCCGCCGCGCCGCCTGGAAGGCCCCCGAGCCGCGCTACGAGCGCGGCTACGGCTGGATGTTCACGCGGCACATCAAGCAGGCCAACGAAGGCTGCGACTTCGATTTCCTCGAGACGACGTTCGGCGCGCCGGTCGCCGAGCCGTCGATCTACTGACGGTCATGCTGCCCGACCTGATCGAGATCGTTCCGCCGGCCCGGCATGCGACGTCGACCGTCGTCCTGCCGGGCTCCAAGAGCATCACCAACCGCGCCCTGATCCTGGCGGCACTCGCCCGCGAACCGGTGACGTTGCGCGGCGCGCTGTGGAGCGAGGACACGCAGGCGATGGTCGAATGCCTCCGCCGGCTGGGCTTCGGGGTCGAGGTGACCGGCGATCCGGCGGAACCCGCAAACCGCACCCTCGCCGTGCGCGGCCACGGGGGAACGATCCCGAACGCGGGCACGGCCGAGGCGCCGCTCGAGCTGTTCGTCGAGAACGCCGGCACGGCGGCGCGCTTCCTGCCGCCGCTCCTGTGCCTGGGCAGCGGCAGCTACCGGCTGAGCGGCGTGCCGCGCATGCACGAGCGGCCGCAGGCTGCCCTGGTCAAGGCCCTGCGCGCGCTCGGCTATCGGATCGACACGCCCAACGACCGGCTGCCCGCCGTCGTGCACGGCGGCGGCGCCCGCCCGGGTGCGGCCTGCACGGTCAGCGTCGAGGAAAGCTCGCAGTTCGCCTCCGCCCTTCTGCTGTGCGCCGGCCTCGGCGGCTGGACGGTGAACGTCACCGGCGCCAACGAGGACGAGCTGCCCTATGTCGACATGACCCGCCGCCTGGTGAGCGACTTCCCCTGGCACGGCGGCACCTACGACGTCGAAGCGGACGCCTCCGGCGCGAGCTATTTCTGGGGCGCCGACTGGCTGCTGCGCGACAGTGGCAGCCGGGTCGAGGTCGCGCCGCGTCCCACCAGCGGCATGCAGGCCGACCAGAAATTCCTCGACATGATCGCGAGCCGGCCGTGGCGCGCGGCCTATTCGCGCCGCACCGATCTGGCCGACAGCATCATGACGGCGATCGTGCTCGCCCCCTTCGCGCCGGGTACGACGCAGTTCACCGATCTCGGCCGGCTGCGCGTCCAGGAATGCGAACGGGTCGCCGCGTTGCGCACCGAGCTGACGAAGTGCGGCGCCAGGGTCGAGGAGGCCGGCGACACGCTGACCGTTCATCCCGGGGCGCTGCACGGCGCGGAGATCGAGACTTACGACGATCACCGCGTCGCCATGTGCTTCGGCATGCTGGGCCTGCGCGTGCCGGGCATGCGCCTGCGCAAGCCCGCGTGCGTGCGCAAGACCTTTCCCAATTTCTTCGTCAAGCTTGCCGGGCTCGGCGCGGTGATCCGCGATGCCGCGAACGGCCGGCCGCTGGGCGGGGACGACCTGCTGGCCTAGCGGCGAACCGGGGAGGATGACGCCATGAAGACCGAGACCCGCGACAGGCTGCGCACCGTCAGCACCGCCACGGTGGCGACCGCGCTGTTCAAGCGCGGCTTTCGCATCCAGATGATCCAGGACGTCCATCCGCTCTCGCCCGACCAGCCGGTGCTCCTGGGCGAGGCCTTCACCCTGCGCTACATGCCTGCGCGCGAGGACCTCAACACGCTCGACGTGTTCCGCGACCGCGGCCATCCGCAGCGCAAGGCGATCGAGGATTGCCCGCCCGGCGCGGTGATGGTGATGGACAGCCGCAAGGACGCGCGCGCGGCGTCGGCCGGTGCCATCCTCGTCACCCGGCTGATGAAGCGCGGCGTCGCCGGCGTGGTGACCGACGGCGGCTTCCGCGATTCGGCGGAAATCGCCGCGCTCGGCTTTCCCGCCTATCACCACCGGCCCAGCGCGCCGACCAACCTCACGCTGCACCAGGCGATCGACATCAACGTGCCGATCGGCTGCGGCGACGCGCCGGTCTTCCCAGGCGACGTGATCCTCGGCGACAGGGACGGCGTGATCGCGATCCCCGCCCATCTCGCCGACGAGATCGCCGCCGAGGCGTTCGAGATGACGGCCTACGAGGATTTCGCCACCGAGCGCGTGCAGGCGGGCCAGGGAATCTTCGGCCTCTATCCCGCGACCGATCCGAAATCGCTGGAAGACTTCGCGGCGTGGCGGAAGCAGAACAACCGATAGGAGGGCGGATGATGTTCAACGTCGATCAGTTCGTCGTCGACTTGCGCGCCACGCTCGGCGAGCGTTCGCGCAGGGCGATGCGGGATGTCGTGGCGCGCGCGGTTTCCGATCCTGCGGCGGTCCTGCAGGCGCTGGGCGAGCCCGAGAAGCCCGGCGTCAAGGTCCTGCACCGCGCCCCCGACCTGACTGTGCTGACCCTGGCCTGGGCGCCGATGCAGGTCACGCTACCGCACGATCATCGGATGAGCGCGGTGATCGGCCTGTATGGCGGCCGCGAGGACAACACCTTCTGGCGCCGCACGGGCGGCGGCTCGCGGTTCGCCATCCAGCCGGCCGGCGGTGAGGCGCTCGGCACCGGCGACGTGACGCTGCTCGGCCCCGACATCGTGCATTCCGTGATCAATCCGCTCGGCAGGATCAGCGCCGCTATCCATGTCTATGACGGCCCGTTCCTGACGGCCGAGCGCAGCATGTGGGCCGCCGAGACCCTGCAGGAGCAACCCTACGACATCAACGCGGTCGCCAAGGGCATGGCGCCACCGGCCCTCCAATGATCCAGAGGATCTTCCGCTGGGGGCGCGCCACTCCAGTGGCGCGTCTTCGTCGCTGTTTCAGCACCCCATGACGCGCCACTCCAGTGGCGCGCCCCCAGCACAAGACCAGACGCACTCTCTCGCTAGACCGATCGCGCGCCGCGTATCAGTCGCCCCGGTAGCGCGCCCGTGAAAGCGCCGTCGCGATAGGTGATCGCGCCGCCGACGACGGTGGCGCGATAGCCTTCGGCCGTCTGCTCGAGGCGCCGGCCGCCGCCGGGCAGGTTGTGCACGGGATGCGGCGCGGCGACGCGCAGGCGGTCGAGGTCGATCACATTGACGTCGGCCTTGTAGCCGGGCGCCAGGCGGCCTCGATCGCCGAGTCCGACCAGACGCGCCGGCACATCGGTGAGCTGTTGCACCGTCCACGGCAGCGGCCAGCGCTCGCCCGGGCGGTCGCGCGTCCAGTAGGTCAGCGCGTGCGTGGTGTAGCTCGCGTCGCAGATCATGCCGTAATGCGCGCCGCCGTCGCCCAGCGCCATGACCGTCTGGTCATGGCGCAACATGCTCGCCATGTTGGCGTCGGAGGCGTCGGTATAGTTGGCGCCGGGATGGAACAGGATAGTGCGGCCGTCGCCCGACACCAGCAGGTCGTAGGCCAGCTCGAGCGGCGTGATGCCGGCCTTCGCCGCGCGCGCATCGAGCCGCTGGTCGCGTGGCGGCGTGTAGCTCGGCGGATCGCCCAGAACGTACATGTTGCCGACATTGCGCATGAAGGCGAGCATCTGCGGGTTGCGATAGGTCGGCTCCTCGGCCAGCAGCGTCGCGCGCATCGCCGGATCGCGCAGCCGGGCGAGCTTCTGCGCCAGCGGCAGGTCGGCCACGGCGGCATAGCTCGGGCAGGTCGAGAACGGATGGAACGACAGCTCCAGCCCGTAGAGCAGCGCGACCGGACGGCCCGCGACCTGGCCGCGGATCGGCAGCCCGTCGCGGTTGGCGCGCTCGACCTCGCGCAGCAGGGTCTTCCAGCGGCCGGGATAGATCGAGATGTCGAGCAGGGTGAAGGAAAGCGGCCGGCCCGACGCCTCGACCAGCCGCCGCAGCATGGCGAACTCGGTCGACCCCTCGTCGGTCGCATCGGCGAAATCGTCGAGGAGCTGGATCACACCCTTGCCGATCCGCCCCATGCCGCGCGCGATGGCGGTCAGCTCCTCCTCGGCGGCGGTGATGGTCGGCGTCAGCACGCCCTCGGGCGTGCGGTGGAACAGCGAGCGCGAGGTCGAGAAGCCGAGCGCGCCGGCCTCGAGACCCTCTTCGACGAGTGAGGCCATCGCCGCCATGTCCTGCGCCGTCGCCGGCTCGCGGTCGACGCCGCGGCGGCCCATCACGAAGACACGCAGCGGCGCATGCGGCACCTGGGCGGCGAAGTCGATGTCGCAGCGGCGTGCGGCGAGCGCGTCGAGATATTCGGGGAAGCTCTGCCAATTCCACGGCACGCCTTCCTGCATGACGATCTCGGGGATGTCCTCGACGCCTTCCATCACCTTCATCAGGGTCTGGCGGTCCTGCGGCCGGCACGGCGCGAAGCCG
Source organism: uncultured Rhodospirillales bacterium (assembly GCA_945957125.1). Classification (GTDB taxonomy): domain Bacteria; phylum Pseudomonadota; class Alphaproteobacteria; order Reyranellales; family Reyranellaceae; genus Reyranella. The sequence goes on along the minus strand of CAMFJT010000063.1, from coordinate 4,424 downwards.
ACACCGCAATTGCCCATCAGCACCGTCGTCACGCCGTGGCCCGACGACGGCGAGAAACGCTCGTCCCAGGTCGCCTGGCCGTCATAGTGCGTGTGGACATCGACGAAGCCCGGCGTCACCGTCAGGCCCTTCGCATCGATCTCCTCACGGCCTGCCCCCGCAACGCGGCCGACGGCGGCGATGCGGCCGTCCTGGATCGCGACATCGGCCTCCTGCGGATCGCCGCCGGTGCCGTCGAGCACCGTGCCGTTGCGGATCACCAGATCGAAGCGGGCAGTCATGGCGCCCTCCCGGGACGACTATTTCTTCATGATCGTGGCCTCGCCCAGCAGCGAGACGTGCGCCGCCACAATACGCCAGCCCTCGGCCGTGCGCATCCAGGTATGGCTCTGGCGGCCGATCCGCGTCGTGCCATGGCGCTGGAACTCGCAGTTCGCCGTGCCGAAATCGTGGCCGTAGGTGACGATCCAGAGCTTCAGCAGGTCGCGATTGACGACGAAGCCCGGATCGCGCCCGGCGCGGAAGGCGGCGATCTGGTCGTAGCCGTAGAGCTGCTCGCCGACGCCGTAGCGCAGCGTGTGCGGGCTGTTCCAGAACAGCTCGTCGAGCGTGACGACGTCGTTGGTGTTGAGCGCCATCTCGTAGCGGTTGAAGGCTGCCGTGACTTCCGCGACGACCGACGGGATGTTGATTTCCATGGGATGATTCTCCTTGTTTCGAGAGCCCTCCTTCCCTTGGCGGAGTCCGCCAAGGGGAGGTGTCGGCGTCATACGCCGACGGAGGGGTCATGGCGCGCGATCTTCGCCTCCCGACCCTTCCGTTGCGGATTACCGCGACACCTCCCCTTCGCGGAGTCCGCGAAGGGGAGGAAGTGCTTGATCAGGCTGGTTTGGAAACGCAGACGCCCTGCTTCTCCAGGAACGCCGCCACGCGCAGCGCCGCCGCCTCGTTGTAGGGTCGTGCGATCACCTGCACGCCGATCGGCATCGCGCCCGGCCAGCGCGTCGGCACGGCCACGACCGGCAGGCCGATGAAGGAGACCGGTTGCGTGAACAGGCCGAGATTGGCGCGCACCGGCAGCTCGACGCCGCCGATCGTCATCATGGTCTGGCCGAGCTTCGGCGCACTGCACGGCGTTGCCGGCGCCAGCACGATGTCGACGGCATCGAACAGCTTCAGCACCTCGGCGCGATACTGCCGGCGGAAGCGCTGCGCCTTCACGTACCACGCGCCCGGCAGCAGGTTGCCCGCCATCAGCCGCTCGCGCGTATCGGGATCGAAATCCTGCGGCCTGGCCTTGAGCCGCGCGAGATGAAGCTGCCCGCCTTCCATCGCGGTGATGACGTAGGCCGCCGCGCGCGCGGCCGCGGCGTTGGGCAGCACGACGGTCCCGGTCGCGCCGAGCGCCTTGGCGACGGTCGCCACCGCCTCGAAGCACTCCGGCTCGCCGCCCTTGGCGAAGTAATCGCCGGCGACGGCGATCCTCAGCCCGTCGATCCCGTCGTGCAATGTCGGAACGGTCGGCTCGATGTCGCGATCGGTGCAGACCGGATCGTCGGGATCCCAGCCCTGCATGGCATCGAACGACAGCGCGAGATCCTCGACCGAGCGGGCCAGCGGACCGAGATGGTCGAAGGCATCGACGAACGGAAAGGAGCCGGCACGACTGAGGCGCCCGTAGGTCGGCTTCAGCCCGAACAGCCCGCACAGGGAGGACGGCACACGGATCGAGCCGTTGGTGTCGGAACCCAGCGCCAGCGGCACCTCGCCCGCCGCGACCGCGGCGCCCGAGCCGCCCGACGAGCCGCCGGTCATGCGCGTCGGATCGTGCGGGTTGCGCGAGGGACCGTAATGCGCATTCTCGCCGGTGAAGTCGTAGGCGTACTCGCCCATGTTCAGGGCGCCGACGAGGATGGCGCCGGCGTCCTCGAGCCGGCGGACCAGCGCGCCGTCACGCGCCGCCCTGGGGCCGTCGACGTTGATCTTCGATCCCGCGCGGGTCGGCAGGCCCTCGATGTCGAACAGGTTCTTGACCGCGAACGGCACGCCGGCGAGCGGCCCCTTCGCCTTGCCGGAGTCGATCGCGGCGGCGCGCTTGCGCGCCCGATCCGCGACGATGTCGGTGAAGGCATTCACCGTCGGCTCGGCGGCCGCAATGCGGGCGAGCGCCGCGTCAACGACGGCGCTCGCCGTGACCGCGCCGCCGGAGACCGCGCGCGCGATCTCGGCCGACGTCGCCGCCTTCGACAGAGGATCGCTCATGGCCGATAGACCGGCAGCGAGGTGAGCTCATCGTCGAGCTCGACCGCCAGCAGCGGCTGCACGATGGCGAGCGAACGCTCGACGTTCAGGATCACGTTGGCGCGGTATTGCGGCGCGATCGGCAGGCCGATCGCCCTGGCGCCTTCATCGACCCAGCGCGCGATGTCGGGCTTGCTGTCGTCTGTCATCGTTCCCCCGCTGCAATATGGCTCGAAGGCAAGGAGCATGCCAACCATGACGGCTGCAATCCACGCGCCGCTTGACTAGAAGGGGACATGACCATCGATCTCGGCCTTCACGCTCTTCGCGCCGCCTATCGTGCCGGCACGCTCACCGTCCGGCAGGTCATCGACGAGGTGATCGCCCGAATCGCGGCGGCCGGCGACGACAAGGTCTGGATCTCGCGCGTGCCGGACGACGCCCTCCGTGAGACCGCATCCGCCCTCGACGCGCGACACGGCGAGATCGAGGACCTGCCGCTCTACGGCGTGCCGTTCGGGGTGAAGGACAATATCGACGTGGCCGGCATGACCACGACCGCCGCCTGCCCCGGCTTCGCGTACGAGGCGGAGACCTCCGCGACGGTGGTGAGGCAGCTCGTCGCCGCCGGCGCCATCGTGATCGGCAAGACCAATCTCGACCAGTTCGCCACCGGCCTCGTCGGCGTGCGCTCGCCCTACGGCGTGCCGCGCAACCCGTTCGACGCCGACTACATTCCCGGCGGCTCGAGCTCGGGCTCCGCGGTCGCCGTCTCCGCCGGCCTGGTGAGCTTCTCGCTCGGCACCGACACGGCGGGCTCCGGCCGCGTGCCGGCCGGCTTCAACAACATCGTCGGCCTGAAGCCGACGCCCGGCGCGATCGGCACCGATGGGTTGGTACCCGCCTGTCGCTCGCTCGATTGCCCTTCCGTCTTTGCCTTGTCCTGCTCCGATGCGGCCGCCGTATTCGAGGTCATTGCACCGGTCCGGACCGGGCCGTCGATCGGCAACAGCTTCAGGTTCGGCGCGCTGATGCCCAAGGACGCCGAGTTCTTCGGCGACGCGGCTTATGCCAGCCTCTACGTCCGGGCGATCGCGCAGTTGACCACGATGGGAGGCACTGCCGTTCCGTTCGACTACGACCCGTTCCGCGAAGCCGCGCAGCTTCTCTACAACGGTCCGTGGGTGGCCGAGCGCACCGCAGCCGTCGGCGCCTTCATCACAGGTGCGGACGACGAGGCGGGCGTCTGGCCGGTGACGCGCGACATCATACTCGCCGGCCGCGAGTACAGCGCCGTCGATGCCTTCGAAGGCCAGTACGAACTGGCCGCGCTGAAGGCCCGCGCCGACACGGAGATGAAGGGCCTGGACATGCTGGTTGTGCCGACCGCCGGCACGATCTATCGGCTGGCCGACCTCGAGCGGGAGCCGGTGCTCTACAACTCCCACCTCGGGCGCTACACCAACTTCGTCAATTTCTTCGGCCTGAGCGCGCTGGCCTTGCCGTTCGGCTTCCGTCCCGACGGGCTGCCCTTCGGCATCACCCTCATCGCACGGCCGCATGCCGAACGCGCCCTGCTCGCCTTCGGCGCGCGTTGGCAGCGCGCCCTCGATCTGCCGCTCGGCAAGACCGCCGGCAAGCTGCCATCCATCGAGACCGATCCGATCGCCGCCGAGGATCGCGTGTCGATCGCCGTGGTCGGCGCGCATATGAGCGGCCTGCCGCTCAACGGCCAGCTCACCGAGCTCGGCGGCCGCCAGGAAAGCACAAACCGCACCGCGCCGCTTTACCGCTTCTATGCGCTGCCGGGCGATCCGCCGGCACGGCCGGGATTGCTGCGCATGGCGACCGGGGGGGCCGCGATCGAGCTTGAAGTCTGGAGCTTGCCCGCCGCGACGGTCGGCAGGTTCGCGTGCCGGATTCCCGCGCCGCTCGGGCTCGGCAACGTCGTGCTGGAAGACGGCTCGACGGTGCTCGGCTTCCTCTGCGAGAGCTACGCAACCGAAGGCGCTCGCGACATCACCGCTCTCGGCGGCTGGCGCGCCTATCTGAAAAGCGCCGGCTGAGACGACCGTCTTCCGCTGGGACCGCGCCACCCCGTGGCGCTATTTATCATGCGCGCCACGGTGTGGCGCGCTCCCAGCGGAAGAGTATCAGGCGCCTTGCACGCCGGGGCGGCCGGG
>CAMFJT010000062.1 GCA_945957125.1 uncultured Rhodospirillales bacterium | reverse complement strand
GCGAAGGACCAGACGCCAACGGCGCAGCACGTTCGGCAGGATCTTTCGCTGCCTCCGAGCTCAAGACTCCAGGATGAGGTGGGTAGGCAGTTTGCTTTTCTCGCCATCGGCCGGGAGCTTCACGGCCTCTCAGGATGACTTGAGGGCTGTCGGATATATTCTGTGCGGGCTGTCGGTCTGGCAGGGGGAGGAACGGTCATGAAATTCGGCATCACGATGTTCGCGACGGACTATGCGATTGCGCCGCACGAGCTGGCGATCGAGGCCGAGGCGCGCGGGTTCGAGTCGCTGTGGTTCCCCGAGCACAGCCACATCCCGACCAGCCGCAAGTCGCCGTGGCCGGGCGGCCCGGATCTGCCGAAGTGGTACTACGACACCTACGATCCCTTCATTGCCATGGGTGCCGCCGCGGTCGTCACCAAGACCATCAAGCTCGGCACCGGCGTCTGCCTCGTGGTGCAGCGCGATCCGATCCACACGGCCAAGGAAGTCGCGACCGTCGACCGGCTGTCGAACGGGCGCGTGCTGTTCGGCATCGGCGGCGGCTGGAACGCCGAGGAGATGGCCGACCACGGCACGGCGTTCGAGACGCGGTTCAAGCTGATGCGTGAGCGCGTCGAGGCGATGAAGGAGATCTGGGCGCGCTCGAAGCCGAAATATGCCGGCGATCTCGTGAAGTTCGACGAGATGATGCAGTGGCCCAAGCCGGTGCAGAAGCCGCATCCGCCGATCGTCGTCGGCGGCGGCTTCCCGCACGGCGCGCGCCGCGCCATCGCTTACGCCAACGGCTGGATGCCGATCGGCGGCCGCGGCGGCGACACGCTGGCGATGATCCCGCCGTTCCGCGAGATGCTGAAGGCGGCCGGCCGGTCCGAGGCCGACGTGCCGGTCACGCTGTTCGGCGTCGGGATGGACCGTGCGGCGCTCGAGCGCGCGCGTGACGCCGGGGTCGACCGCGTCGTGTTCAGCATCCCGGCCGAGGCGCGCGACAAGGTCCTGCCGCTGCTCGACAAGGGTGCCGCGGCGATGAAGGAGATGGCCTGATCAGGGATGCGGGCCCCACGGCGCGGCGGTGAGCAGCTTCACCTCCTGGGTCATCAACAGGGGCCGCATCTTCGATGCGAAACCCTCGGTGAAGTCGGTGTTGGCGTAGACCGCGGCCCAGTGGGCGCGGCGGTCGGCGTCATCGTCGAACTTCCAGAGATGGACGAGCTGGTTGATCGTGCCGGTGTCGGCCTGGAAATAGCCGACCAGCTTCTTGTCGTGCCCGCCCTTTTGCAGCGCGGGAAAGCCGAATTGCTGGTAAAGCCGCACCCCTTCGGCCATCTTTCCGACGTACAGCGTATAGGTCCTGAGCTCGTATAGTGCCATCGATGGCTTCCTTCCCCGTGGATGGGCGGCCAACACTGAACAGGAAACTCCGCCATGTCACGCATCCGCCCGTCGCGCTTCGTCCATGTGGTCTATCGCACCCGTCGATTCGAGGAGATGATCGCCTGGTACCAGGCGGTGTTCGACTGCAAGGTGCAGTACCAGAACCCGGCGCTCGCCTTCCTGACCTACGACGACGAGCATCATCGCGTGGCGCTGATCAATATGGCGACGGTCGGCCCGCCGCCGGGTGAGAGCGATCGGCGCGGCCTGATCGGCGTCGACCATGTCGCCTATACCTACGATTCGATCGACGATCTGATGGAGAACTACGCCCAGCTCAAGGAGAAGGGCATCCTGCCCTACTGGTGCATCCATCACGGCGTGACGATGTCGATGTACTATGCCGACCCGGACGGCAACCAGATGGAGCTGCAGGTCGACGCCCTGCCCACGGTCGACGAAGCGAACGCCTTCATGCACGGCCCGGGCTTCGCCACCAACCCGATCGGCGTCGAATACGATCCCGACGAGGTCCTGGCCAAGATGCGGGCGGGAACGCCCGGCTCGGCGTTCCTGCGCCGCCAGTCCGACCTGCCGGTTTCGCCGATCCGCGGCGGCATCGCGGTGTAGTCTTCCGCTGGGGGCGCGCCACTCCAGTGACGCGTCTTCTTGGCGTTGCACCACCCGATGACGCGCCACTGGAGTGGCGCGCCCCCAGCAAAAGACTTCAATCCTGCGGCGGGACGAACATGTAGCCGACGCCCCACACGGTTCGGATCGCGGTGGGATGCTCGGGGTCGACCTCGACCTTGCGGCGGATGCGGTTGATGCGCAGGTCGATGGCGCGGTCGAAGGCGGCCATCTCGCGATGGCCGATCCGCTCCAGCATCCAGTTGCGCTCCAGTGGCCGGTTCGGATTGTCGGCGAACAGCTTGAGCAGGTCGAACTCGCTGGCCGACAGCGTCTCCTCGCTGCCGTCGGCCTCGATCAGGATGTGGCGCTCGAGGTCGAGGATGCGGCGGCCCATTCGGATGCGCTTGGTCGGCGGGGCCGCCGGCGCCTCGCCGGTCCGGCGCAGCACGCTCTTGATGCGGGCCAGCAGCTCGCGCGGCTCGAACGGCTTGGGGATGTAGTCGTCGGCGCCCGATTCCAGGCCGACGATGCGGTCGACCGTCTCGCCCGCTGCCGTGACCATGATGATGCAGATCTTGCTGCTCTTCTCGCGCAGCCAGCGGGCCAGCGCGAGGCCGTCCTCGCCCGGCAGGCCGATATCGAGCAGCACGAGGTTGGGGATCTCCCGTTCGACCAGCCGCCGCAGGCCGACACCGGAGGCGAAACCCGTTACCCGATAGCCGCGCTTGCTCAGATAGCCGATCAATAGCTGGCGGCCCGCGGCCTCATCTTCGACGACGACGATGTGTGGGCGCCAGTCCATTCCGTCACAACCCTGGTCAGGGCGCGAGAGGCCCAACGTCAAAATGCTAGAGGATTTCCAGGCCGGAGCCAAGCTCGCTCGATAGGGGCAAGCCGCTGGGCAACGGCAGGGATGGCCGGCTCACGCCTCGATGTGTTCTCTCACCCGATCCATCTCGACCACGAGATGGCCGAACTCGCCCTCGCAGGCGACCCGGTCGCCGGTCTTGGCGGCGGTTTCCAGAGCCGCCGCCGTGCTGCTCAGCAGCCGGGCGCCGACCGCAAGCGCACCGCTGCGCAGCCGGTGGGCGGCCGATTGAAGCGTTGCGAGGTCGCCGGCGGCCATCGCCTGCTCGATGTCGTGGGAAGAAGCGGAAACCGTCTCGCTGAACCGGCGCAGGATGCTGCGTCGGGCATCGTCGTCGTCCTCGACCCAGGGATCGAGGACGCTCGGGTCGATTACCGGGGTATCGTCCTTGGCGCTCTTGGCGGGAGTCGGGGTGGGCACGGTGATCTCCTTCTCGTCGGGCAGCCAGCGCTTGAGGACCTGGCGCAGCCCGTCCAGGCCGACCGGCTTGGACAGGTAGTCGTCCATGCCCGCCGCCTTGCAGCGCTCTTCCTCGCCGGCCATCGCGTCCGCCGTCACGGCGACGATCGGCGTGCGCTTGCGCTTCTCGGCCGTTTCGACGCCGCGGATCTCGCCGGTCATCGTGAAGCCGTCCATCAGCGGCATGTGGACGTCGGCGAAGACGATGTCGTAACCGCCGCCCCTCCAGGTGCTGAAGCCGGCGAAGCCGTCGGCCGCCGAATCGGCGGGGATGCCGAGCACCCTGAGCTGGCGCAGCATCACCTCGCAATTGATCGGATTGTCGTCGACGACCAGGGCGCGGCGTTGGACGGACGCCGGCGTGGAGCCGTTGAGGAGCGGCGCGGGCGTCGTCTTCTTGGCCGGGACGGGTGCAGCCAGCTCGATCACGGTGGGCTTGAGCTTCAGGGTCACGATGAAGGTGGCGCCCGAGCCCGGCAGGCTGCTGACGGTCACGTCGCCCTGCATCAGCTCGGCGAGTTGCTTGACGATCGACAGGCCCAGGCCGCTGCCGCCGAAACGGCGGGTGATCGAGCTGTCGACCTGGGAGAACGGCTTGAACAGGCGCTGCTGCTGCTCGCTGGAAATGCCGATGCCGGTGTCGGTCACGGCCAGCACGACCCGCGCCATGCCGCCATCGATCGGCTCGGCGCTGGCGCGCAGCATGACGCCGCCGCGGTCGGTGAACTTCAGCGCGTTGGACAGCAGGTTGAAGATCACCTGGCGCACCCGCGTCGGATCGCCGATGAAGGCATCGGCTGGGCTCGAGGCGACGATACCGACCAGTGAGAGGCCCTTGCGCGCGGCTTGCGGCTTGAAAACCTCGACGGCGCCGTCGATCAGGTCCTTGAGGACGAACGGCAGCTCCTCGAGCCGCAACGCCCCGGCCTCGATGCGCGAGTAGTCGAGCAGATCGTTGATGTTGCGCAGCAGGACCTCGGCCGATTCGCGCATCATGTTGAGCGTATGCGTCTGGTCCTTGCCCGGTCCTTCCGCCTCGAGCACGTCGATCATGCCCAGCACGCCGTTCATCGGCGTGCGCAGCTCGTGGCTCATCGTGGCGAGGAACTGCGACTTGTGCTGCAGCGCTCGCTCGAGCTGCCAGCCCTTCTCGCGGATCTCGTTGATCAGGCGCACGTTCTCGATGGCGATCGCGGCTTGATCGGCGAACACCGTCGCCAGCTCGATCTGCTTGGCGGAGAACGGCTGGACGTTCTCGCGCGCCAGCGCCAGCACGCCGATGAGCTGGCCGTCGCGGGTCATCGGCACCCCGAGCATGGTGCCGAGGCGGCGCATGCCGGTGATGTCGCCTTGCGTTCCCTCCGCCGATGCGTCGGAGAGGGATACGGTGCGGGCGCCGCCCGCGACTCGCACGACCAGCTCGTCCCAGGCGGGGGCGGTAGGGGCCGTGGTCGACAGCAGGTCCTGCTGTTCCGGCCCGCCGCCGGCGCCACTGCCGGCCATCCAGCGAAACGTGCCTTCCTGGAACTGGTAGATGCCGGCCATCTGCGCACGGCACAACCGGGTCGCGGTATCGAGGACGACCTGGAGCACCGGCGCGAGGTCGAAGGTCGAGCGGCTGATGGCCTTCAGCACGTCGGAGACGGCGGTCTGGTAGTCGAGCGATTCGCGCAGCTCGGCGGTCCGTTCGGTGATCTCGCGCTCGAGGTCGATCTTCGATCGCTGCTGCGCCGAGGCGAAGCGATAGAGCAGCACGACGATCAGCACGCCCGCGGTAGCCAGCAGGCCGGTCAGCAGCCAGTGCTGGAAGCTGAGATCGTGCTGGTCCTGGGCGACGATATCGCCGCTGCGTACGTTGGCGGCCGCGGCGAGCTGCAGCATGCGCGGCACCTGCGGCTCGAGCAGGCTGCGGATCTTCATGACCGTGTCGGGATTGGGCAATCCGGCGATCATCTTGTCGATGGTCGCCAGCGTCGCCTCGAGTTCCTCGACATTGCGCTTGAGGTCGGGGCGCTCGGCGATGAACTCGGCGGCCTCGCCGGTGCGCAGCAGGACGAGGCGGTTGACCAGCACGTCGAGCCTGAGCGCCACCGCGTCGGCATCGACCTGGTTGCCGGGCAGGGCGGAGGCCGAGATGGTCTCCTCCAGCCGCAGCACCTCGTGCGCGGCCTGGCTCAGCAGCCAGGTCAGGTTGTAGCGGGAGACGCGGCCCAGCGCCTCCTGCCGGTTGACGATCAGCACGGAGTTGGCGATCACCGCGACGGCGAGGAACCCCAGCGCGAGGGCGAGCAGCAGCCGCTTGACGTTGGAGAACCGGCCGAGCCCGGCGGCCAGAATCTTCCACATTGCTCCGCTTCCTGCCCGCCCGCGAAAAAGGCCGCTACTTCACGACCATCCGGGCGACCTGCCAGACAGACCGGCTGTAGAAGCGCTGGTGCTGCAGCTCGGCATTCGAATCGTAGTTGTAGACGATGAACAGCGGGCCCTTGTCGCGGACCGGCATGTAGTTGCCGTCCCGCTTGGTCGCCAGCATCACCGGCTGGGTCTTGAAATCCTCGAACGGGATGTCGGTGGCGTAGTCGTTCAGGGCGGTGACGGTCAGGCTGGTGCCCTTGGCGCCCACCACCTCGAGCAGCTTGCTCATCGGCACGCCGCTGAAGGTGACGGGGTCCTTGTACCACGGCGTCTTGGTGGTCCAGGAGACCGTGCCGAGGCCTTCGAGCATTGCCATGTCGAAATCGGCCTTGTCGCCGTTGTTGGTGTTGCCGATCAGGCCGGAGATGGACAGCACCACCTTGCCCTCCGGCTTGGCCAACGGTGCGGCCAGCGCCTGCGTCGCGCCGCCGAAGCCGGCTGCTGCCGCCAGGCCCGCGATCCTGACAAATCCACGTCGCGAGAAAGTCCCTTGCATCATCTTCTCCCACTCGTTCGACTGAAGCGTCGGCGACTCACGTCAGGACTCGGGCGCCCACGGCTCCTGGTAGATCGCCGAATTGCCACCGTGCTCGCTCACCTCGACGGATTCGACCCAGACACGGCCATCGGTGTCGTCCTTCACCATCTTGCCGATGTGGGTGTGGACGTAGCGCGCCGTCTCCTCGCACCCCACCGCCGGAAGGATGCGCAGGTTCATCAGTCCCAGGCTCGCCATGCGCTCGAACTCGGCGAGCTGCGGATCGTCGGCGGCCACCAGCACCGTGTGATCGAAGACCTCGTGCAGCCAGGCGCGCACCTGCTTGAGGCCGCCGAAGTCGAGGCACCAGTTGTTCTCGTCGAGCGTGCGGGTGGCGAACACGAACCGGAAGGCCAGCGCATAGCCGTGGATCTGCTGGCAATGCGAATGGCTGGCCCGCCATTGCCGGAAGCAGCAGGACAGGCCCTCGTTGTGGTCGTAGGTCTTGGTCGACCGGTACACCGCGCCGGCGCGCGCCGGCTGCGACACGGACGTGAGCTGCCGCTTGTCGAAAAGCGCGGTCATGAATGGGCCCTCCCTTCGAGGCTTCGGCATTCCTCGAGGAATTCCCGCTTGAGGCTTTCATCGTCCTTGAGCAGGCCGTAATAGGCACTGCTGATCATCTGCGAATTGTGCGAGGCGAGCACGCCGCGATGGGTCTTGCACATGTGGACGGCGCGCAGCCGCACGGCGAGGCCACGCGGCGCGGTCCGTTCCATCAGGTAGTCGCCGATCTGGCGCGTTAGCTCTTCCTGCACCTGGAAGCGGCGGGCGAAGTAGTGGACCACCCGGTCGTACTTGGAGAGCCCGATGATCCGGCCGTCGGCGGCGACGATGCCGATGATGGCAGAGCCAAAGATCGGCATCAGATGATGCGCGCAGGTCGAGCGCAGCTCGATCGGGCCGGTGACCATCAGCTCGCCCGAGGTTTCGACGCTGTCGAACTCGGTGAGCCGCGGGGGCGCGGAGAAGCGGCCGGCCAGCAGCTCGTTGACGTACATCCGGGCGACCCGCTGCGGGGTATCGCGGGTGTTTGGATCGCTGCGATGATCGATACGCAGGATTTCCATCAGTTCGTCGAGCTTCTGGGCCGCCGCGTCGATCATGGACAGTTTTTCTTCCGCCGTCAGCGGCGCCTCCAGGGCCTTGTTCGCCGACGTACCCAGAGACAGGGTGTCAAAGATATCCATGGACTTTCCTCGTGCTCAAGCCGCCTGCCGCGACCTTCGAGGCAATGCCGGGGATCGATCCGTTCCTCGGCGACGACCTCACGTTTAATTTACCATTTTGATGTGTCGCGCCGCTAGGCCCAAGCATCGCCTAACCTCGATCGCGGCACGGTTCTTGTTCGATGACCGGCAACCTCGTCGGCTAGGAGACGGTCCGGGCGGAAATATCGAGCCTGCCTCGAGTGGAAAGGGCAAAGGCCTCCTCATCCTCGATCTCGGCGTTGTTGGCGGCCGGATCGACCGCGCGCACGAGCGCCACGGCCGACCCTGCCGGCTCGTTGTCGAGCCGCCGCCAGCCTTGCTTCTCGAAATATGCCGCCTGATCCGGCGATACACGGGTGTAGAGGATCCGGCTGCCGCGGCCCTGCGCCAGATCCCGCGCGTGCTCGAGCAACAGCCGGCCCGTCCCATGACCGCGAAAACGCCGCATGACCGCCAGCCGTTCGGGCATGGCGAACGACTGGAACCAGCGGATGCGCAGTGTACCGACCGGCTCGTTGCCGAGGCAGGCGAGCAGATGGGTGGCGCCGAAGTCCTGGCCGTCGAACGCCTCCGAGTAGGGGATGTTTTGCTCGCCGATGAAGCATGCCGCGCGGACCGCAAAGGCCTGCAGGGTGTCTTCCATCCGGCCGACCAGCCGCGTGGTCAGGGGCTGGCCGTCGATCGAGCACGACTTGATGTCCATTGCCGATCCCCTCAGCTCGTCCGCCGCTCGACCCATTCGGCATGGGGATTGGAGGCGCCGCGCTTCATCGATTGTTCCAGGATGCCCGGCCTGTCGAGCCGGTCTTCCGGACGGTTCAGCACCATCGGATCGGTCAGCACCGAGGGCGCGTCCGTCGCGATATCGAGGTCGGCGGCGAAAGCGCCGTACTCGTGATCCGAGAAATGGAACGGCCGATCGTCGACCCTGCGGAAGCCCTGGCGCTCGAAGATCTCCCAAAGCCGCCTTTGGCCATGCAGATAGGCCCTGGGATAGCCCTTCCGGGCGGCGAAGTCCTTCGCCCACTGCACGAACGGGACGAACAGGCCCATCGAGCGGTAACGCTTGAGGATGATTGCCCGCTCGAGCTTGGCGAAGCCTGCGAACCAGCGCACCCGCATCGACGCTGCCGGCTCGCCGTCGACATGGAGAATCAGATGGCTGGCGCTGTAGTCGTTACCGTCGAACTCTTCGCAGTACGGGCATTGCTGCTCACCCATGAACACCGCGGCCCGCAGCGCATAACATTGCAGCAACTCGTCGGACGTCGATGCGAGCCTGATCGTGACGACGCACCCATCGCCCGGGAGGGAGCGCGGCTCTGCCATGCCGCTCTCAGCGCTTCCCGCCGAGATCACGATACAACCGTTCGATGCACTCGTCGTCGAGCTCGGGCTGCGGGGCGCCCTCGAGGTCGCTGTCCGGCGGCGGCCGGCTCGCGACGGCCCACGGCGGCACGATCCGGCGTGCCCTGTCGAGTCCGGCACGGACCTGTTCCAGGGTGACCGGGGTTGCGTTGCCGGGCTGGCGAGCCAGCTCATCGAGCTCGGTCAGAAGTCGGGTGATGCGTTCGATCCGGCTTTCGACGCTACCGGTCCCCGACGAGACAGGTGCGCGCCCGCGTGGCACGGCTTGCTCGCGATAGAGCCGGGCCCTGTCGGCCGCTCCGAATCGAACAACTTCTCCGGTCATTACCCAGGCCCCTCGAATGGGAATGAAGCGAGAAAGTCAGACGACGGCGTGGGCGAGAGTGCCCGTGCAGTGTAGTGCGCCCACGCCTGTCTCGTACCGGCTGCATGTTTTGCGCCGATATCGCCACCATCGGAATTTGTATCGTCCGTTTCGTGAGGCCGAACCCCGGACGGCAGGCCTCTTCGATGGGCTTACGTTCGTCGCAGCACGCAATCCCTCAGGCCACCGTGATCGAGGGTCGACCGGCTTGGGTCCGACCGATGATGCGGGCGGCAGGGAAGCCCGAGGCCTTGATCCCCTCCAGGATCGACCCGGCCCGGTCGGCAGCGCAGGAGACGAGCAGGCCGCCCGAAGTCTGCGGATCGGAGAGGAGGTGGCGTTTCCACTCCGGCAGATCAGCGGGGAGCACGACGTCATGGCCGTAGCTCGCCCAGTTGCGGTGCGACGCGCCGGTGACGAACCCTTTTTCGGCCAGCGTGGCGGCGTCCTGCAGCAGAGGCACATCGTCGGCCCGCAGCGCCACGGCCAGCCCGGACCCGCGCGCCAGCTCGAGCGTATGGCCCAGCACTCCGAAGCCCGTGACGTCGGTCACGGCATGCACGTTCTCGTCCTTGCCGAGCTCGGCGCCAATGCGGTTGAGGGTCGTCGTCGTCTCGATCATCTCCTGGTAAGCGGCGGGGGGCAGGGCGCTCTTCTTTATCGCAGCCGAATAGATGCCGACGCCGACCGCCTTGGTCAGGATCAGCGCATCGCCGGGCCTGGCCTGGGAGTTGCGGCGGACCTGGCTGGGATGGCAGGTGCCGATCACCGCCAGGCCGTACACCGGCTCCGGGCAGTCGATCGAATGGCCGCCGGCGACCGGGATGCCGGCGGTGCCGCACACCGCCGCGCCACCTCGCAGGATCTCGCGCACCATGGCGACAGGGATCTTGTCGACCGGCATGCCGAGGATGGCCAGCGCCATGATCGGCTTGCCGCCCATTGCATAGACATCGGAGATGGCGTTGGTCGCGGCGATGCGGCCGAAGTCATAGGGGTCGTCGACCATCGGCATGAAGAAATCGGTGGTGGCGATCACGCAGGTATTTTCGTCGACCTGCCATACCGCGGCATCGTCGGACGTCTCGGTGCCGACCAGGAGCTGCTTGTACACCGCCGCCGCCGGCTGGTCGGCGAGGAGCTGCTGCAGCATCGAGGGGGCGAGCTTGCAGCCGCAGCCGCCGCCATGGGCGAGGCTGGTGAGCCGGACGGCGTGAGTATTCATTGTCTGGTCCTCCAAGGGATGCCTGTTCGTGCCAGGCGCGTCATCGACTTGCCCCAGCCTAGCACGCAGCGGCGCTCCCGGAAGACCGCCGATCAGTCGTAGAAGTCGGGGGAGTGCTTCTGTCCGGCGCTGGTCGGCTTGTCGTGGTTGATCCACAGCTGCGCTTTCCTGTCGGCCACCAGCTTCGCGACCCTGGCATGCGAAGCGTGCGTCTGGTCGGCGCTCGTATTCATCGACGGCACGCGGTCATTGTCCCAATTGTCCCTGAAATGCGCCAGATCGCCGGTCAGCAAGACGTAGCCCGTCTTGTTGAGCTTCACGAGCAGCGACTGATGGCCGGGCGTGTGGCCCGGCGTCGCCAGGATCACCACGCTGCCGTCGCCGAACACGTCGAAGTCGCCGCTCAGTTCCTTGATCGGCCGATCCCTCTTGAACGGCGCCGGCTTGCCGTCGGCGAAGGCCCAGTCGAGCTCGGCCTTCTGGATCAGCAACGGCGTCTGCGGGAACATGTCGACATTGCCGACGTGGTCGCCATGGGTGTGCGAGACCGCCAGCCAGGTGACGTCCGCCGCCGTGAGCTTGAGCTCGGCGAGCTGGTCGGCCAGCCGGCGCGCGCGGGTCGCCGTTCCGATCGGATTGGTCAGCGGCTTGTCGGCGACGGCGTCGGGATAGCCCGTGTCCCACAGCAGGAGCTGCGCGCCATGCCGGATGAGATAGCAATTGTCCGAGAGCTCGATCGGCTTGCCGACGTTCACGCCCGGCGACCACCGCCCCTGGTCGGTCGCCGCATTCTGTCCGCAGTCCATGATGTAGAGCCGGTCGACGGTCTGAGCTGCCGCCTGCAGCGCAGGCGACGCCAAGGCGACCGAAGCGATGGCGGTGAGAAGCGAGCGCTTCATCGTGTCCTCCCGAAGTGGAGGAATCGACAGTAGCGCAGGCCCGCCTTCACATGCTTCACGTTTTCGTTGAGCCGCCTTCCTCGGGGGTGATGAAAACTCCCGCCCGCCGAGCCGCGACGCCGACGTCTCGCCGGCTGGTCAGCACTGCGATCGGGATCGAGAGGATGAGGCCCGCGACGACCGGCAGGATCCAGGGAAGGTAGGCGGGCGTGAGCAAGCCGAGCGTGACCATCGCGGCCACGCCGATCAGCGCATGTGCGATGTGGCGCCGCAACGCTACCTTCCACGGCATCCCGCGATCGCCCCGCGGCTGGGCCGGCCAGCCCACCGCATTGCCAGCGAGGATGCCCGCCACGAAGGTCGTGTGGAACAGCATCATGACCGGCGCCAGCAGCGTGCTGAGGGCGATCTCGCCGAGGAAGCTCAGGATCAGCCTGGCCCGGCCCCCGAAGCGACGGGCGTTGCGCGTCGACCAGAGACGCAGCGCAAGCGCCAGCAGCTTGGGGCCGAACAGCAGCACGCCGGTCAGGGCGAGCAGCCCGTGGATTTCGGGCCAGCGCACCTGCGGCCAGATCGGGAAGAGGCTGCGTGTGGCGCCGAAATAGACGTCGCCCGTCAGGGTATGGTCGACCACCAGGCTGCTGCTCAGCAACAGCATGAGCAGCCACAGCGGCGAGGCGAGGTAGGCGAAGATGCCCATGCCGAGATGCAGCCGGCTCATGGCGTGCAGGCCGTGCTCGCCGATCAGGCGGGCGTGCTGGAGGTTGCCCTGTACCCAGCGACGGTCGCGCACCGCGTAGTCGAGCAGATTGGTCGGCACCTCCTCGTAGCTGCCGCGCAGCTCGGGCAACATCCAGCAATGCCAGCCGCCACGCCGCAGGTACGCGGCCTCGACGAAATCGTGGCTCAGGATCTCGCCGCCCAGCGGCGGCCGCCCCGAGAGCACGGGCAGCCGGCAGCAGGCCGCGAAGGCCGGCACGCGCAGGATCGCGTTGTGGCCGTAATAGTTCGCCTCGCCCATCTGCCAGAAGCTGGTCCCCATCGCGAGCACGGATCCGGTCATGCGGGTGGAGAACTGGAGCGCGCGCGCGAACAGCGTCTCGCGACCGGCCGGTACGATATGGGTCTGGATGATGCCGGTGCGCGGATTGGCTTCCATGAGGGCGGCCAGACGCACCACCGTGTCGCCATCGATGGTGCTGTCGGCATCGAGGATGATCATGTGAGCGTAGCTCGCGCCGCGGGTCTGGATCCATTCGGCGATATTGCCGGCCTTCTTGCCGGCATTGGCCTCGCGGCGGCGATAGAACAGGCGTCCCGCAGCCTGCAACCGGTCCCGCAGGCTAGACCAGGCGAGCGCTTCCTCGCGGGCCACCTCCGCATTCGTCGTGTCGCTCAGCATGAAGAAATCGAAGGCGTCGATTCGCCCGGTCGCTTCCAGCGAGCGGTAGTTCGCCTCCAGCCGGGCGCAAACGTCGGTCGGATCCTCGTTGTAGACCGGCACGAGGATCGCGGTTCGCTCGCGAAGCGGCGGCACGTCGCCGTCGGCCGGGCTGCGGCGGCGCAGCGTCACCGGATGAAGGCGCAACACGCCGAGCAGGAAGCCGAAGACGCCGCTCCAGAAGGAGATCGCGATCCACGTGAACATCAGCACGAACACGGCGAGGAACGCCACTTCCGCGACATTGACGCCGTTGGCGGCGAGCACTTTCCACATCAGGAACGCACCGGCGGAGGCCGTCGCGAGGACGAGCAAGCCGAGCAGAGTGCGGCGCCAGCCGGCGTTGCCGGCATAGGCATCGAGGCTCCATGGACGAACGGCGCGATGCATGGCCATGGCTCAAGGCCGGTGCACGGTGACGAAGGTCTCGGTGAGCGGGCTGCCGCGCAGCGTGAGGGCGGCGCGCATATCGACCGGCTTCTTGCCCTCGGGCTCGAAGTCGATGAAGAGGCGCCAGCTCTTTTCCGAAGGCACCGCCTCGACGTAGGTGCGCAGCAGCTTGCCGCCGGCGATCGAGACGTTCGCGTTGACCGGTTGCTCCGGCTGGAGCGCCGCGAGATCTCCTCCGGCAAACTCGACGACGACGCGTCGTCCCTTGCCGCTATACGGGATGGCGGCGGTGCGGGTCGCCACCACGCGCGCCGTCGGTGAAAGAGCGGCCTCGTCGGACAGCGCGGACAGGCGGTAGCGGTATTCGAGCCTGCTTCCCTGCTTGGCCGGCCAGCGAGAAACCCAGAAGGCAACGATGTTGTCGTTGGTCTCTGCCTGGGTCGGGATTTCCACCAGCCGCACCTCTCCGTCGCCCCAGTCGCCGACCGGCTCGACCCACAGGCTCGGTCGCGCCTCCAGGCGCGCGCTGCTGTCCTGATATTGGGCGAAACCCCGCTCGCGCTGCAGCAAGCCGAAGCCGCGCGGATTGGTATCGGCGAACGAGGAGACCCCTAGGCTCGACGGGTTGGCCAGAGGCCGCCAGATCCGCTCCCCCTTGCTCGTCACCATGAACAGCCCGTCGGCATCATGGATCTCCGGGCGATAGTCGTCGCGCGGGGGCGAAGCCTTGCCGGCGAAGAACATGGAGGTCAGCGGTGCAATCCCCAGCACCGAGACGTCGTGGCGCATGAACAGCACGGCTTTCGTGTCCAGGATCGTTCGGCCGCCGGGCCGGATGGTGAAGGCGAAGGCACCGGCTGCCGCGGGCGAGTCGAGCAAGGCCCAGACCACCAGCTCGTTTGCGTCGTCGGCGGGTTTCACGAGCCAGAACGAGCGGAAGGTGGGGAATTCCTCCGGCCGGCCCGTCGCCGTGTCGACCGCCAGGCCGCGCGCCGCGCTGCCGTACCCCTGGCCGCGTCCGATGGGTCGGAAATAGCTGGCGCCGAGAAAGGAGATCACTTCGTCGAGCTTGTCCGGGCGATTGAGGGGGTAGGTAATCTTGAAGCCGGCGAGTGAGACCTGCTTGGGCGGGTCCTTGAGACCGGTATCGCTGAAGTCGAACTGGCCGCTGTCGATGGCCATCGGTGTGACGTTGCCGTTCTCCACGATGCCGATCGACACGGGCTTTTCGTAGATGAAGCCCGCTGGGAAGAACTCGACGCGGAACTGGCCTTTTGAGCCGCGCCAGAGGGCCGTCTCCGGCCTGGTGCGGAGCGCGCGGTACTGGTCGTAGCCGAGCTTGCGCATGTCGCCCTCGATCGAGGGAACCTCGCGGTAGGGCGCGCTGGCCAGCTTGCGCGCTTCGTCTTCGACGGCGGCGAAATCGAACGGGGCCGTCTGGGCGAAGGCGATGCCTCGCATCATGCCGAAAAGGCAGACGAGGGCGAGGAATGGCACGAGGAGTCGTGTCAAAGGCATGGATGCGGGCACAACGACAGGCCGCGCGCGGAGTTGCAACGGAACGGCGGCTCTGCGGCAACGTTTCCCATTCGCATGACCAAGGCTCACAGCAAGCTCGTCCGCACCCTTGCCCACGAAAAGGGCCTGACCATCGTCGGACCCGAGGCGCTGACGGTGCGCCGGCGGCGTTGCGGGACGGGGTTTTCCTTCCATGTCGCGTCGGGGGCGCCCCTTCGCGCCCGCGCCGACATTGCGCGTTTCAAGGCGTTGGCGGTGCCGCCTGCCTATAGCGATGTGCGTTTCGCTCCCGATGCCTCGGCCCATCTGCAGGCCGTCGGCACCGATGCGGCAGGACGCCTGCAATATCGCTACCATCCGAGGTGGACCGAGGTGCGCGAGGCTCTGAAGGCGCGCCGCCTGTCCAGCCTCGCCCGTTCGCTGCCGGACATCGACCGCGCCATTGCCCGCGCCCTGCATGCCGGGACGGTGGATGCGGCCTTCGTGTTGGCCGCCGTCGTGCGCCTGGTCAGCCTGACGGCGATCCGGGCCGGTAGCGAGACGTATGCGCGCGAGCACGGCACACGCGGCGCCACCACCCTGCTGAAGTCGAACGTGAAGATCGGCGACGGTGTCCTCGTCCTGCGGTTCAAGGCCAAGGGCGGCAAGCCGGTGTCGAAGGAAGTCCGGGACGCGCGATTGCAGGCGGCGGTCGAAGCGCTGATGGTGCTGCCCGGCCGTCGCCTGTTCCAATATGCCGACCCGGATGGCGCATTGCGCACCGTGCGGGCCGGCGACGTGAACGCTTATCTTTGCGGCATCGCGGGGCGCCGTATCTCGCTCAAGGACTTTCGCACGCTCGTGGCGTCGTCGAGCGTTCTCGAGGCGCTGGCCGCGACCGAGCCCGCAGCGAGCGCGCGCGGCCGCCGCTCGCAGCTGCGCACGGCGGTGACCGCGGTGGCCGACGAGTTGACCAACACGCCTACCGTCTGCCGCAAGAGCTATGTGCACGAAGCCGTCGTCACCGCCTTCGAATCAGGCGCCCTCGTACGGCTCGGCAAGCCTTCGCGGTCGGCGGCCAGGAAGGCTGAAGTGTTGGCGCGCATCGTCGCGCGCCACTCGCCCTGACGGGAGCCTCAGAGCAACGCGCGCTGGCTACTGAGCGGCCGTGTCCTGGTCGTCGAGCCAGCGACGCGCAGTATGCAGTTCCCGGAAGATGCGCAGCGGCCGGCCTGCCGTGGCGGCGCCGGCAAAGAGCTGGGCCTGGGCGAATCCTTCGGCCGAAGCCGCCACGATGGCGAGCGGACCGACCTGGCCATGCCGGGCGTAGAGCACGATACGCTCTCCCAACGCCTGCAGCTGACGCGGGCTGAGCGCGAGGGGCGTCGCGGCGATCTCGAAAATCTTGCGATAGCCCATGGCGCCTTCCGTGGTGACGCCGGCGAAATACTGCTCGATATCCTCGACCGTCACCTCGTCCTTGGCGACCGCGACGACCAGGCGCGAGGGATGGGAGATCGTCCAATGAACCGGCATCGCGTTCTCCTTTGCGCTCGCTGCTGGAATTGTGGAAGGAGCCTCCCGAGGCGGCAGGGCACCGCAGCGACGGCAATATGGACATTGCATGGCGATTGCCCAGTCGGCTCGCAACGCCTGATTGTGCAGCGACGTTGGGTGGATCACGGCCAATCGAAACCTCAGGAGGCGCGTCACTGCCAGGTTGCTGCGCCGCGTCGGCGTGACGGCGACGCATTCCTGCCAGCTCGCGGACAGCACCATGGAGATCGACAGCCTCGTTACGGCGCTGGAACGGATCGATGCGGCGGCGCGGGACTTTCTGCGCCTCTCCGACATGCCGGGCGCACCGGCATCGCTACATGCGGCGTTGACGAGGTGGTGCGCCGACCTTGACCGCCCGTACAGCCTCGACCCCGCCTTCGATCGGCAGAGGCGAGCGGTACGAGACGGATGCGTCTCCGTTCGGGACGCACTGTCGCTGCTGGCCGTCGAAGTTGGGCCGGTCCCGCACGCCATCGTGCGGCAGGTACGAGCCCTTTCCCAGACCATCGGCACGATGCTGCCGACCCTGGTGCGCGCGGCCGACCGCGGCTGATTGCGACTTTGGCACGACCATCGCATGATGCCCGCAGGGGGTAAGGGCATCGTGCGGAAAAGTTGATGGCCGGGCTGCAGGAACTGTCGCTCGACGGGCTCTCGAAGCACTATGGAACCGTTGCGGCACTCGACGGGGTGTCGCTGAGCATCGCGCGAGGCGAGTTCCTGACGCTGCTCGGACCGTCGGGTTCGGGAAAGACCACGATGCTGATGGCGATCGCAGGCTTCGTGACGCCGACCGGCGGCCGCATCCTGCTCAACGGGCAACCCATCCAGCACCTGCCTCCGGACAAGCGCAATTTCGGCATGGTGTTCCAAGGCTATGCGCTCTTCCCGCACCTCACCGTTGCCCGCAACATCGCCTTTCCGCTCGAAGTGCGCGGCATGCCGAAGTCCGAGATCGACCGTAAAGTCGGCGATGCGCTGGGGCTGGTCCAGCTCGGCGCCCTGGCCGACCGTCTGCCGCGCCAGCTCTCGGGCGGCCAGCAGCAGCGGGTGGCGCTTGCCCGCGCGCTGGTCTTCTCGCCTCATCTGCTGCTGCTCGACGAGCCGCTGAGCGCGCTCGACCGCAAGCTCCGCGCCGACATGCAGATCGAGCTCAAGGCATTCCATCGCAAGGTCGGCCTAACCTTCGTCTATGTGACGCATGACCAGGACGAGGCGCTCAGCATGTCCGACCGCGTCGCCATCCTGCGCGACGGCCGGCTGCTGCAGCTCGGCACGCCGAGCGAGCTCTACGAGCGGCCGGCGACGCGCTTCGTCGCGGAGTTCCTCGGGCGCAGCAACTTCCTTGCCGGAAAGGTCGAGCAGACCTCGGCCGACGGCTTCGTCTTCCGTTGCGGCAGCGAGCTCTTCGTGCAGCTCGGGCCGGAGCGCAAGCCGGACGTTGGCACCGCCGTGCTGGTGGCCCTGCGGCCCGAGCGCATCCGGCCGGTCGAGCCGGGCTCGCAGCTCGTCAACATCCTCGACGGCACGATCGCGGAGTTCAGCTATCTCGGCACGGCATTCCACCTGCTGGTCGACACGGCGGTCGGACGGCTGGCCGTCACCGTGCCGACCTGGCGGCATGGCGCGCCGCCGGTCATCGGGAGCAAGATCACGCTCGGCTGGGATGCCGATGCTTCGATCCGCGTGGAGCAGGACTGACGAAGGGAGACATCGCATGATCAAGCTTCAGACTTTTGCCGAGGATTTCGCCGAGATTCGGGCCCTCGGGCGCCGCGGGGTGCTGGGCGGCGCGGCGGCGCTCGGCCTGGCCGGCGCGAGCGGTGCGGCCCGCGCTCAGGCGCCGAAGGAGGTCGTGCTGTGCAACTTCGGCGGTGATGCGGTGAAGGCGATGACCGAGGCCTTCGTCGTGCCGTACGAGAAGAAGACCGGCGGCAAGATGGTGATCGACGGCTCGGGGCCGTCGAACGGCAAGATCAAGACCATGGTGATGGCCAAGAACGTCACCTGGGATGTCGCCGATTCCGGCCTCGGCGGCACCGGCGAGCTGGGACCGGCCGGGCTGCTCGAGGAGATCGACTACTCCGTCGTCGACAAGAACAAGGTGCTGTCGGGCTTCGCCTACAAGTACGGCGTCTGCAACTACATGTTCTCGACCGTGATGGCGTGGGACACCGCCAAGGTGAAGGAGAAGCCCACGCTCGCCGACTTCTTCGATTTCAAGAAATATCCGGGCAAGCGGCTGATGCGCAAGGACAGTCAGGCGATGTACGAGCTGGCGCTGATGGCCGACGGCGTGCCGAAGGACCAGCTCTATCCGCTCGACGTGCCGCGCGCGCTGAAGAAGATCGCCGCGATCAAGAAGGACCTGCTGTTCTGGGGCACCGGCGCGGAGAGCCAGAGCATGCTGCGCGACGGCGAGGTCGTGATGGGCTGGCTGTGGAACACCCGCGCCACGCTGTTGCAGCGCGACACCAAGGGGAAGGTGACGTTCAGCTTCGACGGCGGGCTGCTGCAGCCCGGCTTGTGGGTCGTCCCGAAGGGCAATCCGGCCGGCAAGCAGGTGTGGGTCGCGATCGCCTCCATGCAGGAGCCGGAGGGCCAGGTGAAGTTGCTTGCCGCGCTCGGCAACGGGCCGGCCAATCCCGCCGCCGCGCCGCTCGTGCCGGCCGAGCTGAAGCCGCTCGATCCGGCGTCTCCCGACAACGTCAAGGTCCAGGCCAAGATCGACGGCGAGTGGTACGAGAAGAACTACGCCAGGACCCGGCAGGAATTCCTCGACATGATCGCGTCATGACGCTGGGATCGCGCCACTCCGTGGCGCTCATCGACATGAAGCGCCACGGAGTGGCGCGGTCCCAGCCATGAACGACCGGCGTTCGGCCTGGCTGCTGATCGCGCCGGCGTTGCTGCTGGTCGGCGTGGTCTATTTCCTGCCGCTCGCCCGCGTGCTGGCGATCAGCGTGATGGAGCCCGAGCCGGGGCTCGGCAATTACGCGTTGCTCTTCACGTCCGCGCCGATCCAGCGGGTGCTGCTGACGACCCTGCGCATCTGCGTGTTCACCACGTCCATCACCCTCGTGCTCGCCTATGTCGTGGCCTACGTGCTGACCCATGCGCGGCCGACGGCGCAGCGGTTGATGATGCTGGGCGTGCTGCTGCCTCTGTGGATGTCGGTGCTGGTTCGCGCCTTCGCCTGGGTGACGCTGCTGCGCCGGCAGGGGCTGGTGAACAATGCGCTGATCGGCATGGGCGCGATCGACGAGCCGTTGGCGCTGATGTGGAACGAGATCGGCGTCACGATCGGCATGGTGCACTACATGCTGCCGCTCGGCATCCTGCCGCTGTGGGCCGCGATGCGCGACATCGACGGCCGCGTGCTCGCCGCCTCGCGTGGGCTGGGCGCGAGCGCGACTCAGACCTTCGTGCGCGTCTTCCTGCCCCTCAGCCTGCCCGGCGTGATCGGCGCGGGACTGCTGGTTTTCATCTTCTCGCTGGGCTTCTTCATCACGCCCGCCATCCTGGGCGGCGGCAAGACCATCATGGTCGCCGAGTACATCAACGTGCAGATCCATGAATCCCTGCGCTGGGGCGTCGGCACGATGATCGCTTCGACCCTGGTCGCCACGATCTTCGCGCTGATGTTCGCGCTGAGCCGCCTGGTCGACCTGCGCACCCTGTTCGGGGCGAAGTGAGATGAACCCGACACGCCTCACGCGATCGGTCGGCTGGGCGGTGATCTGCTTCCTTGTGCTGCCGATCACCATCGTCTTCCCGGTCTCGCTGACCGACAAGCGCTACCTGTCGCTGCCGGAGGAGGGCATCTCCTTCAAGCACTACGTCAACCTGTTCGGCAGTGCCGAATGGCTCGGCAGCATCGGGCAGAGCCTCTATATCGGCGTCGTCGCCACGGCGATCTCCGTCACCGCCGGCACGCTCTGCGCGATCGGGTGCTGGCGCCTGTCGAGCCGCGCGGGCGAGGCGGTGCGGGCGATGATGCTGGTGCCGATCGTCGTGCCGACCATCGTCTACGCGCTCGGCATCTACCGCTTCTGGGTCGATCTGCGCCTGCTCGACACCTACACCGGCGTGATCCTGGTCCATGCGGTGACCGGCATCCCCTATGTCGTCGTGACCGTCTCGACGGCGCTGGCGGGCTTCGACGCGCGGCTCGAGCAGGCGGCACGCAATCTCGGCGCCAGCGCATTCCAGACGCTGCGTCGCGTCGTGCTGCCTGGCATCCTGCCGGGCGTGGTCTCGGGCGCGATCTTCGCCTTCATCCACAGCTGGGACGAGCTGGTGATCGTGCTGTTCATCGCCAGCCGCGCCGTCTTCACCCTGCCGCGGCGGATCTGGGACGGCATCAACGAGCATCTCGATCCCACCATGGCGGCGGTCGCCACGATCATGATCGCGCTGACGGCGGTGCTGCTGGTGCTCGATCTCAGGATGCGGCGCCGCAAGGAAGGCTGACGAACGATCGGAACGAGGAGGAAACCATGGGAATCGTGACGGAGTCTGAATACCGCTACAACATGCTGATCAAGACCTTCGCGTCGCGGCCGGAGCCGGCCTTCGAGACGGAGAGCGAGCAGGTCGAGGTCTGGGGCCAGAGCTGGGGCTGCAACAGCGACGTGGGCAACCTGCGCAAGGTGCTGATGCACCGGCCGGGCGACGAGCTGAAGATCGTCGATCCGGCGAAGAAGCTGCCCGAGATCGGCGCCTACGGCGATCCCGACAAGGGCTGGTACTGGCGCGGCGACGTTGTGCCCGACCTCGAGGCGCAACAGGCGCAGCACGATGGGCTGGTCGAGGCGCTGCGCGAGGAGCAGGTCGAGATCGTGTTCCTCGATGCCTGTGCGCCGGGCAAGATGAAGTCCGTCTATACCCGCGATTCGGTGATCGCCGTGAACGGCGGCGCGATCGTCACCCGCATGGGGCCGCCGGTTCGTCGCGGCGAGGAACTGCCGGTGACGCGCACGCTCGCCAGGATGGGCATGCCGATCCTGCGCACCATCCACGGCACCGGCATCATGGAGGGCGGCTCCTTCGCCTTCATCAACCCGAAGACCGCGGTGGTCGGTATCTCCAGTCGCGTGAACGAGGAAGGTGCGCGCCAGCTTGAGGAGGTGCTGAAGGTCCAGGGCATCGAGCTGATCCGGGTCCATCTCACCGGCTACCGGCTGCATATCGACGGCAACTTCGTGATGATCGATGTCGATACGGCCTTGATCAACCCGACGCAGCTTCCGTTCACCTTCCTCGAACGTCTCAAGGAGCTGAAGATCCGGACCATCGAGGTCTGTCCCGACGATCCCGTTTGGACGATCAACTGCCTCGCCGTGCGGCCCGGCCGCATCCTGATCGCCGACCAGGTCAGCCCGCGCACGCTCGACAAGCTAAACGACGCCAACATCTCGATCCGGCTGGTGCCGTACGACAAGGTCTATCTCGGCGGCGGCGGCATCCACTGCTCGACCGGCCCGCTGGTGCGTGACCCGATCTGATTGAGGATTCGTGAATTCTCCCAACGGATGTCATGCCGCTGGGAGCGCGGCCCTCCAGAGCCGCTCTTTCTTCGGCTTGCGCCATCGCTCCCAGCTGATCGAAGACGCTCAAAAGCGCTCAGGGCACCGCGGCGAGCGTGTCGGCGAACGCCTTTGCCATGGGAGTGAGCAGGGCGGGATCGACCGCGGCGATCGTGTCCGCGGGCGTATGGAAGAGCCGGTGCGAGCCGGCCATGCCGAAGAAGCCGGGGTAACCGGCGGCATGCACCTCGCGTAGCTCGCCTATGGCGGCTTTCTCCCCCGTGACGCGGGTTCCCGTGATGCGGGCGAAGTGCCGGTCGACCAGCGCCGCCAGTCGGGCCGAGCTGTTGATTGCCGTCCCGACCGGCTCGCGGCAGGCGAGGGAGGCGCCGAAATGCGCCCATGCCGCCGTCGCAGCCGGCGGCGGCGCGCCGTCCCGCAGGAAGTGCTCCATGCCGCCGTGACCGATCTCGTGGCCCGAGGTCGCCACGAACACCAGGTTGTGCGCGGTGAACCTCTCTTTGGCGAGCCGCGCCATTGCCAGGAAGCCCGCGATGCCCGGCCCGCGCTCGCAGGTGCTGGTGAACCAGCTCGTTACCGGCGTCGAGATCACCAGCCATCTGGGCCGGCCGCGATCGAGTCGGCCGATGATGTTGCGGCCCTCCACGTCAAGCCGATAGGCGGCGCGCACGGAGGCCGTTGCCTCCGCGCCGTCTCGCAGCAAGTCGGTGTCCTTGCGCGCGACGAGGAGCACGGGGACCGGCCACGGCTTGCTGGCCTGGTCGACGTTGTAGGCGAAGATCTCGCCGCTGGGATGGGCGATGTCGAGCAGGACGGCCTTCGGCCGGGTCGCGAAGGCCTGTTCGAGCCGGGCACGGTGATCGCTATCGAGGTAGGCGCCCCGGTCGTACGGCAGGCTGACCCGCACGAAACCGCCAGGGCCGATCGGGGCGGTAAGGTTAAAGCTCGCCGGCGCCTCCGGCGGCCACCATTGCGGTACGACGTCGATCGTCCGCTCGCCGATCCGAAGAGACGCCGCTTCGAGCCTGTACTGCCGGTCGATCTCGAAGGGCTGCGCGGTGACCTCGAGGCCGGCGAGAAGCAGCTCCGAGGCGATCCAGTCCAGCGTCGCTTCGGCCGAGGGCAGGCCGTAGCGATGAAGCCCGAACGCCTCGTAGCGCGCGATATCGGCCATCATCCGGTCGCTGTCGAGCGGATCGGCGCGGGACGGTGCAGCATGGCGCGTCATGGGGTCAGAGTGGCATGATGGCTGCATCGCGCGAAGCAGGAGGTGCCCGATGCGGAATGTCGATCCACAGGAATGGGAGGCCCGCTGCGACCTCGCCGCGGCTTACCGGCTGATCGCCCATTTCGGCATGGACGATCTCATCTTCACGCACCTGTCGATGCGTATCCCGGGCGAAGGCCATCGCTTCCTGCTCAATCCCTACGGCTACCTGTTCGACGAGATCACCGCGTCGAGCCTGGTCGCAGTCGATCCCGACGGCCACGCGATCGAGTCGGAGGAGGAGTCCAAGATCAACAATGCGGGCTTCACCATCCATTCGGCCGTCCATATGAGCCGCGAGGACGCCCATTGCGTGATGCACACGCACACCACGGCGGGCATGGCCGTGGCGGCGCAGGAGCAGGGGCTGCTGCCGCTCAATCAGATGTCGATGGAGTTCTACGGGCGCGTCGCCTACCACGACTATGAGGGCGTCGCGGTCGACCTCGACGAGCGCGAGCGGCTGGTGCGCGACCTCGGCGACCGCAAGGCGATGATCCTGAAGCATCACGGCCTGCTGACCTGCGGCCGCACGGTCGGCGAGGCCTTCTACTACATGTACTATCTGGAGCAGGCCTGCCGCATCCAGGTCGCCGCCACGCAGGGCGGGCAGAAGATCACGCTGCCGCCGCCCGAGGTGGCCGAGCATACCGCCAGCCAGTTCGACGGCTTCGCGACCCAGAGCGCCAAGGGCCAGCGCCCGTGGACGGCGCTGCGCCGCAAGCTCGACCGGATCAGCCCGGATTACGCCACGTAGGCCGACCTGGGTCAGACCTTGAACGCCTGACGGGCGAGCAGCCGCCAGCCGCCGGGCCCTTTCTGCCAGACCTGCAGCACGCCGATCTTGGACACCGTCCACTTCCCGTCGCCGCTGCCGCTCTCGCTTTCCCAGGCGTGACGCACGATCGCGTTGTCGCCGGCGATCGCGACCGTCTGCTTCGAAAGCTCGATCGACTTGTAGACGGTCTTCTTGCTGGCGATGACGTCGACGAAATCCTTCTTGTCCTGGATCACGCCGCCCGAATGGCCGTAGCTCAACGGGTCGGCGACCAGAGATTCGAGCTTGGCCCTGTCGGCGTTGAGCATCGCCTTGGTGAGCGCGGCGACGGCTTCGGCGACCGCGGCGGCATCGTTGTTTTGCGCCAGGGCGGGCGCGGCGGTCGTCCCGAGCGCGAGGAGCGCCAACGCCGAGGCCTGTCGACGGGAGATTGCCATGTTTCCTCCGTTCTTCCCAACTGCGTGGGATGGACGCGAATGCTATCACTGCGACCATCGGCAGGGGAGGAAACAATGGCGATCGCACTGACTGTGAACGGCATCGTCCGCAGCGTGGACGTGCCCGACACAACCTCGCTGCTGGAAGTGCTGCGCAACCACCTCGAGCTGACGGGGACACGCTACGGCTGCGGCCTCGAGCAGTGCGGCGCCTGCATGGTGCTGGTCGATGGCCAGCCGGCCTATGCCTGTACGCGCGAGGTCGGGACCGTCGCGGGGCGCAACGTGACGACGATCGAGAGTCTCGGTTCGCCGGAGCGGCCTCATCCGATCCAGCAAGCCTTCCTCGACGAGCAGGCCGGCCAGTGCGGCTACTGCCTCTCCGGCATCATCATGTCGGCCAAGGCGCTGCTCGACCGCAACCCGGCGCCGACGCGCGCGGAGATCGTGACGGCGCTCGATCGCCACCTGTGCCGCTGCGGCGCGCACCAGCGCATCCTCCGCGCCGTCGAGCGGGCGGGGAGGGCGGCATGAGCGCGACCGTGCTGCCGACCAGCCTGGTCGACAATCCGCGGCTCGACCGCTGGATCCATTTCAATGCGGATCGCACCGTGCGCATCGCCACCGGCAAGGTGGAGATCGGCCAGGGCGTCGTGACCGCGCTGGGCCAGATCGCAGCCGAGGAACTCGACGTGCCGCTCGAGCGGGTCGCGGTGCTGTCGGGCGACACCGATCGCGGGCCGGACGAGATGTACACGACCTCGTCGCTGTCGATCGAGATGTCGGGCGGCTCGATCCGGCTGGTCTGCGCCGAGGTGCGGGCCAAGGCGCTCGATCGCGCGGCGCTGCGCCTGAACTGCAGCCCCGACGAGCTGAGCGTCGTCGACGGGCGCTTCCTGCAGAATGGAGCGGCCACCGGCCAGGACTACTGGAGCGTCGCGGCGGAACTCGACCTCTCGCAGCCCGCGACCGGCAGCGTGCCGCCGAAGAAGGCCGATGCCTACAAGATCGTCGGCCATTCGGTGCCGCGGCGCGACCTGCCGGCGAAGGTCAGCGGTGCCGCTTTCGTGCACGACGTGCTGCCGCCCGATGTGCTGCATGCCCGCACCCTGCGGCAGCCCAATCCCGGCGCGTCTCTCGTCTCGCTCGACGAAGCCGCGATCCGGCGTGCCGCGAGGGGCGACCTGCAGATCGTGCGGGAAGCGAGCTTCGTGGCCTTCGTCAGTCCGATCGAAGGGGTCGCGCAGGCGGCGGCCGCCGCCGCGCCGGCGCATGCAATCTGGGACGGCCAGCGCGTGCTCACCCCGGCACAGCAGGAAGCGGCCTGGCTGAAGGGGCAGCCGGCCGAGGAACGGCGTCTCGGCGCCCCGCCGCCGACCGACCCGCCGAAGAATCCCGTGAAGATCACCGTCTCGCGGCCCTATGTGGCGCATGCCTCGATGGGGCCGTCCTGCGCGCTGGCCGAGTTTCGCGACGGCCATCTCACCGTGCGCTCTCATGGCCAGGGCATGCATCCGCTGCGGAAGAACCTCGCAATGGCGCTCGGCCTGCCGATCGAGGCGATCACCGCGACGCATGTGCAGGGGCCGGGCTGCTATGGCCATAACGGCGCCGACGATGCCGCGCTCGATGCCGCGCTGGTGGCGATACGCCTTCCCGGCCGCTGGGTCCGCCTGCAATGGCGGCGCGAGGAGGAGTTCGCCTTCGAGCCGGTCGGTCCCGCCATGCTGGTGACCTTGCATGTCGATCTCGACGAGCGCGGCCGGCCGGCCGACTGGACGACCGAGATCTGGAGCGCCACCCACGTGCAGCGGCCGGGCAGCGGCAGCGGCTTCCTGCTCGCGACCGAAGCGCTGCCGAACCCGCCGCCCGAGGTCCAGCCGACCGATCCGACCGAAGCGCGGGGCGGCGGCGGCACGCGCAACGCCGTGCCGCTCTACGACGTGCCGGCGCATCGCATCCTCCATCACCTGGTGCAGCGCGCGCCGGTGCGCACCTCCGCGTTGCGCGGGCTGGGGGCGCTGCCCAACGTCTATGCCATCGAATCGCTGATCGACGAGCTGGCGGCGCGGGCGGGCGAGGACCCGGTGGCCTATCGCCTTTCGATCCTGTCCGAGCCGCGGGCGCGACGCCTGGTGGAGCGGGTCGCCGAGCTGGCGGGCTGGAACTCCCGCGGTCCGGGCAGGGACGGCAAGGGCCTGGGCATGGCCTTCGCGCGCTACAAGAATCGCGCGGCGTACGCTGCCGTCGCCGCCGCGGTGACGGTCGAGGAGAGCGTCCGCGTCGATCGCGTGTGGTGCGTCGCCGATGCCGGGCTGGTCGTCAATCCCGACGGCGCGCGCAACCAGCTCGAGGGCGGCATCATCCAGGCGCTGAGCTGGACGCTGAAGGAGCAGGTCCGGTTCGACGACCACGGCATCGCCTCGATCGACTGGGACGGCTATCCCATCCTGCGTTTCAGCGAGGTGCCGGAGATCCACGCCGAGCTGGTCGATGGCGCCGGACATCCCTCGCTCGGCGTTGGTGAATGCTCGGTCGGGCCGACCGCCGCCGCGGTCGGCAATGCCGTGGCGCTGTCTCTTATACACATCTGACGCTGCCGACGAAGGGGGGGGGGGGGGGGGGGGGGGGGGGGGGGGGGGG